>JANYDG010000114.1 GCA_025359885.1 Acidobacteriota bacterium
CAGATTGTGGCGTGGCTGCTGCATACGGGGATGCTGGGGGGATTTCACTTCAATGACCGGCGGTACGCGGATGATGATCTGACGCTGGGCTCAATTGATCCTTACCAGGTGTTTCGGATTTTCCATGAAATTCATGCGGCAAAGGCGGAAGGGCTGCCGATGGATGTTGCGTTCATGATTGACCAGAGCCATAACCTCAAGGGGAAGATGGAGGCGATGGTGCAGACGGTGATGAGTGCGCAGGAGCTCTGGCTGAAGTCGGCGCTGGTGGATGGGGAGAAGCTGTCTGAGTTGCAGGATCGCTGTGAACTGGTGCGGGCTGAGGAGGTTTTCCGGGGAGCTTTCTGGCAGGACGTGCGTCCTCTGCTTGGCGCGTGGCGGGAAGCGCGGGGATTGCCGGTGGACCCGCTTTGCGCGCTGCGCAGGGGCGGCTATGTGGAAAAAATCACCGCCGAGCGCGAAGGAAGGCAGAGCGGCGGCGGCAGTTACGCCTGAAGTATTCTTTGAGGTACGAGGAGATTGGAACCGCCCGGGCAGATTGCCGGGCGGTTTTTCTTGTGGGTGTGGAATTCAATAGAGAACGTGTATATAGCTGCTTTTTCGTTTTAGTAGGTGTTGAAAGAGGGTTGAAATTCAAAAATGGAGTGTTTGTCGTATCGGCTCAGAAAGAGAGGCGAAAGACCGGACAGGAATATTTGATTCTGTGAAAACGTAGCCAATTCAAAGGGGCGCAAAAAGAGGTTAAAAATTTCAATTCGAAAATAAATTCGTTGTTGACAATTCCTAAATTGAATCGTTAGAGTCGCGATGCACTGAAATCCACCCCTCGAACTGGAGTGAACCCAACCAGGATTCGCAGGGTGCGGGCAATTCCGGAGGACGCAATCGAATGGTGGAATCGGAATCAAGGTGTGCAGCGGGTAGGAAAAATTCAGGAGGTCTTGCAATGATGGGAAGAAGAAGTCTGGTTCTGTGGGCTCTACTGCTGGTCGGAATTTTTGGATCAGGGTTGAAGCTGGCAGCACAGGGAGCGACCGGCTCGATTCTGGGCTCGGTCAAAGATTCATCCGGCGCAGTTGTGCCAGGTGCGACGGTAGTGATCACAAATACGGGGACGGGCGTCAAGACGACTGTTTCTGCAACGAGTACTGGTGACTACACGGTGCTGAGCCTGATTCCGGGTTCATACCAGGTATCTGTGCAGGCCTCAGGTTTTTCAAAGGAAGTTGTGAGTGGAATCACGCTGACGGTTGACCAGCAGGCACGTGTCAACCTGACGCTGAAGCCGGGCGGGGTTTCTGAAGTGGTTGAGGTGACGGCGCAGGCCGTTGAACTCGATACGGACAACTCGGCGATTTCGCAGCTGGTGAGCGAAACGCAGGTTGTTGAGCTTCCGTTGAATGGGCGAAACTTCCAGTCACTGCTCTTCACCGGAGTGGGTGCAGTTACGACTGGCGGCGAGCAGGGCGGTATGCGGGTTGGCAAGGGCGACGGCATCAGCATCAACGGCAGCCGGCCTGAATCAAACACCTATCTGCTCGACGGCATGTTGAACACGGACCAGGCGCTGAATACGCCCTCGGTGATCATGTCGGTGGATGCGATTCAGGAATTCAAGGTGCTGAGCGAAACGTACTCGGCGCAATACGGGTTTGGTGCGAACCAGATCAGCGTAACGAGCAAGAGCGGAACCAACAGCATTCACGGATCGTTGTTTGAGTTTGACCGCAACGATGCTTTTGATGCGAAGAGCTATTTCCAGGGCGGCGCGGTGAAAGAGAAGCTGCGTCAGAACCAGTTTGGCTATGTAGCCAGCGGTCCGGTATGGATTCCTTTCCTGTACAACGGTCGAGACAAGTCGTTCTGGATGGCGAATTATGAAGGCGAACGGCAGAGCACGGGTGGTGGTTCGAGCTTCACCGCTGTACCTTCGCCTGCGAACCTGGCGGGTAACTTTGATACTGAAGTCATGGATCCTTTGACGGGAAAACCCTTCCCCGGCGGGAATGGCTTCGCGTCGATCGTTCCCAGTGATCGTTTTGCACGGCTTGCGAAGGTTTCGATCGGGGCAGGCATGTTCCCGGCTCCAAATTGCACAACCTGCCCGACCGGCTTCAACTACCGGGTAGCGTCTCTGGGCACGCTTACCACGAACCAGCAGACCTACCGGTTTGACCAGGATCTTGGCAAGTTTGGCCGCATCTTTGGTCGTGGAACCTATTCCAAGATCGTCAGCGGTTCACAAGGTTCTCCTTCGGGCTCGGTTGGCGGCACGTTCTTTACCGAAACTGATGCGAACTGGATGGCTTCGCACACGATCAGCTTTACCCCTCACCTTGTGAACCAATTCAGCATTGGTCAATTGGACGCCTACTCAGTGCAGAACGGCGCAACAGCGAGCGCAGCGTTGATTGCTTCTCTTGGCCTGACGGGAACCTTCCCGACGCAGACTGATGCGCAGCGGTCGTTTTCGAGCATCAGCTTTGCTAACCAGAATGGGCAGAAACTTGGCGGCTTTGGCGGCCCTGTCAATGCGTACACCTACAGCGACAACCCGATGTGGCAGATCAACGATACGGTTTCGTACATTCACGGTGCGCACACGCTTGCAATTGGCGCGGACTTCCGCACGTGGCACCTGTATCGCGATCTGGCCGATGACTTCAACGGTGACTACACGTTTGCCGGTTATGCAACGGGCGACCAGGTAGCCGACTTCCTTATCGGAAGCTATTCGGGTGCGGCAGGCTTTGTGCCTGGGCCGTTCAGCACGCCGGGCAAGGCGGGTAACCAGCATGACTACCGCTTTGGCTATTTTGCAGGCTACCTGCAGGATGACTGGAAAGTGGACAGCAAGCTGACCTTGAACCTTGGTCTGCGTTGGGACCTGCGTTCTGTGCCGACGGAATCAAAGAACCACATGGGCTGGCTGGATGTATCCAATGCAGCCGGCGGCATGTGCATTGCGGACAAAACGTTGCTTACGGACGGTGTGGCGCCGGAGGGCAATGGCTTTTACCGCTATTGTGGCCGTAACAACCCGGCTCCAAATGAGTTAAGCGACTTTGCTCCCCGCGTTGGTGGCGCGTATCGTATCAATGCGAAGACTGTGGTTCGGGCGGGTTACGGCCTGTTCTGGGACGGCGTCGAGGGCCGAGAAATTGACGACTCGGGCGACATCTATCCTTATGTGAGCCGCACCAATCTGCAGCAAAACATTGGGCAGGAGACCTACAAGTCTACCGACCAACTGTTCCCGGCCTTCGGAGCGGTCAAGCCGATCACGGGTGGCCCGAGCGGACCGAACAGCTTCATCGCGGTTATTATCTCGGAGAAGCCCAAGAATCCGCTGGTGACGCAATGGTCTGCTTCGTTTGAGCGCGAGCTTGCGCGGAACACGACCCTTGAAGTGAGCTATACGGGCAACAAAGGGAACCGCCTGCTGGCCCGCAACAATATCAACCAGGCGTATGCTCCTTCTGACCCAGCAGCTTGCAACGTAACGCCGCTTCCGGCGAACTGCGATGTGCAGGCACGTCGGCCTTTCAGCAACTTCGCTACCTACCTGGACAGCAAGTGGGTGGGCTACTCCAACTACAATGCGTTGAATTTCAAGGTGGAACGCCGCAACAACAACATGGCGATCACTTCGATCTTCACCTGGGCCAAGAACCTGGATGACAAATCGAGCGCGGCGAGTGCTGGTGGTGCTGCGACCGGTTGGCAGGGCTTCTTGAACAACCATGATCCAGCGCGCGACTATGGGCGTTCGGATTTCGCAGTGGGCAAGCGTTTCGTGACCAGCTTTGTGTACCAGCTGCCGTTTGGCCGTGGCCAGAAGTTTGGTCATGATATCAATCCCATTGCCAATGCGCTTGTAGGCGGCTGGGAAGGAACTGGAATCGTCAGCTTGCAGGAGGGCTTCCCTGTCGATGTGGGCGCGAGCGATCCTGGCGGTCTTCTGGACAGCTTTGGCTACAACCGTGCCAACGTTCTGGGTAACCCGAAGAACGTGAAGTGGAGCGTCAGCAACAAGTATGCGTCTCAGAACCTTTCACTCTTTTCCGCACCGGCCTTTGCGTCCTACGGCAATTCAGGACGTAACACTCTGACAATGCCTGGAACGGCGAACCTTGATTTTGGCTTTAACAAGTCGATCGAGTTTACCGAGCGGGCACGCTTCCAACTGCGCTTTGAGGCATTCAATGCGCTTAACCATCCGCAGTTTGGAACGCACGGTGTCCCGGTGGTGAACAGCATCTCCCAGGTTAACTTTGGGCAGATCACTTCTGCGGCAGCAGCACGTATCTTGCAGGTGAGCGGCAAGTTCGTGTTCTAAATTGGTTGCGGCATAACCCAGGTCCGCCATGGTCGTTTTCAGGCTGTGGCGGACCTTAACGTTTTCCTTGTATTCTGGCGGCCATGTTCAACGTGAAAAAGATAGTTTGTCTAGGGCTGCTGGTGTCACTGGGGAGTGGTTCCGGGGCGATGCTGGCCCAGGAAAAGACGGATTCGCAGCAGTTTTCACACAAGGTCTCTCTGACGGCCTCGGCCGGTGCAGCATCCTCTTCGCAGAATGATCAAGTCGCCGAGCTGGCTCAGCAGGGCAGTGAGGCGTTGGCGGCGGGGCAGTTTGCAGCGGCGGAGGCCGCATTTTTAGCTCTGAGCAAATTGCAGCCGGGGGTGGCGGAGATTTATGCCAACCTGGGTGCGATTTATTTTCAGGAAGGGAAGTTTGACGATGCGGTTGAGGTTCTGAAGAAGGCCTTGAAATTGAAGCCTGCGCTGACGAAGTTGAAGACGCTGCTGGCGATTTCGCTGGAGGAGTTGGGGAGGACGGCGGAGGCGGTGCCGGGGCTGGAGGCTGGGTTTCGGAGCGCGACAGAGGCGGATGTGAGGCGGCAATGTGGTCTGGAGCTGTTGCGGGCGTATACGGCCCTGCATCGGGATGCGGACGCGGTGACTGTGGGGCTGGCTCTGAACAAGGCGTTCCCGGACGACGGTGAGGTTTTGTACGAGACGGGCAAGATTTACGGCAATTTTGCATATATAGCGATGGAACGACTGCGCGACAAGGCTCCGAACTCGGTGTGGATGCTGCAGGCGGCGGCCGAGGCACAGGAGAGCGAGCAGAAGTTCGACGACGCGATTGCGAGTTTTGAGGGAGTGTTGCGGCTGGAGCCGCGGCGGCCCGGGGTGCATTACCGGATGGCTCGGGTGTACCTGGCGAAGTATGAAGGGGCGCATGAGCCGAAAGACCGGGACTTGGCGGAGGGGGAGTTTCGCGCAGAGCTGGAACTGGACCCGAGCAATGGGAATGCGGCGTATGAGCTGGCGCAGATTCACTATGACGAGGGGAATCTGGAGATGGCGCGGGGAGAGTTTGAGGCGCTGGTGGAGCGGCGGCCGGCGTTTGAGCAGGCGCAGGTCGGTCTTGCGGGCGTGTTGATTGAGAGCCAGAAGCCGGAGTTGGCGGTGCCGCATCTGAAGCGCGCGACGGAGTTGAAGCCCGAAGATGAAGTGGCGTGGTACCGGCTGGGGCGGGCGCTGCGGGTGACGGGGGACGCGGACGGGGCGAAGCGGGCGATGGTGGAGTTTCAACGGCTGCATGGGCTGGAGTCGGGGCGCAAGGCGAGAGCCGGGATTTTGGCGGAGGCTGGTGCGGTGACTCCGCAGCAGATTGGGCCGGAGCAGCAGTAGGGCTGAATTTGATTTTGGGTGGACGAGACTAGTTGAGAATTCGAGGAATGATGACGAAGTTGCGAATTGCGAAGCGGATGACGGTGGTGTGTGCGGGCCTGCTGATGGTGGCTGGGTCAGTGGCGAGTTTTGCAGAAACGGCGACGAAGACAGCTCCGGCGAAAGCCACGGTAACGATGGGTGCTCCGGTGAAGCTGCGCACGGATGATCTGGCGATGCCGCTGGGTTTGGACGATGCTGCGCCAAAGTTTGCGTGGCAGTTGACGGATGCGCGGCCTGGGGCGAAGCAGACGGCATACCAGATTCAGGTGGCGAGCAAGCGGGAACTGCTGACGGCGGGGAAGCCGGATGCGTGGGATAGCGGCAAGATTGTTTCGGAGCAGTCGGTGGGCGTGGCGTATCGCGGAGCGGCGCTGGCTCCGGCGATGCGGTATTTCTGGCGGGTGGTGGCCTGGGACCAGAGTGGGAAGGCGTATCCGGCGAGTGGCGCGAGCTGGTGGGAGACGGGTCTGCTCGGCCAGGACAACTGGAAGGCGCAGTGGATCGGCTTCCAGACATGGGAAGAGTCGGCGGTGCGGAATGCTGGGGCGGTGTGGGTGACCAGCCCTGATTTTCAGGCGCTGGCGGATGCCAAGGCGGCGGAGCAGAAGATTGGGTATCGGTTGCCATTTCAGTTGAGTGGCAAGGTGACGAAGGCGTGGCTGTTTGTGACCGGGCAGGATGTGGCCTCGGCGTGGGTGAATGGCGCGCAGGTGGCGAAGGGTGCTCCGCTGCCGGGCTGGAAGCAGTTGCCGTGGAAGAAGTATGTACAAGTGGATGTGACCGGCAAGGTGAAAGATGGCGCGAACAGCCTGGCGGTTGAGATTACGCATTATGTCGTGAATCCAAACGGAATGGCAAGCAAGGATCCGCCGCCGATGAGCGCGACGCTAGTGGCGCAGATGGCGGATGGATCGGTGGTTCACTTTGCGAGCGGGACGGGCGGAAGCTGGA
This sequence comes from Acidobacteriota bacterium, assembly GCA_025359885.1. Lineage (GTDB taxonomy): Bacteria > Acidobacteriota > Terriglobia > Terriglobales > Acidobacteriaceae > Acidicapsa. The sequence goes on from JANYDG010000114.1 coordinate 6,694, forward strand.
AGGCTTCGATCAGCCCGGCAGCCGGATGGGTGAGCGGCGGCGGTGAGGATGCGAGCTGGAAGCCGGTGATTACGTATGTTCCAGAGCCGGGGCCGGATGCTGGACTGCCCGGAAATCCGTGGCCTTCGCAGACGGTGAAGGCGCTGCGGCAAGACTTTGATGTGACGAAGCAGGTAGCTTCGGCGCGGCTTTATGCGACGGCGCTGGGAGCTTACCAGATGTTCCTGAATGGCAAGCGGGTTGGGGATGATGTGCTTTCGCCGGGTTGGACCGATTATCGTCTGCGGCTGAAGTATCAGACTTACGATGTGACCGGAATGATTGCGCCGGGGACGAATGCGGTGGCGGCGCTGCTTGCGCCGGGATGGTATTCGACGCCGTTGCAGTGGTTTCAGCAGCCGAATGTGTATGGCACGGCGGCTCCATCTCTGCGAGCGCAACTGCGCATTGAGTATAAGGACGGCAGCGTGGAGTGGGTGGCAACGGATGCTGGCTGGAAGGCGGATGTTTCGACGACGCTGAAGGCGGAGATTTACGACGGCGAGACGCAGGATGCTCGACGGGCGCAGCCGGGTTGGAACGCGGCACACTTTGCTGGCAAGGGCTGGAAGGCGGTGGAGATTCACACGCCGGAACTTGCGGGCGTGAAGATCGATGGTCAGGATTTTCAGCCGATTCGCGTGGAACGGACTTTGATGCCGAAGGCGATGACGGAGCCGAAGCCGGGTATCTACATCTATGACATGGGGCAGAATTTCAGTGGTGTGGAGAAGCTGCGCCTGAGCGGGCCGGGCGGCACGGATGTGCGGGTGCGGACGGCTGAGATTGTGAATGCGGACGGGACGATCTACACGGATAATCTGCGGACAGCGCTCTCGACGGACCACTTTATTCTTGCGGGCAAGGGTGTGGAGGAGTTTCAGCCGCAGTTTACTTTCCACGGATTCAGGTATCTGGAGCTTACCGGGTTGCCGTCCAAGCCTGGATTGGATGCGGTGCAGGGAGTGGTGTTCCACACGGATGCGGAGTTTACGGCGCAGCTGAAGACGGGCAGCACGATGATCAACAGCTTGTGGCGGAATATTCTGTGGGGACAGCGATCGAACTTTATCGGTGTGCCGACGGATTGCCCGCAGCGGGATGAGCGGCTGGGCTGGACGGCGGACGCGCAGGTGTTCTGGCGGACGGCGACTTACAACATGGACCTTGCGGCGTTTTCGCGGAAATATACCGAAGACATTCGCGGGACGCAGGTGGGTAGTGGTGAGGGCACTGAGGCTGCCGGGGCGCTGTTTGGAATTTTTGCACCGGGAATTTCGACGACGGCGGCAAACTCTGGGGCGGGTTGGAGCGATGCCGGGGTGATTATTCCGTGGACGTCGTGGATTCAGACGGGCGACACGACGGTGCTGGAGCAGAACTGGGCGGCGATGAGCAAGTATGTGGATGCGATCGAGCGTTCAAATCCTGACCATCTTTGGATCAAGAATGGGGGGACTCCGTTTGGCGATTGGCTTTCACCGGAGGGTCCGACGAAGTATCCCCTGGTAGCAACTGCTTCGTGGGCGTACGACGTGACGTTGATGCAGCAGATGGCTCATGCGCTGGGCAAAACGGCGGATGAGGCGAAGTATGCGGCGGAGTTTGCTGCGATCAAGGGTGCGTTTGTGAAGGCTTTTGTGAGGGAAGATGGGTTTGTGGCCGGGGAGGATGATGGCCCTTCGCCGTTTGGGGTGATCAACAATCCGAATGCGAAGGCGAAGGGCGGCGATACGCAGACGGGGTATGTGCTGGCGCTGCATATGAATCTGTTGCCGGAGAATCTGCGTGCGGCTGTGGCGCAGAAGCTGGTGGACAAGATTGAGGGCAATCGCGGGCTGCTGGGCACGGGGTTCCTGGGAACTCCGTATCTGCTGGCGGTGCTGACGGAGAGCGGGCATCGGGACCTGGCTTACAAGCTGCTGCTGAATACGCAGTATCCCTCGTGGGGATACCTGGTGGGGCATGGGGCGACGACGATGTGGGAGCGCTGGAATGGCGACCAGATGAAAGATGACCCGAGCATGAATTCATACAATCACTATGCCTATGGCGCGGTGGCGGACTGGATTTATCGCTATGCGGCGGGTGTGGATACGACGACGACGGATGCCGGGTTCCACACGATTTACCTGCACCCTTCGTTTGACAAGCAGCTGGGGAGTATTGACTTCAGCTATCCATCGCCTTATGGGGTGATTCACTCGGCGTGGACGATCAAGGCTGGGACGGCGAGTTGGAATTTGACGATTCCGGCGAATGCCTCTGGGTGGTTGCCGCTGAGTGATGCGGAGGCTGCCCGGTACAAGCTGGGAGGGGTGGCGCTGGCGGTAGCGAAGGGTGTTCATTCGTCTGTGGTGGATGGGGTGCGCGGGTTTGTGTTGCCTGCTGGGAGTTACAGCTTTGAGGTTGGTGGGGTGGAGTAGCTGGTTTTGAGTTGGGTGAGTCCCATGTCTTAAAGTCGGGACATGGGGCACCCGGCACTCGACGGCTGGGGCGTGTCTGACAGTTACTCTGCGAAAGAGTATCCAGACCTGGCTCGCTTTGCCACATACATGGCCTGGTCCGCGCCTGCGATCAACGAATCTGCTGTTGTGCCGTGCTGAGGGAAAACGGCGATTCCCATACTTGCCCTGACTTTTTGAGTTACCACGACATTGCGGATGAGGATGTCACAGGGTGCCTGGATCTTTGCAAGTATCTTTTGCGCGATCAACGATATGTCAGTTTCTTTGCGAACCTCATTGATCAGGATATTGAATTCATCACCGCCATGGCGGCAGACCGTATCGTCGCCGCGTATGCTTTCTTTGAGCCGTTCGGCAGTGAGTTGCAAGACCCTGTCTCCGGCTTCGTGCCCATAAGTATCGTTAATGATTTTGAAGTCATCCAGATCGACGAACATAACAGCGAAGGCACAGCTGTGCCGTTTGGAATACAGGAATGCGTGTTCCAACCGGTCATAGAACAGCGCCCGGTTTGGCAGGTCGGTGAGGCGATCATGGAGGGAGGCATGGCGATCAGCTTTTGATTGTTCCGTGACCTCGGCTAACTTACCCTCGAGCTTGTGGCGTTCATCTACCTCTTCCTTGAGCGCGATGTTAATGTCGGATAACTTATCTGAGGCTTCCTGTACTTTTTCTTGAACTGCTTCACTTTTCTCAAGCGCACTTTCGAGCCCAAGCGGTGAGCCTTGATTTACGATCTCCGCCTTGATACCGGCATTGACCGATGCCAGTTCTTCAGCGGATTCTTTAACCAAGCTCCCGACCTGCTCGCTTTGCAACAAGACATCAGGAAGCGATGGTTGCGGTGTGGCATTTTGACGCATTGGTTTGGTTCTCTCGGATTTCATGACTCTCACGCACTTTCGGTGAACGGGTGTAGAGGTTTTTATACTTGTCCGTGCCGTGCAAGGGATTGGAATTGCGCATTGAGCTTTGTCAGTCGGTGTCAGGCGCAACGCCTGGAGGGAGGTAAATCGACTCGGGAGCGACTGGTTTACCTGGAGGCGAATCAAGGTAGGTGTTCCGGTAAGTGTTCTGCTTCTACGGCGCAGTAATTTGTATATTACCGCGGACCCAAGAAGCAATCTGATTCAATCTATACAGCGGGTCTTTCCAGGCCTTCCCAGAATCGGGGTAGGCGGGGTACACCACTTTTTGAGTTTAGGTTTTGGTGAGGTGTTTGGGAGTAGACTTGCGCAGTATCTGGTGAGGCTTTGGAATAGCATTTGTGCGAGGTGGCTGTGGAGAATCGATTGCGTTTCGGGCGTTTGCTGTCTGTTGGGACGGCTTTGTGGGTGATGTTTGCGTGGGTGGTGGTGGGGACTGCGGCGCGGGCGGATGAGGGTTTGAAGTCGATTGATAACCCTGGTGGCGGGCAGGTGGTTTATGGGCCGGTTGAGGGGCAGACGACGATGCAGGGGGCGATGGGGTTCATGCTGCGCAAGGTGCATGGGCATTTTGGGGACAGGCCGGAGATTGGGAAGTTTTTTCAGGGGCGGGGCGGCGACTCGGTGGCGACGTTTTTTACGCTGACGGCGAAGAATCAGGGCGGAAAGAAGATGTCGGGGCTGGTGATCGTTTCGATGCCGAAGGGCGCGCGCCCAGCGGCGGCGGTGCTTTATGACGAGGCGGCGCGGTTTGGCAAGACGGAGCCGGTGCTGATGAAGAAGCTGAATGAGGCGTGGCAGGCGGGGAGTGTGCGGCCTGCGGGTGCTACTGCGGCTGGGGCGGTTACGGGACAAGCTGCTACGGGGCATGCAGCGGCTGTGCCGCCGTTGCAGAGAGCTTCCGTGGCGGATGGCAGCGGGAGTATCGGGTTGCCGGCGGGGTGGAAGATTACGGGCGGAGGGGGTGGTTCGCTGCATGCGGCGGGGCCGGGGGGCGAGACGGTGAATGTGGGGGTGATGATTCAGCAGATTTATGACCCGAACAATCCACGGTCGCGGCAGATGATTCAGTATATGCAGATGGCTCACAAGCCGGTGTTTGTATGCCCGAGTGGCGGCGACCTGATGGCCGCGTATATGTGTGTGGCGAAGCAGAACCACGAGCGGCAGAACCTGCCGGTGCCGACGTTTCAATTGACGAGCGAGCAAAAGCTGCCGGGGAACCAGTTTGAGGCGCCGGCGGGGTGGGTGGTTGGTGAGCTGGATATGCATGACGGCAAGGGGCCGCAGGTAATGCATGCGCGGCTGGGGGCGACGCGGCCTGGGCAGGACGGGGCGTGGGTGCTGACGATCAATGCGTCGAATGTGCCGGATGCGCTGGCGGCGGAGGAGCCGACGATTTCAGCGATTGTGGCGAGTTTTCGGCAGAATGGGCAGGTGATTCAGCAGGAGACGAACCAGGTGATTGATCAGATTCACGCGAATGCGAAGGCGGCGCAGATACGGGCGGATGCGACGAGCGCGGCGAATGATGCGCATAATGCGGCGGTAGAGCAGCAGTGGGATACGAATGCGAAATATAACAAGAGCTTTGAGAATTACCAGCTGGACCGGACCGTGATTCAGGACAATGCGTATTCTGAGCGGGGAACGACGGGGTATGCGTTGGGGGATGCGCTGGTGAAGAGCGATCCGAACCGGTTTCAGTATGTGCCGACTCAGGATTTTTTGAAAGGGATTGATTATTAGTGCGGGTTGGGGAGTTCTTCAGAGGTTCCTTAAGATTGTGGGGCGAAGGAAGGGAAGGCAAGGGTCTGATCTTCCCGACCAAAAACGGTCAGCCAAACACAAAGATGCTCGCAGCTCTCAAGACCCTCGCGCGGCAGGCTGGACTCAACTGCCGTGTCTGTGAAGGGTATGTCGGCAAGAATCGGGAGTGTGCGGAATTTACCTTCCACCGGTTCCGGCGTACGTGTATCACGACACTCCTAAGTCGATGGCAAGGTATCTGCCCCGAGGAGGCCATATCATAAATGGTCGTGCGGCTCATGCACAAAATGGTAGCAAGCTTCGATGCGGTTAGCGCGGTCCCGTGGGATTCGAGTTGCTCAGCGAGGTTGGCAGGTTTCCGCTGTGTATGTTTGCTCATACAAGGTAAATACTGAGCAGACCGTATCGACCTCACTAATCTGCCAAATTTATTTTTCACGCTTTGCATTGGCCACTAAGGGCCGGGTCGGTTGAGAACAAACTGTAGGGACCAGGGTCAACGGTTAGTTAACCTTCGCTGTAGCATAACCTTTCCCGGTTGATCGTCCCGTAAGCCACGGTGCGAATACCCAAGCTGACGGGACTTCTGAGTCACCGGGAGGCATTGCGCAATCAATCTATCCAGTGCTCTATATTGCCGGATGTCGACCTCCTCAGGCGTAACGTATCCATTGACTAGTTTGGACAACGATTGGGCGGGAGCGTCAGGGAGAGCTAACTTAATTCTCGAGGTTGGTGCCGCATGGAGCGTATGTCAATCCCGGTGTGCAACAAACGGTATCCGTTCATGGTTTTCTCAACCGTGAGCATGGTCACTCTTCATATAAGCAGCGCTGCCTCTCTCTAACAGGGCGGGGCACACCGCAGAGCCATCACATAGACGTTATGGGGTAGCTTCGCAGATTCGACTTTCGCTCTGATACCGGTTTGTTTGTTGTTAAGTACTCTTCTGTACCCGGGAGGTGTTAGGGGATCGAAGGCAGGTTTCGATAGGCTGAGATTTGTTTATCGATTGACGATTGCCTGCAAACGACCAAGGTGATATTTCTCTTTTCAAAGGGAGCGCAGCGAGATCATGAAAGCATACGGTTTGCTGGTGTAGGCGAAGAACTTCCCTGGCGGAATCCGATTTTCGCTTGCCGATCACGGTTCAATGAGTGACTCGGCGATTTCGCATCCGTCGAGAATTGCGGCTTCGGGAATAGCTTCTAGGTCTTCGCAGACTACAACGCGAGGAATTCGGTCAAGCCCAAGCCCGCGCCCTCTGACCGCGCGGCCGACTCCCTCTACTGTCCGTGGAACAGTTGATGGGGGCCGCTCGCGAAACAGGGCATCGAATCTTCCCAATGACTCTCGGTGAGCTGACGCTTATTCGTTCCGTCGGCATTCATGATCCAGTTGGAACCATAAGGCTGGAAAGAATTGTCGTAGAGCGCAGCCTCGTCGCGGAACCCGTATTCTCCGCTGTTCCACATGATGTACTTTCCGTCACCGCTCCAGACGGCGTGAGCGTCGTTGGTGGGAAAGGTCGTCAAACGCTGGATATCTGAGCCATCTGGCTTGATGGTGTATATGTCAAAGTTGCCGTTATCCTCTCGTGTGAAGAGAATCCGGGAGCCATCCGGTGCCCAGTACGGCAGGTTGTCCACACCGTTTGTCAGCTCGCGTGTAGCGTGAGTGTCCACGTTGATGATTCGCAGCCCCCGCGCATCTTGTGCGAACGAACGATAGACAATTTCTTTTCCATCCGCAGACCAGCTTGGAAAGCCGGCATTCGGCATATCAGGCGTCAGTTCCTCGACGCCTGTCCCGTCGCGATTCACAAGTATGATCCGCGCGCCGCTTGTTCGGCGCCCTTGCAGAAAGCCACCGTATCCGAAGGCAATTCGCTTGCCGTCGGGCGACCAGCTTGGCGCGAACGCCGCACCCTGAACGGCTTGAAAGACAGTCTTCCGATTGGTCCCATCCGCGTTCATGGTTACGATTGACGAATCGACATCTTTGCTGGTGATCAGAAGTGTGCCGTCCTTCGCAAAGCTTGGGAAAACATCTGTATTACAAAATTCGTCCTGGGGCTCCCAGCTGTAAAGGAGCTGATTTTGGGGTCGTGGGGTGTAGTCCACCTTTTCGTAAACAACCTGCGTTCCAGTAGGGGACCAGGACGGAGAACGAAGACTTGCCGGGAATGTTCCCTTGCCACTTGAATATGCGATCCCCTGTTCTTTGCCCGCATAGCCTACGCGGCCATCCGGCATAAACTGTGGCTCAAGTTTCAGGCCCGGCCCGGAAGTGATCTCCGTGCGTTTGCCGCTTTCGATCTCTAACGACACGATCTGCGATGTCGCTCTTGCAGACAAGCTGAAGACTCGAGCGTTCCATGTACCTTCAACGGGAATCTCGTAAAAGACGATCTGTTTGGAATCAGCAGACCACTTCGGAGATCCGGAGCAGATCCCGCCATTCGTGATTCGGCGAAGACCGGTACCGTTTGAATGAACGATGTAAATGCTGAGCTCCTGGGTATGTTCCCAGCCGCTGCCGTTACCGTGCCCCCTCCATTCCGTATTGCGATCTGACGCGAAAGCGATCCACTTGCCGTCGGGGGACCATGATGGCCTAAAAAAACCATCCGGCCTGGTCGGATCGCCTTGAATTTCTGGGCTGTTGGTTAGACCGGTTGCGCGTTTCGTCGCAAGGTCAAGAATCCATACGTTGGCACGATGAGTAGCTCCGCGAGTCGAGACAAATGCGATCTGCCTGCCATCGGGTGAGAAGACAGCCTGGTCGTCGAGGGCGGGGTCATTGGTGAGTTGCTCAAGCCCTGTTCCATTGACGCGAACGCGGTAGATGTCTGCCTGACCATAGCCAACCCGTTCTGAGGTGAACACGATCCACTTGCCGTCTCTGGAGTACGAAGCGTGATAATCGAATCCGGTCGACGGAATCAGCTTTTGCTCGCCGCTGCCATCGGCATTCGCAAGATACAGCTCCGAAGAAGATGGCCCAATCCGGTTCATCAGAAGCACGTCTTTTCCGAAGGCTGGGAGGCTCAACGCGAAGGTCAGTAGGAGGGTGATTGACTTCATGATCCCAGTATGCTCCCTGCACCCTGAGGCCAGCCGAGGAATTTGGGAATTATTGATATCTGGTGATGGAGCATGGGCCAATTTATATCCGGAGATGATCAATCCTCGCCACCCATAATGAACGCCCCCATCTCGACGACCTTCAAATCCTAATCGGCGAAGGCGACGGCGATTTGGAGGGCTTCGTTCAATCGCAGTTAGCAGGCCGATGCACTGATCTACTCTGAGTTATGGCCGCGAGTCGGTCAGATGTAGAACAGCGGATCAGCGCCCAAAGACGCGCGCTTCCAAAAGAGCCGGTCAAGACAACGTGATGCTCGGAAACAGCTTTGTCCCCTCGTACTTCAGGCCGCTTCGGAATAGCCCATAGATGGCGTCCAGCAACTTCCTCGCAACAGCAATGAGCGCCTGTAGACGAGCTGTCTTTCGAACCAGCAGGCCTTCGAAGAAGGCTTTGCATAGGGATCGCAACGAGATGCGACCAGCGCCGGCATGTAAAGCGCTCTTCTCAGGTGACGATTTCCAGCACAGCTGATGCGCGATGCCTTTCTCGCACCGTAAGATCTGACGGCAGCGTAGACAGTTCTGCGAGCAATTGCATCGCGCTCAGCTGTGCGATGCCCGGAATGCTGATCAACAGCTCATATCTCTTGCGGAGCAAGTCATCTTGCCGGACAAGTATGATCGCTTCGCGTCGAAGTCTTTGGATACGGAGTTCCAGAGATGCTACCGAGCGCTTTAAATCCTGAAGAACATATCCAGGTGTGGAAGAGGAGCCGAGTGCTGCGTGAAGACGGTTCTGATTCTGAGCGCTCTGCGCAGACAGACTCTCGACGTGGCGGACAATTGAGCGCAGTCGCATTGAAACAAGACTGGGTGCGACCCGAGTATACTTTGGCTAAACAGCTTGGATAAGCTGATAACAGTACTGGATGCGGGAAAGTAGTCACAACTGTTGACCCAAAAAACGAGAAAATCCTCCATTTAAAGTCGAGAAAAACGGGGTAGGTCAGTGTAGATGCGGAGGTTTTTTATGGGATTGTGAAGTCAGCTTGCGTTTGCCGACCCAATGCAGAGATGGCCATAACGGGGCAACTCCCGATTCCAGGACTGCCGCGACTGGAATTGCGAGTTGGCAATGACGTGTTCATCGGGATCTTGCGATCGCTTCTTCGATACGCGAGCCAGCACGGGACGCGTATACACCCATGAACGGGCATACATAAAATAATATGTCGGTGAGTGACTCGGCGAGTTTTGGGCAGACTGGAAGGGCTACCGCGTCTAGGGTGGCGTCAATCGCGGTCCGTAACAGGTGAATTATGCTGAGCAACAACAAAGGAAGGACTCTTGGGTGAGGAAGAACACGCGTGCGCCGCAGGCGACCTCGAGGGAGAAACTGATTCTTAGCGCTGAGCGCCTTTTTTCCGTTCGAGGTTTCGACGGGGTTTCTGTGCGAGACATTGCGAACAATGCCAAGGTCAATTCCGCTCTGCTTGGATATTACTTCGGCGGTAAGGCAGGCCTGTTGGCTGAGGTTTATACGCGCCATTGCGAACCCTTGAGGCGCGAACGCGGCCGCCTCTTGGACGCGTACCGGGCGGAAGCAAAGTCTCTGACTGTGGAGGCTGTCCTCGATGCCTTTATTCGGCCCTCGTTGGAGGCCAATCAAGGCACTGAGCAGGGCCGGAGCTTTTCCCGACTGCGAGCCATCCTCTTGGCGGAGAACTCTATGTTGCTGGAGCAGCTTGTCGCGGAGAATTTCGATGAGACGAGCCGAACTTTCGTGAAAGCGTTCTGCGAATGTTTGCCCCATTTGAAGATTGAAGACGTCTTGTGGCGATTTCACTTTCTGCTTGGAGGAATTTACTACACAGCATTGGGACCGCACCGCATTCACATCCTCTCCAATGGCAAGTGCAATCCATCGGATCCTGACGCCGCGCGAGAGGAGCTGATACGGTTCGCTGCCGCCGGCTTTCGAGCACCAGCCAAACAGTAAGGGCCAAAAATCCGCGTCTTGCCGCTTCACAGAATCGGCGACCTGTCGTGCCGAAAAGAGAGAAGTGCTATCTAGCTTGACAGTTGGCCTTTCACATTTATACAACTGTGTAATGCCAGGCTAGGCAAGTGGCGAGGTGTGACATGGAATCTGGAATTCGCTGCATGCTGATGCGTGGAGGAACTTCGAAGGGTGCCTATTTTCTTGTCAACGACCTTCCGTCGAATTTAGCCGAGCGAGACGATCTTCTGCTGCGCATTCTGGGGTCGCCCGACTCTCGCCAAATCGATGGCATCGGAGGTGCCCATCCACTCACGAGCAAGGTCGCCATCGTGAGCCGGTCTTCGTCATCCCAAGCGGACATTGATTTTCTCTTCGCCCAGGTGGGCGTTGAAGAGCCCCTTGTGGACACCACACCCAACTGTGGGAATATTCTTGCCGGCGTCGGTCCTTTCGCCATTGAGCGCGGCCTGGTTCAGGTGACTTCGGACGAGACACGTATACGAATCAAGACCCTCAATACCGGAACTCTCGCGGAAGTCATAGTGGCGACCCCGAATGGTCGTGTCGAGTATGCGGGAGAGACTGCTATTGCCGGCGTACCGGGTACCGCAGCTGCCATTCCGATCAATTTTCTGGATACGGCAGGATCTGTCTGCGGTTCACTTTTCCCAACGGGGCAACGAATCGACATGGTGAAAGGCATTGCAATCACATGTATCGATAACGGAATGCCAGTAGTTCTACTTGCTGCCGCGGACTTCGGGTTTCGTGGGACGGAGAGCTGTCAGGAGATTGAAGCTGCGACCGAGGCTCTGCAGAAAATCGAGAGCATACGGCTTGAGGCCGGATGCCGCATGGGGCTCGGAGACGTCTCGGACGCGGTGTTTCCGAAGATGTGCCTTATCTCATCGCCGATTGACGGCGGATGCGTTAATACGCGAACGCTGATTCCAAAGAAGTGTCATACTTCGATCGGAGTCTTCGGTGCAGTGAGCGTCGCCAGCGCAAGTGCGCTGCCAGGAACGATTGCTTACCCAATGGCGGTGCGGCCCGATGGTCGAATCAAGATCATGGATATCGAACACCCCACCGGGAAGCTCGAAGTAAGGTTGGAGATCGGTGGGACAGACGAGGAGCCGACGGTTGAACGCGGAGGGCTGGTTCGCACTGCGCGCGCCCTGTTTGATGGAACAGTATTTCCGCGACCCCTGCGAGCAAATGCCGTGGTGGTTGCATGATGCGGGCGCTGAAGGAGTTCGGTGCATGCGATTGTCACAGCCATGTGTTTGGGCCGTTCGATGCGTTTCCCCCGTCAGCGCAACGAAGCTATGACACTCCAGAAGCTCCGATCGAATCGCTTGAGGCTGTATGGCGCGATATCGGAATCGACCGGGCTGTTCTCGTGCAAGGGAGCATTTATGGTCCAGATCACCGGGTATTGCTGGCGGCCTTGCGGCGCGACCCCAAGACGCGACGAGGCGTCGCTCTCCTTGACCACACGGTCGGCGAGGCCGAGCTCGAGGACTTCCACAGCAAGGGCATTCGCGCGGTCCGTCTGCATTGGGTACAACATCTGCAGGCATACGGCAATCGGACAGAAGCGCAGCGGATCGCGGAGGCCTCGGCGTTGTGCGAACGAATTGCCCCGCTAGGATGGCATATCGAGATTCATCTTGATGCAGCCGATTTAGAGATACTGAAACGGCTTAGATTGCCAAGCGACATGCCGGTGGTGATTGACCATATGGCGCGAATCGACATGGCAGCGCCAGAGAGTGACGCTCAACTCGGACTGCTGAGCTGGCTTCTCGAGAACCCCGTCTTCTGGATCAAACTGAGCGGAGGCGATCGTCTGGCTCAGCAACGCGATGACCTCCGCGATGCTCTGAAGGTGATGACGCATCTCTTGAGGGTCGCCCCAGACCGTTGTGTATGGGGCCTCGATTGGCCGCATGTGAATTTGCCGAAAAGACGCAGCGACCTGTCTCTTTCGCAGTTGCTCGTGGAGGCTACAGGAGAAGAGCAAGTATTGAGAAAAGTACTCAAGGACAATCCGGCACGATTGTACGGTTTTGACGATTTGGTTTTGGCCGAACGGAGGCAGTGAGAAGCAATGCAACACAATGGGAAAAAGACTGGGTTGGTTGTTGGGGCACATTCGGCAGACTTCATCTGGCGAGCTGGCGGAGCCATCGCGCTCCACGCAGAGATGGGCTGGGACATTACGGTTGTATGCCTTACCTTTGGTGAAAAGGGAGAGAGCCAAAAGCTCTGGAAGGATCCGAGCATGACGCTCGATCGGGTAAAGACCGAACGAAGAGCTGAGGCAGAACGCGCCGGCGCCATCCTGGGTGTTCAGGACATGCAGTTCTTTGACCTCGGCGACTATCCGATGCGCACTACGGTCGACGATGTGGAGCGAATGGCCGATATCTATCAGGGCGTTCGGCCGCAATGGGTGCTGACGCATTCACTCGAAGACCCGTATAACTTTGATCACCCGGAGGCTACGCGCTTCGCGCAAGAAGCGCGTGTTGTAGCTCAAGCGCATGGGCGCCGGGGAATTACGGCTGCCATAGGTGCGCCCCCCGTCTTTCTGTTTGAGCCACACCAGACGGAGCAATGCAATTGGAAGCCGCAAGTCATTCTCGACATTAGCGATGTGTGGGACATCAAACGTAAGGCGTTCGAGAGTATGGATGCGCAGGAACATCTTTGGGAATACTACACACGCGTGGCCCTGCAGCGCGGCATGCAGGGAGCCCGCAACTCGGAACGCAAGATGAAGTACGGAGAGGCTTATCAACGGGTGTTTCCGATGGTGACGGGAGAGCTTCTATGAAGATGGGTACCGTAGTACGGACGATTCCCCGTTGCCCGACGGAGTTGTTGAAGGAGTTGGCGACGGCCGGAGTTGCGACGACGCATGAGGCGATGGGCAAAATTGGTCTGATGCAGCCATACATGCGGCCGATCTATCAAGGCGGGCGCATAGCGGGGAATGCCGTGACCGCACTGGTACATCCGGGTGATAACTGGATGCTCCATGTCGCGGTCGAACAATGCCGTCCAGGAGATGTCCTGGTGGTTGCTGTTTCTGCAGAGAATCACGATGGGATGTTCGGCGACCTATTGGCGACTTCGTTGAAAGCGCATGGCGTGGCGGGACTGGTGATCGACGCTGGCGTCCGCGACGTCGAAGATCTGCGGCAGATGCAGTTTCCCGTGTGGTCGCGCTGCGTGTCGGCGAAGGGAACGATCAAGGCGACCCTCGGCATGGTCAACACGCCCGTTGTGTGCGCTGGCGCTTCTGTGCGCGGCGGAGATATCGTTGTAGCCGACGACGACGGAGTTGTCGTGGTCCCGTTTCGTGCGGTGGACGCAACGCTGGCGGCATGCCGTCAACGGCTGGCGAAAGAAGCGACGAAGCGACAACGGCTGGCGAACGGTGAGTTGGGTCTTGACATCGAAGTGATGAGGCCAACACTCGCACAACTTGGGATGCGCTATTACGACACGTTGGAAGAAGCTGAAAGTTCATAGCGAAAGGTGCTTATGACATATCATCCGCAGTTCGGAGACATTGCGCATCTTGGGCACATCGAACTCCGCACCTCGAAGTTTGAAGAAAGTCTCGCTTTCTTCACCGATATCATCGGATTGCATGAATCGGGCAGAAGCCGTGACTCTGTCTTCCTGAGAGCCTGGGCGGATTATGAGACGTTCACGTTGCAGTTGACGCGCGCAGAGTCTTCAGGCCTGGGTCACGTAGCCTTCCGTACGCGCAGCGAGGCCATCCTCGCCCAGCTCGTTCGAAGTATTGAAGAGCACGGCATCAGGGGAGAGTGGCGCACGGAGAACTTTGGTCACGGACCAGCGTACCGTATTGCAAGCCCGGATGGACATCCCGTCGAGATTTACTTTGAGACTACGAAATTCCAACCAGTAGGTGACCAGACTCCCGGTTATAAGAACATGCCGCAGCGGTACCGACCTTTGGGAATCGCGCCTAAAAGACTGGACCACCTGAACCTTCTGGCTCAGGACATTAAAGGCTGTCGTCTCTTCTTTCACGATCTGCTTGGCCTGCGTGTGACGGAGCAAATCGTCTTTGAAGATGACGAAATGGGTGCATGGCTCGCTGCCACCAATAAGTCCTACGACATAGCTTTTACACGCGACAGAAGCAAGGCAAGTGGCCGCTTCCACCACCTGACATACATGATGGACAGCCGGGAAGATGTATTGCGCGCCGCCGATATCCTCGTTGAAGCCGGAGTCGCTATCGAAACAGGGCCACATAAACACGCCATCGGACAGACTTTCTTCCTGTACTTCTACGAACCGGGTGGAAACCGCATTGAGATTGGTGCAGGCGGGTATCTCATCTTCGATCCGGACTGGCAGCCAGTTGTGTGGTCGCGGCAAGAGCGCAGCAAAGGACAGGCATGGGGCTTGCCAACAGTCAGCACATTTCACAGCTATGGCACGCCTCCTGAGAGCGCGGAATAACTATGCCCGACCATCGCCTTTTATCTCGCCCTGCGCAGACATCCTGGCTCACGGTACTCCTGGCTATTTCAGCGGGAGTGCTGGCTGCTTTTCAGGTAGGCAAGGTGCATATCGCGCTTTCGTCGATCCGCCAGTCGTTCTCGCTCGGGCTGGTAAACGCGTCGTGGATACTGTCTGCCCTCAGCATCGTTGGCCTATTTGCGGCAATTCCCACCGGCACGCTCGGAGACAGATTTGGGAACAAACTTACTGTCATCGCCGGCCTGGTTCTCATCGCAATAGCCAGCGGCCTGGGCGGTTTGGCGCCAAGCCTGCCGTGGCTGCTGGTCTCTCGCTTGGTTGAGGGTATCGGCTTCGTGATGGTGGTTGTCGCGGCCCCATCCATGGTGGTTGGAGCAACCGCACCCGAGAACCTTCGAATTGCTCTCGCTGGGTGGTCTGCCTACATGCCCGGCGGGATCGCATTGATCACATTTCTTGCACCACTCGTGTTTGCGCACCACACCTGGAGAGCTTTGTGGTCGTGCAACGCGATTCTGTTGCTCGTGCTTGCCGTTGCGATTGGGCTGCTCGCTCAAGGCGCAAGACCAGTCGGTGCAAGAGCGCACACACGTCGTCCGCTGGAAGAGTTGAAGAGCGTAATGACTGCCAGGGGCCCGGTGGTCCTTGCGCTCATCTTTGGCATGTATACCATGCAGCATCTGTCCGTAATGGGCTTTTTGCCGACGCTCCTGTACGAGCGCTTTCAAGTTCCGGATGCTCGAATCGGATGGCTGGTTTCGATCGCGATGGCCTCCAACATCATTGGCAATCTCGCCGCGGGAGTCCTACTCCAACGAGGCGTCTCTCGATCGAGCATCATTGCAACCGCATCGATCTTCATGGCGTGCATGACGGTCGGAATGTTCGTGCTTCCTCTGCCGTTCACCGCGTTCTATGCTTGCGCCTTTGCGTTTTCCTGCTTTGGCGGCCTTGTGCCTTCGTGTGTCATGGGCGCGGCACCCTTCCACGCCCCGGAACCATCTCTGCTTGGCGCAACCAACGGGCTGCTCGTGCAGGGCAGCAACCTCGGGACAGTCTTCGGCCCACTCTTGATGAGCACCATCGCGACCCATCTCGGTTGGACCTGGGTACCAGTCCTGACAGGCGGCGCTGCTGCCATTGCCGCGCTTCTTGCCGGCAACCTCCGTGCCACAACGCACTCGCAACCGGACTATCTCGCGTCGGAGGTTATTCCGTAATGCACGTCAAAAAAGATGGACTGGAAAAGCCTGCCATTGATCGATCACGACCGAACCCCAACGGAGTTCGGGAAGCCGTACACGCCGGCCTGCTCGGCGGACTGGCCGGTGGAGTCACCATCTGGATCTACGAAGCTCTCGTCTGGGTAGGAGCACAGCACTTGCTGCCGCTCTCCGGCATCCCGTCGAATGCAGTGGGGCTGGTCTTCGGCAATGCGTTCAAGATGGCGATTGGAGCATGGGCCTATCCTCTTGGAACCCTCATCCATTTTGGATTCGCGATCATCTGGGGCGTTTTGTTCGCTACGCTCTGGCCGTCTGCCCGTCGGCGCGGTTACGAGGCCACCTTCGTCGCCATCCCCTACGCCGCTGTCGCCTGGGTTACGATGCATATTGCCATCTCAATTTCCTCCCGGGACCACCCGAACTATTACGATCCCGTCGTGATCATCGGCGGCGTGATGTCGCACATTTTTTTCGCGGTACCAATGGCGTTGGTGATAAAGCGGCAGATGTCTAACGCAGTGCCGGAGATGTGAAAGCTAGATGGAAAAGGATCGAGCACACGATGATGCGTCAGTACAATCGTAAGAACTGGTTCTTCCTGGTGTTTGCGGCGTTGGCGATGTTTTCGATAACCCCGCAAATACTTAGCGCACAGAATGCTCAGACAGCGCCGCCCGCGACTCCACAAATTGCTGTACTCGGAGTCATAGCCCCGGCAACCTCATGTGAGGAGCTTGCCAAGGCAGACATCAGCGGGACAGTTGGTGCGAAGGCGCACATCACTTCCGCCGAACGAGTGCCGCACGGAAGCCCTGCTCCATACTGTCGTGTGACCGGCTTCATAGAGCCCATGGTGAAGTTTGAGGTGCGACTTCCGCTCAACACATGGACACAGCGCTTTGTTCAGACTGGGTGCGGTGGCCTATGCGGGAACCTCAGCATCCATCTCGGCAACGACGAAGGTTGCTATCCTGCGCAGCATGGAGAGCTTGCACTCGCATCGACTGACATGGGTCACACGGGCGGCATGGATGGGCAGTTTGGAGAGAAGGACTATCAGCTCCGCATCGACTTTGCCTATCGCGGTGTGCACGTAACCACGCTTGCAGCCAAGGCACTCATCCATCAGTTTTACGGGCAAGACGCCAGGTATTCGTACTTCTCGGGCTGCTCCGATGGCGGACGTGAGGCGCTGATGGAGGCCCAGCGCTATCCGCAGGACTTCAACGGCATTGCCGCCGGTGCGCCGGCAATGAACTTCACCACACAGAACACCTTTTACCACGGTTGGAACGCGCTTAAGAACACCGGGGTAGATGGGAAGCCGATTTTGACTGCGGATAAACTCCCCATCCTGTACCAAGCGGCTCTAGAAGCCTGCGATGCAATCGATGGCTTGAAGGACGGCCTGATCAGCGATCCGTTCTCCTGCCACTTCGATCCTTCGGTCGTTGAATGCAAAATGGGAACAAATCAGGAGGGATGCCTCACGCACGCACAGGTTGAGACAGCACGCGCTATCTACCAGGGTGCCCACGATGCCGAGGGAGACAGACTTGTCTTGAGCGGGCCACTGCCTGGGTCAGAACTGGCCTGGGCTGGTGTCTACGTTCCGCAGCCAGGCAACGATCGCATCATGAGTGCGATGATTTCAACTGGAACACTGAAGAACCTTGCCTATGAAAAGAACCCGCCGCCGGGTTATACGCTTCAAGATCTCGAATTCACTCCAGCGTTGTTCGAGGCGACTACCAAACTGCACGCTCTCTACGACGCGACCGACCCGCAGCTTACGCCCTTTGCCAAGGCTGGCGGAAAGCTGATCCTGTGGCATGGTCTGGCGGATCCGCATATTTCGCCTCTCAACACGATTGCGTATTACGAGGCTTTGAACAAAACAATGGGCGCGAAGGAGGTTCAGCAGTTTGCGCGAACGTATCTGTTTCCGGGCGGCTACCATTGCGGGGGCGGAGAAGGTCCGTTCAGTTTTGATGTGATGAGCGTCTTGATGGCCTGGGTGGAAAAGGGCACTGCACCGCACGCCCTCGTTGCTTCGCATCAGGTTGACGGTCCGCGCGGGCCGATTGCTGGAACTTCCCAAAGTATGCCTCAGGCAGCGCTGCCCCTTGGTCGCGGCACTCCGGATATAGATATTGCTGCCCGCGGTACCGCACCAACGGTCGATCGGATGCGGCCAGTCTATCCTTATCCACTTACGGCAAAGTACACAGGGACAGGCAGCATAGACGACGCAAAAAACTTCATCGTGGGGCCTCCAATCTCAGTGCCATCGTCACAACTTACTTGGCTCGGCTCAGCTTTTTTCACTCATCACCCGATGGTATGGTGCGTGGGGCAAGGTGCCCGCATGAACTGCACCTCGAAGCCATAACCGCTTTGAAGTTAATCTCAGGTCACGATCAGTGTTTCGTGCGGTGGTGTCAAGGGCGGAGTAAAACTATGCCAGTGTATATCTGCGCTCGCTCGACCGTCTTTTCCTCTTTGCGCTTGGTCATCGGATCGATGCCATGAGCGAGCAGCTTTCGGGCCTGATCTCGGCGTTCCCTGGCGTCTGCGAGGGTGATAATGGGGTATTTGCCCAGGGACATGAGCTTTTCGCGTCCTTCGAACTCATAGGCCCAGCGCCATAGCTTGCCCCCGGCAGGCGTAATCCAAAGAAATAGGCTATTTGCATCGCTCAAGCGATAAGGTTTGTTGCCGGGCTTGGACTTCCGCACTTCTGTATCGGTTAGCGGCATAAAATACCCCCCTTAAATATCCCTGAGAAAAGTACCCCCTAAAGTACCCCCCTCTAGAGTTGGCTTCTATAGTACCGCTTTGGACGTAGAAATACGAAAGCCCCAGTGTTTACCGGGGCTTTTGGCGCTTTTTGGGATGTCTTGGGAGGGCTTAAAATCGATGTTTGGCGGAGAGACAGGGATTCGAACCCTGGTTACCTTGCGGTAAACACGCTTTCCAAGCGTGCGCCTTCAGCCACTCGGCCATCTCTCCCGACCCGGTCTACAAGACTGAGTGTACCAGAGTGGCGGGGGATTGGGTTTGGGTGGGGGTAGTTGGGTTTGGGTGAAAGCGTTTACTGGAGGGAGAAGATTGCTGTATATTTGGCACGTGTTTCAAGCGTTTTCAGAAATACTGTGAACTCTCTGACCATTGGTTCCTGTTGATTTTCTCGAGGAAAATCAACTCGGCAGTGGTTGTGCTGGTCTACACAATTTCTGGAAATGCTGTCGGGCCTCGCTCTGAAGGCTGTTGCAGTTTTGCAGGGGCCAGGCTGGTTAAACGGAATTACTGGATTGATTGAAGGGGAGTTTTTATGCCAACTGTTACCCGCCGCGACCTGCTTCGCTCGACGATTGCCCTCTCTGCCTCAACTTTGCTTGCGCGCTCGGCGATGGCCCATGCTGATGCGCTGATGGAGGCGACTACGGCGACGGTGCCGGCCCTCGCTCCCCGGGAACGGCTTCTGTTTGATTTTGGCTGGAAGTTCCAATTTGGCCACTCGACGGACCCGGTGCGGGATCTTGGTTTTGGCAACAGTCAGGGAGACTTTGCCAAGACGGGCGACTTTGAATTTGCCAAGCTTAAGTTTGACGACTCGAAGTGGCGCAGCCTGAACCTGCCCCACGACTGGGCGGTGGAACTGCCTTTTGTGAACGATGACGTGCAGAATTCGCATGGGTTCAAGCCATTAGGCCGTCGCTACCCTGAAACGAGCGTTGGGTGGTATCGCCGGACCTTTGATATTGCTGCGACCGACCTTGGCCGCCGCATCAGCGTGGATTTTGACGGGGCTTTTCGCAGCGTGCTGATTTGGGTCAACGGCTGCTTCATTGGTCGGAATGACAACGGATATGCGCCATTCCATTTTGACCTGACTGACTTCATTGCATACGGGCAAAAGAACGTGATTGTTGCGCGGGTGGATGCGAGCTTTGGCGATGGCTGGTTCTATGAGGGGGCTGGCTTGTATCGCCATGTCTGGCTGACCAAGACGGACGCGGTGCACCTGGGGAAATGGGAGAGCTACGCACGAGCCTCGGTAAGCGGTACGGGGGCGGTGATCAGCCTGGGCACGGTCGTTCAAAATGACGGCGCCGCCACAGCCTCGGCAAAGGTGAGTTGGAAGATTGTTGACACGGCGGGCAAGACGGTGGCGACGGCCGACGCTGCCGCGCAATCTGTTGCGTCGGACGGCTCAGCCGTGTATACGGCGAGTGCAAAAATCGCCAATCCTGCGCTTTGGTCGATTGAGAATCCGAACCTGTACGCGGCGATTGTCACGGTCGAATCCGGAGGCAAGGTTTCTGACGCTGAGCGCTTCAATTTTGGCGTGCGGACGGTGGTATTTGATGCGGACAAGGGATTTTCGCTGAATGGCAAGTCGATGAAGATCCAGGGCACGTGCAACCACCAGGATCATGCGGGAATTGGTGCGGCGCTGCCGGACCGGATGCAGTACTTCCGGCTGGGTGTGCTGAAGGAGATGGGCAATAACGCGGTTCGCACTTCGCATAACGCGCCGACGCCGGAGTGGGTGGAGGGTTGCGACCGACTGGGCGTGATGATGATGTGCGAGACGCGCCAGATGTCGTCGAATCCTGAAGGTCTGGCGCAACTGGAAGTGATGGTCAAGCGCTACCGCAACTCGCCCTCGATCATTTTGTGGTCGGTGGGGAACGAGGAGTGGATTTTGCAGGACGACATGGCGGAACAGGGAGCGAAGATTGCGACGACAATGGTGCGCCGATGCCACGAACTGGATCCGACGCGGCCAGTTTCGGCGGCGGTGAATGGCAGCAATGAAAAGGGTGTTTCGACGGCATTTGACATTATCGGCTTCAATTATCACGCTGAATTTCCTGAGGGCTACCACAAGGAGCATCCGAAGATGGCCCTTTACGGCTCTGAAACCTCGAGCGCCATCTCAACCCGGGGCGTTTACGCAAATGACCCGCTGCGCAACACGATGAACGCCTATGACGGCGTTGTTCCCTGGGGACAGACGGCCGAGGACTGGTGGAAATTTTACGGGGGCAAGGAGTGGGAGGCGGGTGGTTTTGCGTGGACGGGATTTGATTATCGCGGCGAGCCAACACCGTATGGGTGGCCTTCGATCAATTCGCAGTTTGGGGTGATCGATATGTGCGGATTCCCGAAGGACACGTTTTATTACTACAAGGCGTGGTGGGGGAAGGAGCCGAGCCTGCACCTGTTTCCACATTGGAACTGGGAGGGCAGGGACGGCGAGGCGATCAAAGTATGGGTTTACTCCAATTGCGAGGAAGTCGAGCTTTTTGTGAACGGAGCAAGCCAGGGCAGCCAGAAGATGCCGCACCTGGGTCACGTTGAGTGGACGGCACAGTATCATCCCGGCGTGATCGAAGCGCGAGGCAGCATTGGCGGCAAAGTCGTGCTGACGGAGAAGCATGAAACCACGGGTAGGCCGGCCAGTATTCGGCTCAGTGCTGATCGGACTGAGATCAGTGCCGATGGCGAAGACGTTGCAGTTCTGAAGGTGGAGGCTCTGGACAAAGAGGGGCGGCCGGTACCGACGGCGAGCAATCTGATTGGCTTTAAAGTGTCAGGCGCGGGAGTGCTGATTGGCGTGGGCAACGGGGACCCCAATTGCCAGCAGTCTGACAAGGAGCCCAAACGCTCGCTCTTTAACGGGCTGGCGCAGGTAATCGTTCAAGCGACGAAGGAGGCGGGGGAAATCCACATTGAAGCGGTGAAGGAAGGCTGGGAGGGACCGGAGCTGATGCCGGCCAAACTCATGATTTTGACGAAGGCGGTGCAGCTGCGGCCGCAGGTTGGGTGAAGCGGGGTGTGATCGGGAACTGTGGATTGTCTGAGGAGATCAAAAGACGGAGAAGCAGGTCTTTCACTTCGTTCAGGATGACAAACATCATTTTGTCAGCGGATTAGCCCTGAGGCAGGAGCTTGTTCAAAGCCTCTTTGAGGTGATGGACGAGGCTTTGCTGGAGTTCAAGGCTTAATTTGTGGCCGTATTGGGTGAGATAGAAGACGTCGATGGCTGTTTCGCCTTCGGTATCGACCAGGGCGACCTCAATATTGCAGTCATGAGCGTGCAGGACGAGAGCGATTTGGCGAAGGAGGCCGGGTGTGTCCTGGGCGACGACTTGCAGCAGCGTGCTGTGGGAGCTTGAATCTGAGTCGAATTCGAGCCGGGTGGAAACTTCAACCTTGACGGTTCCGCTGCGGGTGGCAAGGCGGCGATTGGCGAGCAGTTGTTCGATCTGGTCTCGGGTGCCGGTGATGCCCTGGGAAAGGATTTCGCGGACGTTTGTAACGAAGCGGTCTTTTTCTTCGGGGTTAAGTTCGAGTGTGCGGAAAGTGTCAGTGAACTGGAAGCTATCGACGATGATGCCCGCGTCGTTTGAAAAGGCGTCGGCTTTGACGATATTCATGCCCCAGGCGGCAAGGGCACCGGCCACATCTGCAAAGAGCCGACGGCGGTCTCTTGCGATCACGGTCAGCTCGAGCAACTGGCGGATGGGCCTGAGTTCCAGTTGAATAGGCTCCCAATCGAGCTTGGTGGCGAGCAAAAAGTGATTGCGAATCTGCTCTGGCAGGCGTGTTTGGAGATAGCGGTGGGGTAAACCATCGAGGAACTGTCGGATTGCCTTTTCGCGGCCCGGGACCATGGAGCCGATTCGATAAAGCAGGGTTGGATCGAGATCGACGTGGTAGCGCACTTCATCGACGCTGCGGTCCATGAAATTGGCGGTAGACATGTAGAGCTGCCAGAGGTTCTCGGCCTTCCAGGGCGTCAAGGCGTCGGGGTGGACGGCCTTGATGTCGGCGTAGGTCATGAGGGTGAGCATTTTGAGGAGCATGGGGCTGCCGATTTTTTCGCTGAGCAGGTGCACGTTTTCGCTATCGAAGATGTCGCGGCGGAGGGCGTTGGACATTTCCAGATGGCTTCGAATGAGCTTGCGGACAATCTCGCGCTCTTCAATATCAAAGTCGAGCCGGGCGAGGAAGCTGTCTGCGAGTTCGACGCTTGCGGTGGTGTGGTCAGCGTTGCGCCGGGCCTTGCCGGTGTCATGGAGGAGCAGGGCAAGCAGGAGCAGGTCGAGGCGGTCAATCTCAGGCAGCAGGGTGCCCAGACGTTTTTCGTAGTCCTGCAGGGGACGCCGCAGGGCGTGCACGTTGTCAATGGTCAGGAAAGTATGTTCGTCGACGGTGTAGCGGTGGTAGCTGTCACGAATGACGAGAGCGTCAATGCCGTGAAACTCGGGGAGTAGCATCTCGAGAATTCCGAGGGCGTGCATGGTGCGGAGAGCGTTGGCGGCGTGTGGGCCGAGGAGGACTTCGCGGAGGCAATTCCAGAGATAAGGCCCCTCGGGGATGTGAATCGCGAGCACGGGTAGCGCGTCGGTGATGCGGTCTTCCGCGGCCTGGGTGAGGGTGTAACCGTGGTTGCTGATGATGGCGAATACCCGCAGGAGCGCATCGGTATCAGTGAACTGGGCGGTGGGCGAGATGTCGATTCGGCCCTGGTCGAGGTGAAAATCGGTGCCAGTAATGGGCGTGCGCCGTTTTCTGAACTGCTTGTAGAAGCTGACCGGCGCCGGCAGGTGCTCCATGAGCAAGACAGCGCGACGATAGTTAGTGCGGGCGTGGCGATAGTAGGTGCGCATCCAGTAGGCAGGGTCAGCGGTGCCGCGGGTTTCGAGGCCGATGCTGTTGGCTGCGGCTTCGTCCTGGGATTGCCAGTCGAGTGAATTGTCATCGCGACTGTGCCGGAAGTGAAGAAAGCAGCGGGTAGAGGCGAAGAAATCAAAGGCGGCCTCTGCATCGCCGTGGGCCGAATGAAAAACGCTGCGCTGCCGCGGCCACTCCTTGTTTTCTTTCAGATGGAAAAGGAGGGCGAACCAGGGGGCGAGGTTGTAGTCGCGCAAGCCTCCGGGACATTCTTTCAGGTTGGGTTCCAGATGAAAGATGGTGTTTCCGTATTTGGCATGGCGGGCCCTGGCCAGCTCCCCAAGTTTCTGCGCGATGTCATTCCATTCGCTGAGGATCACGCCTGGAATCGTTTCGTTGTGCAGCTTTTGATAGAGCACGAAGTTACCCGCCAGAAAGCGGTGATCAAAGGTCGCGAGGGTGAATTCGAGATTGTCCGGGTCGAAGCGCGAACACTCCTTGATGGTGCGCGAATTTGGGCTTGCACGCAGACCGACGTCCCACATGGCCTGAATGATGGCGCGGACGGCGGGCCGGAGAGTTTTTTCGGTATCTTCGTCGGCGAAGGCAAACAGGACGTCAATGTCAGAGCAGGGGAAGAGGTCTTTGCGTCCGTATCCGCCGAGAGCCAGCATCGCTACCCTGGAGTTGACGTCTGCGCTGATGGCAGTGAAGGCGCGCCGCCAAAGCTCAATCATGAGGCGATCGACGATCGAGGCGCGGCGACGAATGGCCGCAGTTCCGTCACCGGTGCGGTCAAATGTCTGACGGACCAGCGCCATCTGCTGGTTATATTGCTCGCGAAGGTCGTCGAGGACGAGGGCAGTCGTTTCCATGTATCCGTAGAAGGCTCAAGTATGGGAGGCGAATGAGGTTTTAGAACGTGATGTCGCAGGGTCCTCTTGAGGATAAGCGAAATTGAAGTAATTTTTAAGCGAGTGTGAAAGAAAGAGGATTTTGCTGCAGCGGGGAATCGGTTTGGCTGACTGACCTTCGTTTCAAAAACGGTTTGTGCGGCGCGGGGAATCGGGTCCATCCGGAGGGGCTAAGACTGACCGAGGATCCAGCCCTCGATAGGACTCACGGCGGGGTCAGGATGCGCGCCTTCTGTTCTGAGGCCCCATACGACATCGAGCATGGCAAAGAGCCCAATCACTGCATCAAAAGCGTCGTCGCCCTGGGGGAATCCGAGTTGGATCTGGTGGGCCAGCTCAGGTGCAATGTCGAGCTGGCTGGCTCGAGCCTCGATCCATTCAGAAAGAGCGGGCGCGGCTTTGGCTCGTACGGCCTGGTCGGTTTTGGAGCCTTTGAGCGATTGAAACAGGGTGCGGTAGTACTCCGCCGGATAAGTTTCCGCTACGACGAGGTTGCCTGGCTTCAGCAATTGATTGAGTCGGCCATGAAACGGCCAGATTTTGATGGATTGGCTACGGATGGCGGGAGTCAGCATGTCACGCCAGCCGACGATTGCGGCCTTGCCGACCTGCTTTGCTCCCATGGTCCAAAAGAGTGCCGCAGCCTCGGCGCGGTTCTTTCGCGGTTGGTCGCATGTTCTAAGGAGTTGGGAATAAGGGATTCCCAGGCCCTCAGTCAGATGCTCTCTCTTCTTGCTGCCGGGTGCATGCGGATAGAAAGGGCGTTCGAGACAGATTTCGTCCCTGGTACGGCAGACGTTGAAAAAAGCAGATTCGGGATGGAGAGTCTGCAGGAAGGGTAGGAACGCGGGGATTTTGCGGAGGTCTGCAAAGGCGCGGGGAAGGCCGATTGGGAAGTCAAATCCTATAAGCGCGGAGACAGATTCTGTGGGCACATTTTCTGATTGAGTCGCAGATATTCGCTGGAACAAGGTGCTGAGCTCGCCAGCAAGAGCGGGGGCTTCCGCACGGTATCGCCCACCAGATTGCACTGCTTTTGCCATCCAGCGGCGCGCTGCGTCTTTGCTCCAGTCGCAGTGCGCGACGACCTGAGGCAGGGGATGAGCTAGCCTCATGGATTCGCCTACAAGGCAGATTCGCCGTGCTCGTCATTGCGGATGCGGATTGCCTCATCCACGCGCGTTACGAAGATTTTGCCGTCGCCGATCTTGCCGGTACGGGCAGCACCGATGATGGCCTGAACGGTTTTGTCTTTGAGCTCGTCAGGGACGACAATCTCAATCTTGACCTTGGGCAGGAGGTCGACCGTATATTCTCGACCACGGTAGAACTCGGTGTGGCCCTTTTGGCGTCCATGGCCGCGCGCTTCAAGAATGGTCATGCCCTCGATGCCTGCTTCGAGCAGGGCGTCTTTGACGGCATCCAGCTTTGAGGGCTGGAGGATGGCTTCAATTTTTTGCATAAAACGGGGAACCTCTGGTGAAAACGACCGCGTTGCTAGCGTAACAGGTAGATCGGGGCATACAGGAATCCCACATTGGATGGATGCAGGTGAGCATCCAGTTCGGCAACCCTGACGGAAGTTGCAGGGTGGGCAACATTGATAGGATCGAGCGTGAAATGACGAATGCATTCGCAGCCCCGGCAACTGCAGGCCTCCCGGTCGATCAATCGGCAAACGCACGAATTGCGCGAGTATTGGCATTGCTGGTGTTACTTCTTTTCACGAGCGTTGAGGCGCAGGCGTTTGGTGCGCCGGCAAAGACGTGCACCAGGGTGATGCTGCAGGGCGATGTCGAGGCTGGTAAACAGTGGCAGGCTGCGCTCGGAGAAGGCTGGGTGTTTCGCCTGCAGCCGATCAACACCCCTCGGGAGCATGCTGGCGAGCGGTATTCGGGATGGGACTTGATTGTTGACCGTGAGCAGCAAGGGGAGAGCGGATATCCGGACGCCCTGCTGCTGGGCACGCCGCCCTACGGCTCGCTGAACGAGCGGGAAGTTGGCACGACGTTTGGCATGCGTGCGCAGGATGCAATTGCATGGGAGCCGCGCCATTTTCACTTTCTCAGGTCGATCAACGAGGTGAAGAAGGCCCGCGAATTGTATCGCCAACTGATGATGCAAAAGCCGGGGTTGAAATCTGAGGTGGAGCGCAGCGCCGAAGCAAAAATCACCACTGAATTGCTGACTTTGGTGACCGACCCTACCCATGTCAGTGAAGGAACGTTTTCTATCGTCGATGCGAAACTGGTGGCGGGTGTTGGAGATCCTGCAGCCTATGCGCAGCAATGGGCGGCGCATCTGGCGCGGGTGCCTCACACCAGTGCGCAAAATGCCGGACCGGCGAGTCAGCTTGGTGCGTTGCGATGGATACGGTTCACGGCAACTCTCTGGTTGCCTGGCCATTGGCAATTGCCTGCTCGCTCGGGCACCGCTCTGCATGCGGATTTGGCAACGTGTGCACAATGAAACACTTCCGACCGAAACACATGCAAATTTGACCAACGAATGTGTTTATGAAGCACCTCTGAGGGTATACTGGAGGCATGTCAGAGACTACGGTTACGGGGAATCCGGACAGGTATCTGGGTGGAGAATCGGAGGAGAACGTTACTGGCAAAGACCAGTACTTCTTCGGTTCGCTCGAGAGCAGTGCGAGGAATCGCGCCAAGGTGCGTGAGGTGAGTTACGGTTTCGAGCAGCCCGAAGGTGTATTCCTTACCTCTCTTGATTTTGCCGTAAATTGGGTTCGCAAGAACTCGGTCTGGCCGATGACTTTTGGTCTGGCCTGCTGTGCGATCGAGATGATGTCGATGGGAGCATCGCGCTTTGATCTGGCGCGCTTTGGTGCCGAGGTATTTCGCCCTTCGCCCCGGCAATCTGATCTGATGGTCATCGCCGGACGGGTATCACAGAAGATGGCGCCGGTGATTCAGAGGTTGTATGAGCAGATGCCCGAGCCCAAGTGGGTGATCTCGATGGGGGCTTGCGCGACTTCTGGAGGAGTTTTCAATAATTACGCCCTTGTTCAAGGGGTAAATCAAGTCATTCCGGTCGACATTTACGTTCCCGGTTGTCCACCACGGCCTGAACAACTGCTGTATGCCATTACCCTGTTGCAGGAAAAGATTCAGCGAGAACGTGGGAGCCTGAGGAAGACGCTGAATCTGGGATGAGGGTCGGGGCTGACAGATTTGAAATTGAGGCTGAAATCGTGAGTGCAAGCAAGGATTTTGACAGTGTCAGACTTGACAACCGGCCCACAAATTTGTGTTCTGCTGATTTGAGCTTATGGTAGTTTGAAATTGCTGTATTTTGTTGATGTCTGCATTTAACTTCAAGGAATCATTGCCCGCTCCAATGCGGGTGCCACAATTCACCAGTTGAATTCTTGAAATGCCAGTTGCCTTTCAAGCATTGTTGCGGAGGAGACGTATGAAATTTCGTATGAACAAATCTTTGGTTCTGGCAGTTGCAGCGGCGGCCTGTTTTGTGCCTACCGGTGCATTTGCTCAGGAGAAGCCGGCGGCTAAGCCCCCAGCAGACGCATCAGCGTCGCGCTGGGATATTTTTGCCGGCTACAGCTATCTTGCGCCTCACGGTACCGTCAATGTGATTCAACCGGACTCAGGCAAGGTGATTCCGGTTGATTACAAGGCAGTTACGGTTGGCGGCATCGGCAGCGTTGCCTACTACTTCAACCGGCACATCGGCGCCCAGGGTGAAGTCGGTATCCACGAGTTCGGCGGAACCAACTCCAACAGCAATAACGATGGATTCACCACGATTTCGGGTGGCTTGATTGCACGTTATCCCACGTCTGACCTCACCCCGTTTGTGCACGCCCTGGTTGGCGGCGCACTGATCAACGGGCCGGAACACGAGCCAAACACCTGGGGCCCGGTGCTCACGGCGGGTGGCGGTGTGGACTACAAGACGCCATTCTTTGGCGGCCGTCTTGCCTTACGCGTGTTTCAGGCTGACTACGAATACATGCACGCTGACTTCGGGCCCAAGCCCTTTGGCGGTCGCGCAAACATCAATGCTGTTCGGTTGAGCACGGGTCTGGTGTATCACATCGGCTCCATCGTTCCTCCTCCTCCTGTGACCTACGCTTGCTCGGCTAGCCCTGCTTCGGTTTTCCCTGGTGAGCCCATCACGATCACCGGTATGGCGGGCGAACTTAACCCCAAGATGAAGGCCGTCTACACGTGGACAGGTTCTGGCGTCACGGGTTCGGGTACTACGGCTTCAGTGGCTACGGCAGCACTTGCACCTGGCTCCTACACCGTCAAGGGCAACGTGACGGAAGGCGTCAAGGCCGGTCAGTCAGCTGATTGCTCTGCTACCTTCACTGTCAAGGCTTTTGAGCCACCGACGGTAAGCTGCTCAGCTAACCCCTCGACCATCAAGCCGGGCGGAACCAGCGCGATCTCAGCGACTGGTCTTAGCCCGCAGAATCGGCCCCTGACTTACAGCTACTCGGCAACTGCCGGTACTGTGAGCGGCTCCGGCCCGTCTGCCACCTACTCCTCTGCCGGCGCGCCGACCGGTACCTCAACCGTCACCTGCTCGGTATCCGACGACAATGGGCAGACCTCAACCGCGACCACCACGGTCACGATTGAGGCTCCTCCGATGCCGCCGCCGCCGCCAGTCGCCTCTGCCCTTTGCTCGATCAGCTTCGACAAGGACAAGAAGCGTCCCAGCCGCGTTGACAATGAAGCAAAGGCCTGCCTCGACGATATCGCTCTGACTCTCAAGAGCAAGTCCGATGCGACCGCAGCGATTGTTGGTAACTCGACGGCAGACGAGAAGGTTGTTCCCAAGAACAAGAAGAAGGCCAAGATGATGGTCGATCTCGCTGCAGAACGTGCAGCGAACACCAAGGATTACCTGGTTACCGAGAAGGGCATCGATGCTTCCCGCGTCGCGGTCTACACGGGTACCGGTGATTCACAAAAGGTCGAAGACTACCTTATTCCTTCCGGCGCATCCTTCAGCGTAGCTGGCACCACGCCGGTCTCTGCTGAGGTCAAGGCTGAACCGCGCAAGCCCCTCGCCGAGAAGCACCACTCCAAGATGCACAAGAAGATGGCCATGTAATCCGGATGGGCAGAGGGCCGACTCTCTGCCCGCCTCATGACAGGGTTGAACTGAATGAAGTTGCAACAAGACTACCGGGGCTGACCGATTCTTCCGGTCGGCCCCGGCTCTTTTTGCCCTGAAGCAACATCACCGATTCCTGGAGATTTTTTGTACGCGATGCAGCATCTTTCTGGCGGACTGCGGACCCTCCTCCGATGGCATTCGATGGCCCTGATATTCGTTTCTTTCGCTGTCTCAGTGCCTTTGCTGGTCGCGCAAAGCTCGGCAGCACTGTGGCAATCGATTGGTCCCTATGGAGGCGACGCACGTTCCTTTGCTGAAGTTCCGGGGCAATCCCAGCACCTCTATCTTGGCGGCACCAATACATGGATTTTTGAGTCTCTGGACGGTGGTCAGACGTGGTCACGCCTTGGCAGAGTTGACAGCAGCGACGACTTGATTGTCGATGATATTGTCGTCGATGCGACGGATCACCAGACTGTGTACGCTGGCGTCTGGCGCGTGGATCGGCCCGACGGAGGGCTTTACATAAGCCACGATGGTGGTCACTTGTGGAAGCCGGTAGACGCACTGAAGGGCCAATCTGTTCGTTCCCTCGCGCAGGCAGCTTCTGACCCCAACATTCTCGCTGCAGGTACCCTTGAAGGCGTGTATCGCAGCAAGGATCACGGGGCAACCTGGGACCTGATCAGCCCAGTCGGCAGCAAGGAAATCCACGAGGTCGAATCTCTGGCGATTGACCCGCAGAACCCCGACATCCTCTATGCCGGCACCTGGCATCTGCCTTGGAAGACGAAAGACGGCGGCCAGACCTGGCAGAACATCAAACAGGGAGTGATCGACGATTCTGATGTGTTTTCGATCATTCTGGACCCTGCCCACCCCAACATTGTCTACGCCAGTGCCTGCTCTGGCATCTACAAGAGTGAGAACAGCGGCGAGCTTTTCCGCAAAGTTCAGGGAATTCCGGCGACTGCCCGACGAACACGCGTCCTGATGCAAGACCCTCGCAACCGGGAAGTTGTGTATGCCGGAACCACCGAGGGTCTTTACCGGACCCGCGACGGAGGCCATACCTGGACGGCCCTGACCGGCCCGGAAGTTGTAATCAATGACATCTACCTTGACGCTGCGCAGACGGGCCACATCCTGCTGGCTACTGACAGTGGGGGCGTGTTGGCGAGCACGGATAACGGCGCAACGTTCGCTGAATCCAACCACGGATTCTCGGCGCGCAAAGTCGAGGCGTTCGTCGCGGATGCGCGTGACCCGCGCCGGATACTGGCTGGAGTTGTCAATGACAAGAGCAACGGGGGCGTCTTCATGACTGTCGATGGTGGCTCGAGCTGGGCGCATCTGGCCAACGGTCTTGACGGCCGCGACGTTTTTACGCTTGCCGAGGCCAAGGACGGAACGACGCTGGCGGGAACCGGCCACGGTATCTTTGCCTTGGAAGCTGGCGAAGGATTCGCCGACCCGCACTGGGTGATGCGGAGCAGCATCGTCAACCATGGTACCCGCCTCGTTACCATCAACAATGCGGGCCACAAGGTGAACCGCGAAGAAGCGATCACTTTGCCTCCGCGTCAGATGAGCTCGCGTGTGGCGGCCTTTGATCTCTCGGGCGAAGTGTGGATCGCTGCGACAGGGGACGGGATTTTCACCAGCACGGACGAGGCCGCGACCTGGCAGGGTGGCCTTGTGCTCGGGTCGGCTGCGTACCACTCGGTGGCGGTGTGGGATGGGGAATTGCTGGCTGCGCGCCGTGAAGGTGTTGTGTTTTCTCGTGACAAGGGCAAGACCTGGGCACCGATGCGGCTTCCATCGCGGCTGAAAGACATTCGCCGAGTTGCGTTTTCAAGAGAGGGCGATCTGTGGATTGGTGCTGGCGACGGTGTCTATCTTTCCCGCGACAAGGGAGAGAGCTGGTTCTGGCTGGAAAAAGTTCCGGTGCGCGATGTGGATGACCTGGCTTATGACGCGGACACGGATCGCATGCTGGTGAGTTCCCGCAGCAATCAGATTCTCTATTCGATCGAACCGTCTTCGTTTGCCTTTAGCCAGACTCGTACCGGCTACCGACTCTTTCTTGCGCGCTCGGCAGGGGGCATACGCTTTGCGGCTTCGCTTCAAGATGGTGTGTTGATGGAGCCACCGGTTGGCGTGCAGCGGTAGGTTGGCATCACTTTTTCGCACCACGCAGGTCAAAACCAGAGAGTCCTTCAAGTTTCCAGTATCATCAGACGAGGGGAGCATACATGCAGGCACAGACTGAAGCAACCCACGATTCTCTTCGTACCCATGCTGTTCGGAGCCATGCTTTTCGCACGCACGACGAGCGCCTGAAGCCAATCGCCGATAAGGTGATGGCGGGTGAGCGCCTGAGTTTTGACGACGGCGTCACCCTTTATGGAACCAGCGACGTGCTGGCTGTGGGCTGGCTTGCGAACCATGTGCGTGAGCGCCTTCACGGCGATATTACCTACTTCAACGTGAATCGCCACATCAACCCGACCAACGTCTGCGTGGCCCAGTGCCGTCTGTGTGCTTTTGGGCGGACTAAAGGCGATAGCGCTGGCTACACGATGGCCCTCGAAGAAGCCTTTGAGACCGCGGCTTCCGGCTATTCTGAGGCGGTGACCGAGTTTCATATCGTTGGCGGGCTGCACCCCGACCTGCCGTTTGAATACTTCCTCGACCTGGTCAAGGGCCTGAAGGAGCGCTTTCCGAAGGTGCACATCAAGGCATTCACGATGGTCGAGGTTGCTTTTCTGGCCCGGCGTGCCAAGCTTTCGATTGAAGAGACGCTCATCAAGATGCGTGATGCGGGAGTGGACTCGATGCCTGGTGGTGGCGCTGAGATTTTCGCGACACGGGTTCGCAGCATCATCTGCGACCACAAAATCGACGGCGGTGAATGGCTCTCGACTGCACGGCTTGCTCACAAGCTTGGTTTCCGCTCGAATGCGACGATGTTGTATGGGCACATCGAGAACAATGAAGACCGCGTTGACCACATGCTCAAGCTGCGCGAAGTGCAGGACGAGACCGGCGGCTTCCAAACATTCATTCCTCTGGCATTCCACCCGGAAAATACGGCGCTTGACCACTTGCCGGTGACGACGGGGCTCACGGATATTCGCCAGGTGGCTGTGGGGCGGCTGCTGCTCGACAACTTTGCCCACATCAAGGCTTACTGGCAGATGCTGACCCCCAAGATAGCCCAGATCGCCCTGCGCTTTGGGGCAGACGACCTCGACGGTACCGTCATCGAGGAAAAGATCTATCATGACGCTGGCGCCACTACGCCGCAGGGGATGACGCGCAAGCAACTCTGCCATCTGATTGAGTCTGCTGGCAGGGTTCCGGTGGAGCGGGACACGCTCTACCACTCCGTCACGCGTACCGAAGACAGTTTTGTCGTCGCGGTCTAATCGGTCTCAGGCCATGATTCTTGATTGGAGGGCTCAGCACGATGGAAGTCTTCGGCTTCGCAGCCCTCTTCGGCCTCATCCTCGGATTCATGTTCGGCGTGGGCTGCGCCGCTGCGGTCATCTACACCGTTTACATGGGCGGCTACCGCAAGGCCATCAAGGATTCGCTGAGCTCGGAGCGGTCAGAGCAATACATCAATAACTTACAGAAAGTCCGCACCAAGCTGGGAGAGTCAGGTCCGGGTTAAGTCGCTTGACCTGCAAGAGCCTCGACGGCTCGGTGAATGGCTTCAGGGCGTTAAAATCATTCGTCTATGACGAAACTCATCTCCAGTGACAGGGAAATGCAGCGCCGCAGCTTGCTCCGATCAATGACCGCACTCGGCACCGGCCTGATGCTTGATTCGGTGGCCCCGTTCTCGGTGTTGCACGCCCAATCTCCTGCCGTCCCTGTCAGCGAGATCAAGCGTGTGCTGGTCGTGTTCAAGTGCCATTTTGATGCAGGGTTCATCGACACGCAGGCAAACGTCGTGCATCGCTATTTCAGCGAATATTTCCCGGCTGCTATCCAGACCGCCAGCGATATGCGCGCGCAGGGCCGCCACCGCTACGTCTGGACCACCGGTTCCTGGCTGCTTTACGAATACCTTGAGCAGGCTTCGCCCGAAGACCGCAAGCACATGGAACAGGCCATTGCTGGCGGTGATGTTGCGTGGCACGCTCTGCCTTTTACCTGGCAAACGGAGATGCTCGATCAGTCGATGATTGCCGGTGCTCTGGCAATTTCGCAGTCGCTCGATCGCCGCTTTGGCCGCATTACTACCGGCGCCAAGATGACCGATGTTCCCGGGCATACGCGTGGCCTGATTGCTCCGCTCGCGGCCCACGGAGTCCAGTTTCTCGACATTGGCGTCAACGATGCGAGCACGCCAGCAGAGGTTCCACCCCTCTTTCTTTGGAAAGACCTGAAGGGCGCATCTCTTCCTGTCATGTATCACGCTGGATACGGCAGTGTTTCACAGGTTCCCGGCTCAAATATTGCGATTGCTATCGTGGTTGGAGACGATAACAGCGGTCCGCACAAGCCTGAAGAGATTGCCAAAATCTATGCCAATCTCACCAGCCGTTTTCCCAATGCAGAGATCGTGGCAGGCAGCCTTACTGATATTGCGAACGCCGTGGCTCCATTCCGCAGCCATCTTCCGGTGGTCACCGGCGAGCTTGGCGACACATGGATTCACGGCATCGCCAGCGATCCGCTCAAGGTGGCGCGCTATCGCGAGGTGGCACGGCTTCGCCAATCGTGGATCGGGCAAGGCAAGTTGCATGTGGGTGACGCGATAGATGTGGCTCTGCTCCGGCGCGTTCTGCTGGAGGTTGAGCATACCTGGGGAACGGATACCAAGACGTGGCTCGACTTTAACAATCTCAAACCAGACGACCTGGACAAGATGATTGCCACAAAGAATTACCAGGTAGTTCAGTTCAGCTGGAAAGAGAAGCGGCAGGACCTTGTGGACGGCATCGCTACGCTGCCTGAACCGCTGCGCTCTGAAGCGGAGCAAGCCATCGACAAACTCAAGCCGGTTGAGCCGCGCCTGTCTGCAAAAGCTCTTCAACAGCCGGCAGCAAAAGTGATCGAAACCCCTGATTTTTTGCTGGGCATGGATGCTGAAACCGGGGCAATCACGCGCCTTCGCAGCAAACGTACAGGCCGCGAATGGGCGAGTGCGACTCATCCCCTGGCGCTGTTTGTGTACCAGACGCTTTCGCAGGCGGATTACGACCAGTTCTTCAAGGATTACCTGAAGAGTAGCGCGGACTGGGCCTTCAAGGATTTCGGCAAGCCCAACATCGACAAGCTCGGCGCTGAGAGCCGGGAATGGCTTCCAACACTGACTGATTTACAGGTTGAAGAGACGGCTGAGGGTCACCGAGTGCTGGCGAATTTGCAGTTTACAGGACTGTCTGCAGCACAGGCCGAGATCGCTTCACCACCGCAGAAAATCTATCTTGAGCTGTTCCTTCCGGCCCATGAGCCCGCGATCCACATCGAACTTTCCTGGTTTCAGAAGCGAGCCAATCGTATGCCTGAGGCGCTTTGGCTTACGTTCAACCCAATCGCGGGTGCGAACCGCGGCTGGAACCTCGAGAAGTCTGGCCAGCCTGTCTCTCCATTTGATGTCGTGGCCTCTGGCAACCGCCACATGCATGCACTTTCGACTGGCTTTTCTTACACGGAAGCAGGGAATTCTCTGGCCGTCGAAACAGTAGACGCGCCGCTGGTGGCGCTTGGTGAGCGCACCTCGCTTCGCTTCAAAAACGCCCAGCCGGACATGAGCAAAGGCGTTCATTGCAACCTGTATAACAACTCGTGGGGCACCAACTACATCATGTGGTACGGCGAAGACATGCGTTTCCGCTTTGTGCTGCGTGCATGACCCGCGCTGACTAGAATGACGGAATCCCGGTAATCGCCTGGCCCATGATGAGGGCGTGGATGTCGTGGGTGCCTTCGTAGGTGATTACGGATTCGAGATTCATCATGTGGCGCATGATGGGGTAGTCCTCGGTTATGCCGTTGCCGCCCAGAATTTGTCTCGCGATGCGCGCACATTCGAGCGCCATCCATACGTTGTTTCTCTTGGCGAGGGAGATCACTTCATGGGGCAGCTTGCCAGCGTCCTTCATCCGCCCGGCGTGGAGTGAAAGCAGTTGTGCCTTGGAAATTTCCGAGACCATCCACACCAGCTTCTCTTGAATGAGCTGGTGGCTGGCGATGGGTTCATTGCGAAACTGCTTGCGCAACATGGCATACTGCAAGGCGGTGTCGTAGCAGGACATGGCTGCGCCAATTGCGCCCCAACTGATGCCGTAGCGCGCCTGGTTGAGGCACATCAGCGGGCTTTTAAGGCCGCCGGTGCCGGGCAGCAGGTTTGCTGCGGGGATGCGAACTTCCTGGAGGGCGAGGCCGGCAGTGACGGAGGCGCGGAGGGACCACTTGCCGTGGACTTCGTCGGCGCGGAAGCCGGCGCGGTCTGTTTCTACGAGGAACCCCCGGACGCGATCATTTTCATCGGTGACCTTGGCCCAGATGATGGCGAGGTCGGCAATGGTGCCAGAGGTGATCCACATTTTTTCGCCGGTGAGGATGTATTCGTCGCCGTCTTTTGTGGCGCGGGTGGTCATACCGCCGGGGTTGGAGCCGAAATTGGGTTCGGTGAGGCCGAAGCAGCCGAGCTTGCGTCCGGCGGCAAGTTCCGGCAGCCACTTCTGCTTCTGCTCTTCAGTGCCAAAGGTGTAGATGGGATACATGACGAGGGCCGACTGGACGCTGACGAAGCTGCGGAAACCGGAGTCGCCTCGCTCAAACTCCTGCATGACGAGGCCGTATTCGACATTGGACATACCGGCGCAGCCGTATCCATGCAGATTTGCGCCAAAGAAGCCAAGCTCACCCATGATGGGCACGAGTTCGCGCGGGAAGCGCCCCTCGCGGAAGCAGTCTTCGATGATCGGGACCAGGTTGTCTTCGACAAACGCGCGGGCTGTATCGCGCACCATCAACTCATCTTCATTGAGCAGGGAATCGAAGTTGATAAAGTCTACGCCTTGAAATTTGAAGGCCATTCTGCGCACCTTTCCTTGAGTCAGGGGCGAGAAGCCCCAAAACACTTGAGGTTAGCAGATGGCGGGTGATGAGGGGAAGATGAGTCGTGCGATCAGGTTTCGTAGAACGAGAGTTCGAATAGCATGGCTCGTCTACGGTCGCCCCCGCGAAGATCGCGGACGCAGGTATCTATATCGTCGAATTCAGAACGGTCGGCTCGGATTCCCCAAAATGCTTCGACCACTGTTCCTGGCTATGCCAAAAACTCTTTGAGGAAGGGGTCTTCGCTTGCCAGCAGCGCCTCGGTAGAGCCATCGAAGATGATACGGCCCTCGTGCAGGACCAGAAAGGTTGTTTTCGGGTCAATCTGCCCATCGGGGAGCTGGACCATTTTCCCCTGTTCGCTGTCGTAGTGGTGGGTGGCCATGGTGAAGGCATCCTGCAGCCGATGCGTCACCAGGAGCGCCGGCGTGGCGTAGACATCGCGTTCCTTGACGACCAGCTCGTTGATGGTATGGGAGGTTACGGGGTCGAGCCCGCCAGTCGGCGAATCGTAGAGCAAAAATGCTGGCTGGTCGATAATTGCCCGGGCAATGGCAACGCGCCGCCGCATACCGCCAGAGAGGCTTGCCGGGAGCAGGTCATAGGTGTGCCCCAGCTCGACGAACTGCAGCGCCTCACGGACCCGCCGCGAAACCTCTTCCTCGGGGAGATTGCGCTCCACCAACTGGTAGCCTACGTTGTCGCGCACTGTGAGGGAATCAAACAGAGCGCTCTCTTGAAAGACCATGCCGGTGCGCATGCGGAGCTGGAGGAGAGCTTCCTCGTGCATGTGGGTAATCTCCTGACCGAAGAGGAAAATGCGGCCGGAGTCAGGTCGGAGGAGCCCGTTTGCCAGTTTGAGGAGGACACTTTTGCCGACGCCCGCTGGCCCCAGGAGAATTCGCGTCTCTGCAGGACCTATCTGAAAACTGACATCTTGCAGCACCGGGGGGCCATTGAAGCGAATGGACACACTTTCGAACACAACGACCTGATCGCTGGCAGAGATCGGTGTATTCACCTGAGCCTGATTGGTGGGGAGAGGAGGGGCCATGAGCTAGATTCCCGAGAAGAGCCAAAGCATGGCGCGGCTGAGAATGAAGTCGGAAAAGATGATGAGTACCGAGGAGACGACGACGGCCTCTGTGGTTGCGCGGCCAACCCCCTGGGTACCGCCCGTGGTCTTCATGCCAAAGTAGCAGCCGACGGTGGCGATAAGGAAGCCGAAGAAGAGCGGCTTGGTGAGGCCCTGCGCAATATCTGCCCAGACCAGCGCCTGGTAGGCAGAGGTGAAGTATTGCGTTCCATTTTGCCCGCTGATGAATACAGAGACAAAGGCACCGCCGGCAGTGCCAACCGTATCCGCGACAATCGTTAACAGAAAAAGCATCACCACGGTGGAGAGCATGCGCGGCGTTACGAGCTTCTTCATCGGGTCAGTGCCGAGGGCGCGCATCGCATCAATCTGTTCGGTGACGACCATCGAACCGAGTTCGCTGGCCATACCGCTGGCGTTGCGGCCACTGACCATGAGGCCGGTGAGCACGGGTGCCAGCTCTCGAATCATCGAGAGCGATACAAATCGCCCGGTATATGCCTGAGCTCCAAATTGCGCCAGGGATGCCGCTGATTGCAATGCCAGCACGCCTCCGGTAAAGAAGCCGGTGAGCACGACAATTGGCAGGGAACCGACGCCGATCAAATCTGCCTGGGTGAGGATGTCTGCGATGTAATGGGGCGCGCGGAAGAGGTTAGCCACCGACTGCCAGCAGAAGAGGTAATACTCCTGCACGGCGAGGAGCTGGCGTTTGGCAATCGATTCGAGTTGATCAAGAGTCAGTTGCATGGCAGTGACGGCAAAGTCGATGGAAGTTCGCGAAGCCTGCCGTCAGGATAGCCTATTTGGGCGACTCGGTTGCTATGGAATAAGCCAATACGCTGGCGCCCGGTCTCTTGCACATAAACTCGACTGCAGGTCGTGGACAGGCTGCTGCCTCTCTATCGAACCGGGCATGGATTTGGCCCTGGCTGCGGCGCAAAAGCTGGATCGCTCTCGGCACCGGGCCGGGGCTGCCAGGCGAGCGTGTAGTACTCGCCACGGCAACGCGCCCATGGGTCAAACGCGTTTATCACATGCGCCAACTCAGGCGCGAGTTCGGGAATATTCCGAATCAGAATCCGCTTGAGGGGGGAAACTGGCTGCTTGTGTCCGTTGGGCTCGCCCGCATCCATCTGCTCTGCCCCAGGGCCATTGTGGATGACCCAATCCACCCCCAACTGCGTGTAGAACTCTGGCCGGAAGCTTGACGTAAAGAATCGATCGCTGAAGAGCCGCCGGGATGCGTTCAAAATGAATACCACGAACTGAGTCTCTGAGATGGCAAATCCATGCGGCCGGGTGTATTCCGCCAGGTAGCCGACCACCGTGTCTACGTCTTCGATGTTGTCAATCACTGAGCCATTTGGATGCCCGAGGCAGTCATTGATGGGCGTTTTGTCTTCGTTCAACTGCGCGTCGGTGATGATTTTTGATGCGTCGCAGATGTGGGTTCCATAGACTTGACGCAGCTCGTTGACCGCCTGCTGCTGTTGCTTGTGCGCGTCAGAATCCGCAGGAATCGTCTTATCCATAAAGTCGTCAAAGCTGGTCAATTGCCGCAATCCGTATTGCCGGCGGAATTCATTGAAGCGAGGTACGCCATGTTCGCGATCACGAATGATGTCCAGCGCGGCAAGGTCAATCTGCCTGGTGGGCGAATCGAGCCGAGGCAGCGTAATGTTTTGCATGAACTGGGGATGGTTGTGCAGGGTGAGTATGCCAAGCCGTTGCCGCCCCAGGCTCAGGCCCCAGTTCGCCATGCCTCCTGTCCGCATCGCATCTGTCGATTTGCTCTCAAACGTATTGATGACTGCAACCTTCTGCGCAATCTGGTTGGGGTCTTTGCTGAGATCGCGGAAGTCGATGAGGTCTGGAATGAGGGGATGCAATCGATAGACGGAAACAAACTCCTCGGGAAAATTGAAGGGTGAACCAAAATGATTGACGCCTCCATTGATACTGTCTGCATTGGCGATGCTGTAGTGCTCAACCTTGCTGCCCAGGCCAAAGATGCCTGGTCCTGAAGAGAAGACGGAGTACCAGTTTGTCGCTTTGGTCGCATTGTGAGACCGGCCAAAATTCTTCGCGACGATGTCCGATAGAACTTTTGTCAACTCCGGGTCTCCGGTGCCGAGCAGTCCATTCCAGTTGGCATTCATGCCCTTGTAGAGGGGTTCATCGTAGAGCAGCTGCGGCGTCCATTCGATGGTGTGGATCTTGGCTATCTCCGCAGCGACGACAAGCCGGGCTGCGGCGAACAGTTCATCGGACGTAACGTCCTTGTAGCGAATGACCGACTTTGGATTGGATGGATTCCTTAGTCCGGAATCCTTGCTCGGCGTAAGAGCTGCCTGGTGCCTGAACTCGGTCACAAAGGAATTATGCTCGCGCACGAAGAGGTTGTGCAGGAAGCTCATGCCGATGGTCCAGTTATCCGGGAAGGCTACCGCCTCCTGGCCGGCCCACTGAGGCTGGAATGGGTCGCCGGGCTGGAGTGAGGGCAGATATCCCTGGCTTGGTGTGGTCGCCGTGGCCGCCGCGTTTGCTGTAAGCATGAGCAGCTTTGCCGGGTCGGCAGGGTCACGCTTGACACGCTTGATCGAGGTTTCGTCATAGCCATAAATCTGCGAGGCATCCCACCATGCCGTGTTGGTATTGCTGAAGGTCTTCGCGGCCCGCGCCATGTACTGCTTGCCGTTGAAGGTAAAGCTCTCTGGCGTGGAATCCTGCGCGACATAACCCTGGTCAACCTTATCGTCTGGGCGGCAACCCAACTGCTGCACATCCTCGGGAGTGAGGGGCACCTCGACGTTATTGACGAGCTTGTACTTGCAGCCAACATCAACATACTGCGGGGCATTGTGGCCCTCTTCCATGTGTGAAAACCAGTCATGCGTCATGAACTGGATCCAGTAAGCCGCCAGCACATTAAAGAAGGGAGCCTTTTGGTAATCGCAATTGGCATCGGTGGAATTGCCGGGCAATCCAAAGCCCGACTTGCATGTGTCAGGACTGGTCTGCGGCCGCGTAAACAGTACCCGGCTGATCACCTGCGGATCGGGGGTCATGAGGCTGAGCCGTCCGCCATGGCGGTTTCGAGTGAACTCGGTGGCACCCTGCTCAGGAAAAGCAGTTTCAAACTCAACATTCCTGGCAAATGGCATTCCGGTTGAACCCATCAGGGGATTTTTGACGTCGTTACAAATGCCGGTGAGGTTTCGCCCGCGCACCAGGTCGCCCTTGCATACCTGGTCACTGGCGCCGCCAACCGCCAGATAACTGGCATGGCCCTCGGGAAGTCGCATCTGCGGCCAGGTTTT
Source organism: Acidobacteriota bacterium (assembly GCA_025359885.1). Taxonomy (GTDB): domain Bacteria; phylum Acidobacteriota; class Terriglobia; order Terriglobales; family Acidobacteriaceae; genus Acidicapsa. Next base: position 47,964 of record JANYDG010000114.1, read on the forward strand.
CAGCGCCTGCCCATCGATACCGGCGCGCCCGCTGACGAAGTCCTTGTATGTCCCGGCATTGTCAAAGAGGTTGAACTTGATGAGCTCAATTCTCTGGTACTCGAGGTCGAGGAGAGCACCGGTAACACCGCGCAATCCAGGGCCGCCCTTGAAAATCAGGCCCGGGGGCAGGGAAGCCATGTCGCCTGTGCCCCAATACTGCGACCAATCTACCCACGGCGTATTGCGAAATTGCAGGGCTTGATATCCGCCGCGGCACATAGCTGTGTAGTCGGCCACCTTGCCTTCAAAACGTAGATTGCGCGCATCGGCAATCGGACGAAGACCCTCGAAGACCGATTTTCCGCAGGCGAGCAGCGCTGCCTCTTCCTGCTTCTTTTGCGCTGCTCTGTCGGGAGCCGGGCTTTGAGCAATGAGCGTAAGTGGCACCAGGGAGCCAAGCACCAGCGCTGAAAACAGGAGGGTCTTTGGGGAAGGAGTCTTCATGGGGAGCCAGATTGGACCTAACTCCCCATGTTAGTCAAGTAGATTTTTTCTCACGAGGTCGCTATCGCCCGGAGTGGTCGTGTCCGCCCGATTCCGCTCCTGAAAGTGCGAGGTCAACAGGGCTTACGGCAAAATGGGCGAGCGCGCTTTGCATCTCCACCAGCAGAGCTTGAGCCATCGCCCGCGTAAACCCATGGCGAATCAGGATGCGCTGGATAACCAAATCCTCGCGATTGGCCGGCTGCGAATAGGCTGGCACGAGCCAGCCTCGCTCCCGCAGGCGATCTGCGTAGTCATACAGCGTGAAATTCGCGGAAGTGGGGTCTTTAAGCTCCCAACAAAGCCCTGGAATTCCACCCTCGCCGTCATAGATGATCTTGAATGGCCCAAACTCTGCAATTTTCTCCGCGAGATACCGCCCCAGTGCGGCGCACTCTGTCTGAATCTCCCGGTAGCCCTCTTTGCCGAGGCGCAGGAAGTTGTAGTACTGGCAGATTATTTCTCCCCCTGGTCGTGAAAAGTTCAGCGCAAACGTGGGCATGTTTCCGCCCAGGTAATTCACGTCAAAGATCAACTCTTCCGGTAGGTCTTGCTTTTCACGCCAGAGCGCCCAGCCTACTCCGAGGGGAGCCAACCCGAACTTGTGGCCCGAGGCGTTGATCGACTTTACGCGTGGCAGCCGGAAATCCCACAACAGATCAGGCTGCGTAAACGGCGCGAGAAACGCCCCACTGGCCCCGTCTACATGGATGGGTACATGCAGCCCAGTCTCCGCCTCAAGTTTGTCCAGCGCGAGGCTGATCGCGTGAACTGGCTCAAACTGTAACGTGAATGTAACCCCAAGTGTGACGACAACACCAATCGTGTTTTCATCGCAGCGCTTCAGCACCTCTTCGGGAGTGAGCAGTAGCCGGTCGCCCTCCATCGGTACCTCGCGGATTTCCACATCAAAGTACCGGCAAAACTTGTGCCAGCACACCTGCACCGGCCCCATGATCAGGTTGGGATTCTCAATTGACTGTCCCGTGGCCTTGCGGCGCTTGCGCCAGTTCCATTTCAGAGCCAGGCCCCCAAGCATCGCTGCTTCACTTGAACCGGTGGTCGAACATCCGATGGTGGTGGCGGCTTCCGGGGAATTCCACAAGTCTGCGAGCATGTGCACACAGCGCTCTTCAATGGCCGCTGTTTGCGGATACTCGTCTTTGTCGATCATGTTCTTGTCTGCACACTCAGCCATTAACTGCTCGACCTCTGGCTCAATCCAGGTGGTGCAAAAGGTCGCCAGGTTTTGCTGCGAATCGCCATCGAGAACGAGTTGCTGATGAATGCACTGGTAGACCAGATGCGCATCCTGGCGAGTCTCTGGGAACACGTAGGTCTCGGCCGCTGCGTCGTGCGAGCAGGCCTCAACGGGATGGGTCGGTTGTGCTGTCAGTTCCTCAGTTGCGTGCAGGGCCACAAGTGTCTCCTATGGATGTGAGAAGACGAGTGTAACGCGTGACTCGACTCACAGGGGAATAAATATGAGTGAATCGAATGACTGGGATTTGCGGATTACTCCCGCCCCTTCTTTTTGATCTCGATCGTCAGTCGTTTAATTTTCTGGTTGAGGGTACTGAGCGGGATATGAAACTGCTCCGCCGCATCGGTCTGGTTCCAGTTACAACGCTCCAGCTTTTCAAGGATGATTCGACGCTCGATATCTTCAAGAATGTCAAACAAACTCGCGTTTGGATTGTGTTCTAACAATGCATCCTGAAACGTTCGGCCCGTAATATGTCCCGGCAGCAGCCCGGTGCCAACGATAGGAGTGCTCGAGAGCACAACACTGCGCTCAATGATGTTTTCTAACTCACGGACATTACCTGGCCATTCGTAGTCTACCAGCGCACGCATTGCATCTGGTGTCAGCTTGCGGGTCTCCAGGTCGTTCTCTTTTGAGAAATGATCGAGAAAGCGGTTTACCAGCAGTGGAATATCCTCACGTCGGCTGCGCAGCGGCGGCAAATCAATCGAGATAACGTTGAGCCGGTAGAACAAGTCATCGCGGAACTTACCGTCACGGATGGCCTGGCGCAGGTTGACATTGGTGGCGGCGACGATTCGAACATCGACCTGAATCTCCTGGTTGCTGCCGACCGGCATGAACCTGCGATCCTGCAGGACGCGCAGTATCTTCGCTTGCGTATCCATACTCATGTTACCGATTTCGTCGAGGAAAAGTGTACCGCCGTTGGCGACTTCAAACAGCCCTTTTTTATTCGCGATGGCCGAAGTGAAGGCGCCCTTGACGTGGCCGAACAGGTTTGATTCCAGCAACTCGGATGGCATGGAACCGGTGTTGACAGGTACGAACGCCTTGTCCTTGCGGGGGGAGTTGGCGTGGAGTGCCTTGGCTATCAGTTCTTTGCCGGTGCCGCTTTCGCCTTCAATCAAGACAGTTGATCGGCTCGGTGCGACCTGGCTGACAAGGTCAAAGATACGCAGCATGACTTCAGACTTGCCAATGATGTTATGGAAGTTATAGCGCTGCTTCAGTGCACGCTTGAGCTGAATATTCTCTGCCTCAGCCTTGTGCCGTGCGATAGCGGAGCGAATATCAGCGAGGAGTTTTTCATTGTCCCAGGGTTTCTGCACGAAGTTTTCTGCCCCGGCCCGGACCGCCTCGACGACGTTGTCCACGGTTCCATACGCAGTAATCATCACGACGGGTAATTCAGGGTAGCGCTCGTGAATCTGGGGCAGTAATTCCATTCCTGATTGTCCGGGCAGCGCAAGGTCGAGCAGCACCAGGTCGTAACTTTGCTGTTCAATCCTGCGCAGTCCCTCTTCGCCATCGATTGCAATCTCGACGGTGTAGCCCTCAAGCGTGAGCAGGACTTCCAGCGATTCGCGGATTCCGGCTTCATCATCGATGACAAGGATGCGGCCATCTGCGGTAACTTCGGAGGTAGGAGTAAGTGCGGATTGGCTCAATGGAGATAAGACCTCAGGCATGTACAGAATTCCTTAAGAGCGGAAACTCTAGATGAAAAGTTGTGCCGGCACCCAACGTGCTTTCTACGTTAATCTTGCCAGCGTGTTCCTGGATGATGCCATAACTTACTGACAAGCCAAGGCCCGTCCCACGACGCTCACCCGGCTTGGGCGCAGTTTTGGTGGTGAAGAAGGGGTCGTAAATTCGTTTCAGATACTCGGGGGCAATTCCCGCGCCAGAGTCTGCGACAATCGCTTCGACATGGCCATTGGCCACCGTGCTGACGCGCAATTCACCGCCCTGGGGCATTGCATCCTTGGCGTTGAGTAGCAGATTGAGAAATACCTGCTGCAGCTTTCCGGGGTTGCCATGAATGCGCGGCAGTTGACCATCGAGTTCGACCTGCAAGACGATCCGTGCCGTCTTCATCTGATGCTCAACCAATGTCAACGTATCTCGAATGACCTGGTTCAAATCGGTCTCGCGAAACTCGGTCGTACTGGTTCGCGAGAAATTGAGGAGTCCATTGGCAATTTCAGAGGCTCGGAAAGTCTGCTGTGTAATCCGTTCGAGCAGGGGCGTCAGACGCGTGTCGCCCTTCATCTGTTTGGTCAACATCTGCGCGTAGCTGCTGATCACCGCCAGGGGTGTGTTGATTTCATGGGCCACGCCTGCGGCCAGCAATCCGATCGAGCTCAACTTGTCTGCCTGGGAGAGCTGCGCTTCCAGAGAGACGCGCTCGGTAATATCGTCCACGAGGACGATGCGCCCCACCGCGACAAAGTCTCGCGAGAGTAGAGGCGCCACCGCGATATTTGCGGTACGCGCTTCGCCGGCCATCGTGGTGAGGCGGAACTTGTAGAGATGATGCACACCTGACTCATGCCGAAAGCGATCGAACGAATCCATGAACTCCGTGGGGAAGACGGCGGCAAGAGGCTGCCCAATCGCTTCTTTCCGGCTGAGCGCATACATCGCCTCCATCTGCGCGTTCCAGCTTTCGATCCGATCATCGAGGTCCACGGCAAGGATGCCGACATTGATCGATTCAACGATGTTTTCGTTGAACTCTTTGAGGCGTTCAAACTCTGCCACCTGCTCCTCGAGGCGGGCGTAGAGACTGGCGCTGTGCAGAGCGATACCGATATAGCTTGCCAGTGACTCCAGCAGTTCAACATCTTCGCTGGAGAGGAAGTCTCCGCCGATGGTTCGGCCCAGACCGATTACAGCGATGGTCCGGGTATGGCTCGCACTCCCTGCCTGGCCGCCAGCCTGTGCGCTCTCTTGTACCCGGCATGGAAGGTAATAATTCAGGTCCAGCAGAGCCGTCGTGCGCTGTTGGGATTCTGGCAGGTGCAGAGTCTGCTGCGTGTTTTCGAAGAAGATGTGCGATTGACCGTCGGGCTGGTCAAAGTCGAGAAATCCGAGGTCAAAGAACCCTGGGCCAGGGCTCCAGGCGGCATTGGGCTCGTCAAAAGGCAGGCCGTGAGAAGCAGCCAGGCGAAAACGCGCAGGGGTTTCTGGAGCGTCGGCGAGAAAAACTGCGACCTTGGCCACGAGCAGGGTGCGCGGCAAGCGATCTGTAATCGATCGCAGAAGGGCATCAAGATCGGTCTCAGAACTGAGCCCGCGCCCAAATTCAACCAGGGCCTTGCGATAGTCGTACTTATGCCGATCAAACACCTGGTCTACCCAACTCTGCAAGCGCCGCTTTAGCGGGTCAAAAAGCTGGGCGGTGATGAGGATGGTAATGACCAGGCCCCACTCGCGTACCGCCTCAGAAAGATGGGTGTGAACCTGTTCAGAGATAAGTGCAACTACCCCAAAATAGACGCCAACCAGTGTTCCTGTCGCCAGCGTATAGGCCACGCCACGCTTGAAGATCAGGTCGGTATCCATGAGCCTGTAGCGCACGATGGCCCAACTGAAGGTCAGCGGCAAAAAGACCAGCGAGAGTCCAGCAATCTTTTGCAGCAGCCCCGGCACTGGAATTCCGGTGAGGAAAGGGATCGCGTACAGCACCGTAAAGGGGAGTACGGCGAGCATCGTTCCGCGGGTGAGCCACTTTAATTGCTGGCGTAACAGGGGCGTATTGGCCCGCGCGTAGCTGCGCAGGAAGAGCACGGCGGCGAGCACGAAATAGGTTGCGACATACGCTGTGGCCAACTGGTCAAGCCGCAGCCGCAGGGCAAATGTGGCCTGCCAGAAAAACAGGGCGAACAGCCTAATCCCAACCACCCCAATGGCCGGGGCATAGATCAACGGCAGGAGCCAGCGGCGATTCCAGGCGCGTAGCCGCTCTTCGGGAAATACCAGTGCAAAATGCAGAAACAGTGCCGGCTGAAGGGCTTCGGCAAGGATATTGCCCCAGTAGATTGTCCAGTCAAGCAGGTCCAGTTTGCCGGTGTAGTGGAAGGTATTCAGCGCAAAGGAAACGAGGCAGAAAACATAGAAATGTGTGGCGCGCGGTGCAGTCCAGCGCCGGAAAAGAACGTAAAGCCCAATCGCGAGATACACCAGGCCAATGACCCGCGTGAATTGCAAGAGGCTTCGATCCGCAGGAATCGGAATCACCACGACCGGCGTGTCCAGGAAAATGCCGCGGCGGATGATGCTGTAGTCGGCTTTGCCGTAGACGTCGGTATGCTTCAGTTCGCGATCGAGGTCAGAGCCGATCTCGATGGTGTGGTCGTTTACGGCCGTCAACAGGTCGCCGGGTTCAATGCCAGCCTGGGCACCCGGTCCGCCAGCCAGCACATGCACTGCAATCAACCCTGGCAGGACACGGCTTTGCACCTCAGTCCACACCACGCCATCATCGGGCTGCTGGTAGCGACTCTCCTGCTGGAGGTTAAAAACGGCAAATAGCCCCAGGGCCACGGTGGCAATTGCCAGCAGCGTTGCAACTACCCGGTTATAGAAATTCGTTTCCATTGGGGGAGCCTTGAGCCAAGACTGATGCACGTTGGTTGCCATGTCGATTGCGAAGCAGTTGCCATGCAGGGTCTATCGTCCAAACTACTGAAAGGAATACGTATAAAGACTTTTCAACTCTTCATTGGTCACGGCTTCTGGAGGGAATTGTGAAAAATGTCTGACAAACCCAGGCTCATACTATGAAGAATGGAATCGTGCTATGGAAATACAGAGTACTCCCGTGGATACGATATTGACCTGTGACTAAGACGATTTTCAAGTCACTTTCAGTCATCGCAGGGTCATTTTGAAGTTTTGCTTTTTTGTCCATAGGTGGCTCGGGGGCCGTGCTTGCGCTGGTAGTGATGTTCTCCGACGTAGGTTGCCAGACCCTCCGCAGGGCCGCCGAGCACAACCGTGCGATAGGCAAGTCGAGCGATAAACTCAAGCAGGTCAGCATGTTCCACTGCAGCTGCGGGTGTTTTTCCCCACGCAAAGGGGGCATGACCGGCAACCAACACTCCGGGTACAGCGAGCGGATCGAGGGCCCGCTCGCGGAACAGGCGTGCGATGACGGTGCCGGTGTTGAGCACATACGCTTCTTCCACCTCGGCTGCGGTCAGCGGAGCCGTGATGGGGACCTGACCATGGAAATAGTCAGCGTGTGTTGTGCCAAAGCAGGGAATTGGCTTGCAGGCCTGTGCCCAAGAGGTGGCAAATTCAGAGTGGGTATGCACCACGCCGCCAATTTGCGCAAATTCGCGGTACAAGAGCAGGTGGGTATCGAGATCGCTGGAAGGGTTCAGCGATCCCTCGACCACGGTTCCATCCAGCCTGGTGAGAACCAGGTCGGCGGGAGTCATTGTGGCGTACGCGACGCCGCTCGGTTTGATGGCCACGAGGGGCTCCGATCCAGAGCCGTCGAGGCCGCCGCGGTCAATGCCGCTGACGTTTCCAAACGTATGCAGAGCGAGCCCTCGGCGGGCGATTTCCTGGTTGGCGTGCAAAACTTCTTCACGAAGTGTGGTGAGCAACATGGCAGATTCCTTGTCGGCAGATATGGCTGGTCGAGAGCCGAGAAACCGTTTACCGCAACAGAATAGCAGGTGCTTGCTGGTCGCGGGCAACTCCATCTCTGCTTCCGCTATGATTGGCTCGCATAGGTCAGGGGCGGTTCGATGAAGGAATCAAATGCGCCGCCCCAAGAGGCTCAGTAATGAATCGTAGAAGCTTTGTGAAATCTGCGGCCCTGACGCCGCTTGCGCTGGGAAGTTTCAATGCCCTGGCTGCGGCGGTTACGAGCGCGCCAGATACAGCTTTTGCTCCAAAGTCCACAGGGCAGCAACGTCCGGCAGCTGCACTCCACGGCGAATCCCCCATGGGTGACCGCTTTGAGTTGACGCTGGGCCGCGTGCTTCGCGGCCAGTCTCCCGCCTACGGTGAAGAGTTTCTACTCGCCGACGTGCGCCCGGTTGCTGGGCGCCGCTTCACCGAATACAGCGGGGATGTCTCAGGGCGCTACATTGGTGCGCTTGCCACGGCCGCCCGCGTGTACCATCGCCAATTTCCTCAACTCGACGCGCTCGTGACCAAGGTACTGGCCCTGCAAAAGCCTGACGGGTACTTCGGCAGCTCCTTCCACTACGAGCACCCCGGCGACCTTGACATGGCCCTGCTGTGGGGTAATGGACGCCTTCTCGTTGGTCTCCTCGAGTATTACCGCCTTAAACCCTCGCCGTCGCTTCTAGCGTCGTGCGTGCGCCTCGGCAATTTTCTGCTCCGCGTGGCCCCTGTGATGCTCTCCCCCGCGATACGCGCCAGTTTTGGTGCGCAGCATTTCGCCTCAAGCTACATCTGCTGGACCCAGCAGACTGAGGGCCTCGCTAACCTGTATGAACTGACGCATGACCAGCGATTTCGCAGCCTTGCCGAACAGATCGCGGCCGTTACCGAGCGCCGCCCCAGCGACCACGTCCACGGTTACCTTACCAGCCTGCGCGGCTGGGTTGACCTCTACCGCGCAACGGACGACGCCGGGATTCTCGCGCGTTGCGAGGCTGCCTGGCAGGATGTAGCCCAGTCGCAGGACCTGCTCATCACTGGCGGTGTCCCCGAAGGCTGGTCGCCCAACAACCACCGCACCGAGGGATGCGCTGAGGTTGACTGGCTGCGCCTCAGTCTTGCCCTGGCCAATGCCACTGGAAAGACGAAGTATCTGGCCATGGCAGAGCGTACTGCGTTCAACGAATTCAGCTTCAACCAATTTGCCACTGGCGATTTTGGTCACCGCGTTTACACCGAAACCGGTCTACCCGCAGCCGGAGCTGTCCGTGCCTGGTGGTGCTGCACGCTGCACGGTCTCCGCTGCTTTCCTGATCTGCAAGCCAGCGCTTTTCGCGAGGGTGAAAACGCCGTCGACTTTAATCTGCCTTTCGATGCCAGCTTCCAATCCGGCCGGTTTTCTGCAATCTCTACCTCAACCCTTGCAGAGGACGGCATGGTGAAGATCGCGGTGACAGGTGCCCTGGCGGACAAGCCTGTACAGGTTCGCATCCGGAAGCCGGAATGGTCTGAAAACCTGACAATTCGGATCAACAAAAAGGTAGTCCCATGCGTGTTTGAAAGCGGCTACGCGATGGTCAATCGGACCTGGAAGGTAGGCGACGTAGTCGAAATTCGCTATGCCATGGCCCTGCGGCACGAGGCGGCGAGCAGCAATCGTGCCAGCTTTTGGTTTGGCCCGTGGCTCCTTGGCGCGCCCGCTGCAGAAAACCCTGCTTACTTCAATGAACTCACAGCCGAAAACAAGCTTTTGCGGCAAAGCGCGAGTTCTCCGGGACCCTCACGAGCCCATTTCGCTGTACCTGTTGCCGCAGCCACTTTTCCGTTCATTCCCGCCGAGTTTCCCGAGCAACCGTCAACCGTGACTCTGCGCCCCATTGCCGAGCAGGCAGGTCAGCCCGTTACCTCGTGGGAACTGCGCTTTTTAACTGAAGTGACATTGTGAGAGGGCTACACGTTCACCGGAGATTGAAATTTCACGGAAGGTGCATGTAATCCCGCCGAGACAAACATCGTCTACCAAGGTGATGGCAACCTTGACCACAATTCTGGAGAGTATGGGCAAGCAAGCGGCGGCCACCCCTGAGGCGTTGGATTTTGCTCAAGTGGCGGGCCAGTATCGGCCACAGATATTTCGGTTTCTACTTTCGTCACTGCGCGACCCAGACGCCGCCGAGACGCTGACCCAGGATTGTCTTCTGAAGGCGCATCGCAACTGGTCCAGCTTTCGCGGAGAATCAAACGTTCTTACCTGGCTGCTGCGCATTGCCATCAATCTGCAAAAGGATGAGTGGCGCAGCCGACGGCTTCAGTTCTGGAAGACCACCAGCCGCAACTCGGTTGATGCCGATGACGTGAGCGGATGGTTGGCCAGCGACGAATCGTCGCCCGAGCAGCAAGTGGTTGCACGGGATCAGGTTCGCCTCGTCTGGTTAGCCGTCAAGGGTTTGAGCGAACGGCAGAGAACAGTCTTCATGCTCCGTCACGTCGAGGAGATGGAACTGCAGGAAATTGCTGTCGCAATGAATTTAAGTGAAGGCACAGTGAAAGCACACCTGTCGCGGGCAATGCTCCGCGTACGGGCCGAGTTGGGAGGGAAACGATGAGCTTTGAAGACAACAAGCCGCAGAGTGAAGATCCGCAGGTTGAGGCAGCACTACGGCAGTTTCGCGAAAGCATTCACCAATGGAGCGACGAGGAATTTTCGCGGAACCGGACACTTTCCAGGACTGCGCCAAGTAGTTTTGGCAGCATCTGGCAGCGCAGCTTTCACTCCCTCACCCGACCGGCAATAGCCTCGGCGCTCGCGGGCATCCTGATCGTCGGGGGCGCTGCAGTTCCGATTCTGGTGCATCACGAGAGGCAACTTGCGATTGCCAGTGAAGCCAGGGCGCTAGAACAGGCCCGGGAACGAGAAAGAATTGCGACCGAGCGTCAGCAGATTCAAAACGTTAGTCAGGCTGCTGACGCCGTAAGCGATGAAAACCTCCTCAGTCATGTGGACAGCGATATTGCACAGGCCACACCCGATGCAATGGAGCCGCTGGCCCGCATGATGAACGACCCAAACCCCAGGTAATCAACCACTTCGGACACAATGATCCGAATTCTCAGGGAGTCGAAATGAAACTCAACTTTGCAAAACTCGGGAGGGGAATGGCGATTGCCGCCCTCGGATGCAGCAGTGTCATTGCCGTAACAGCTTTTGCCCAGGGTCCCGGCGGCATGGGTATGGGCCCGCATCATCCGCCGATGGAGCGAGCCATGGGCCCGCAGGGCGATCACGGCCGCTGGTGGAATGAACCCAAGGCGATTGAGAAATTCAAACTCAGCGAAACCCAGCGCAAGGCCATGGACGACATCTACCAGCAGCATCGTGTGAATCTAGTCGACCTCCATGCCACGCTTCAAAAGTCAGAACTCGCCCTTGAGCCTCTGATTCGTACCGACGACCCGGACGAAGGCAAGATTCTCGCCCAGATAGATCGCGTAGCCCAGGCCCGCGCTGAGCTGGAAAAAGCCAATGCCCGCATGCTGCTCGGCATTCGCAAGCAACTCACGCCTGACCAGTGGAAGCAGCTTGAAGCGGCCCGGGCAGCGCGCCATGACAAGGGCCGTGATCACGAAGAAGGCATGAGAAGTCACGGCAAAGGGCCCGGCATGGGCGGTATGGGCATGGACAAGTCTGGTCCTGAGCCACCGAGCGGTCCTGGCCCCAATGACCCCGGCATCGCTGCACCAGGCGCGGACGAATAGCCATCTTGATCACTTCAAGGTTTTGAAGTGGCGGCGAGTTCGATCGCACTTCGTCGCCGCGTCAAAAAGGGGCCCCAGTACGAGGCCTAGATCTCGCGGAGTCCTAGGAAACAATCGAGCAGAGAGCATCGCGGTGGCTGCGCAGTCACCGCGTTTTTTTGCTTCAGATCAATGGGGCTCAGCGATGAACAGCCGCAGGTCCCGCAGGTTGTGCCCGGTTGGCCCGGTCACCACGGAGTCTCCCAGTGCTGTGAGCAGTGGGCAGGCATCAAAGCGAGCCAGCGCGTCTTCAGGGTCATACCCAAATGCCAGGGCACGCTGCACTGTCGTCGGATCAGCCATGGCACCCGCAGCGCGTGTGTTGCCGTCGATTCCGTCTGATCCGGCGCTGAAAACCACGAGCATCTCTTCCGGAGTTTTCGCCAACTCCAGTGCGCAGGCCAGCACAAACTGCTGATTGCGCCCACCCGCCCCAGGCGTCCGATTGAGCACGACCGTAACTTCTCCGCCAGAAATCAGGCAGCAGCGCGGATGCGCCGCCTGTTCTGCTGCAAAGCGTTGCAAAAGGTACCGCGCCGCATCCGCATAGTCCCAGTCATCGCAAGAGTTATCCACGACGGCGAAGTAGCCAGCCCGCTCCGCCGCTATGCGCGCGTTCTCCACCAGGTCATGGCTCGACAGGAGCACTTCAAACACTGAATTTCTGAAAGCCGTTTCCTCTTGCTTGGAATTGACTGTTTCGGTTGCATGGCCTCGTTCGCCCCAGGGCATAAGCGGCAAAAAAGGACTCGACTTGCCCTTGGTCGGGTTCGAGTCAGCCAACGCGCCCCGTTCAAAGAAGCTGCGCACGGTCGGCGGAAATTTGTCAGCGAGTGCATAGCGCGCAATCAACTCCTGTACTTCCGCAAGCGTCGTCGAATTCGGTGAGGTGGGTCCGCTCGCGAGAGTATCCAGGCTGCGCAACGGCACGTCTGGCAGCAGGACTGACAGCTTCGTTGCCGCAGGCGCAGCCAGCGCCAGTCGCCCTCCCTTGACCGCGGAGAAATACTTCCGAATCGAATTTACCTCTGTGATGGGAGCTCCACAGCCAATCAGCGCCTGGTGAAAGACAATGGCGTCGTTGACCGTAATTGCGGGGTCCAGTGGAAGATCAAAAAGAGCCGACCCGCCGCCTGAAATGAGAAAAATCACCAGCGTATCTGTATTTGCCTTGCGCAGCAGGGCCAGGGTCGCCCGCGCCGCTGCAAATGAGTCTTCGTTGGGCAACGGGTGCCCGCCGGCAAAATAGCGAATGCGCCAATTGCGCTTCTCTGGGATTGCGGGCGAGCAACAAATTCCCCTTACACCCCCGCGCCGCTCCATCCGAAGCAGTAGCGTATCGAGCATGGGCACCGCTGCCTTGCCGATTGCCACAACAAAAATCTGGCGATAGTCTTTTAGCCGCAGGTCCCGTGGGGGAGCCTCACCGTCGCCCGCCGCTAGAGGCCGACGCAGCACACCGTCTTCAAACTGGATATGCCGGTCAAATGCCGACTCGATGCGGCAGGCATCCAGCGAATTCAGAAAAATCCTGGTCGCAGTCGCGTGCATTGATTCCAGGTCGCGTTCGTTGCTTGTCATCGTAAGTATCTCGATTATTTCGAATTCGCAGAAAGTGTCTGGTTCACCCAGTTGCTGAGAGCTGCCTGCATTGTCGGCAGGTAGCCGGTAAAGAAGTGGTCGGCTCCTGGGATCAATACCAGTGTCTTCGGCTCGCTCGCCGTCTGCACGATGCGACGCAGTTGCTCCGGGGGCCCGTAAGGGTCCCGATCACCGCTCAGGAATAATTTGGGAATTTTGCAGGAGGGGAGCCATGGATAGCTGTAGTCGCGGCCTTCAGCGTGTGCTGGCAAGCCCAGAGATGCAAATCCGCGAACGTCTCTGCGGTTGCAGCAAGCCTGAAGCCCCATTGCCGCGCCAAATGAAAAGCCAGCGGCCACAATCGGCTTTCCAAACGTCTGTGCTAGCCAATCCAGCCCGGCTCGCACATCGTCAACTTCGGCTCGACCATTGTGGCTCCCTTCGCTCAGGCCTGTTCCCCGAAAATTGAAGCGCAACACCGGCCAGCCCAGCGCGGAAAATACCTTCATTGCGTGATAAACGACTTTGTTGTGCAGAGTTCCCCCGGCCAGGGGGTGAGGATGACAAACCAGGGCGCAATACTCGGCGTCACGCTCTCCAGCATTCAATAGCGCTTCGAGGTGGCCCGCCGGCCCATCGAAAAAGAGGCTGACCAGCGCGCCGGGTGCCGCAGACAATACGCGCGACCGCTCCTCGGTCTCAGTGAGCTGCTGCGAAAAAAGCGCGTTGTCGGCGTTGGTCGGCATGCCAGCCTTCATTCTATGCGCCCATTTTCGCCCCAGTGGTGGAGTATTCTGGCAGTACCATGACCCTTGATTTGATCAACACCGGAGAGATTGTAGCGCCTCTTCAAACGATGGAACCCCTCGACCCTATCGCCCTCACCCGTGCGCTGGTAGCTATCGATTCGACGACGTATCACGAGGGGGCAGCCGGAGATTTCCTCGCCGACCTCCTCGCCGGTCGCGGATGGCTGGTAGAAAAGACCCCCGTGCCCCAGCCTGACGAAAGCGGCTGCGAGGGCGATCGCTGGAACGTCTATGCCAGCTCTGCGGACGGCGCTCCCGACCTCGTCTTTTCCACGCACATTGACACCGTACCGCCCTATATTCCATTCACTGAAGACGATGAGCACATGTACGGCCGCGGCGTTTCTGACGCTAAAGGCATCCTTGCTGCCCAGGTTGCGGCCGCTGAAAAACTGCGCGGGCTCGGATACAAAATCGGCCTGCTTTTTGTCTCAGGCGAAGAGCGCGACTCCGCCGGCGCAAAGGTCGCCAACCTCGCGCCCAAAGGCGGCCGCTATCTCATCAACGGTGAACCCACTGACAACCGCCTCGCGCTCGCCTCGAAAGGTGCCCTCCGCGTCGTGCTCACTGCCAAGGGGAAGATGGGCCACTCGGCCTATCCCGAACTCGGCGAATCGGCTGTGCACAAGCTTGTGGACGCCCTGGCCCGGGTCCGTGCTCTGAAACTGCCGGTACTCGAAGACATTGGCCCCAGTACCCTTAACATCGGCCAGATTGAGGGTGGCCGCGCCCCTAACGTGATCGCCGATCACGCCCGGGCGCAGATCCTCATTCGCCTCGTCGGCGACTCCGCCAGTACCCGCGCCGCAATCCTCGCCGCGGCTGAAGGACTGGCCGAAGTCGACTTCACGCTCGAAATTCCCTTCGTTCGCCTCCGCGCACTGCCCGGCCTCCCCACCATGGTTGCCAAGTTCACCACGGACATTCCTCAGCTCAGCAACTGGGGCGAACCGCTCTTGCTCGGCCCCGGATCGATCCATGTTGCCCACACTCCCTACGAAAAGCTCGCCAAGAAAGAACTCCTCGAAGCCGTTGATCTGTATGTCCATGTCGCCCAGCTGCTGTTGAGCTGATTCAAACCGAATCCTCCCACCGGCGTCTAAAGACAGAGCGTGACCGGTTCACTGGAGAGCGGGGGAGCCCTCCAGGCAACGCCGGCCGTTCTGGAGGATTCATGCAATTGAAGTTTTTATTCGCTCCCCTATCGTCAGCCCTTATTTTGTGCAGTTCTCTGGGTGCATCTGCCCAGGTAGCGCCTGCAGCTTTTATCAACGGACGCTCAATCGGCGTAGGCGTTGGTTTCTCTGACTACTCTCTCGACTACGGGCAGGGTCGTCGCATGGCTGGCCCCGTTGCCCGGGCTAGTGTGGGTATCTTTCACGGTTTCGGCGTGGATGTGAGTGCACGGTCCATCTTGCTTTTCAAACCAGACAGCCTTACCCGCATGCGGCAAAACACCTTTCTGGCTGGCGCGTATTACGAAGTGCCTCGCGCCTGGCGAGTTCGACCTTTTGTTCGATTCGCAGGGGGCCTCGGCACGATTGATTTTCCCTCGCGCGATCCCCGATACACCCACGATTCCTATACTGTTTACGCTCCGAGTGCTGGCGTAGAGATGCCTCTCGTGCACAATCTCTATCTGCGCGCCGATTATGAATACCAATACTGGAAGCGATATCACGGTCCTCGCGATCTCAATCCTCAGGGAGTCACAGTCGGTTTGACCTATTACCTATCAGGAATGCGACCGCATCGTTTCCGCAGAAATCAAACCAATGAATAGTTTTGCTGAGCGGTAGCGCTGAACCGGCAACCGGGGCGGCGCTCCTGTTCTTGACCCTGGCTGATGATATCTGCGCACAATCTAACCTGATGAAACAATCCGTCTAAGGTTTAAGGCGGAGGTCCAGAGTGGAAAACCGTGGTCGAGACAGCCCGCGGGAGGGGGCACGACTGGCCCTCGGCTGCGCCTTCCATGTATTCTCACGGCATGGCTGACGCGTCTTCCTCTTCCTCTGATTCGTGCAATTCTCTTGAATTTGCGGCGTCATCCTACCTCCGTTCTGCCCGTCATCAGCCCGTGCAATGGCACGCGTGGGGCCCGGAAGCGTTTGCTCGCGCCCAGGCAGAAGACAAGCCCATCCTGCTTGATATCGGGGCCGTCTGGTGCCATTGGTGCCACGTAATGGACCGCGAATCCTACGAAAATCCCGAGCTTGCAGAGATACTCAACCGGCACTTCATCGCAATCAAAGTTGATCGCGACGAGCGCCCCGACGTCGATGCGCGCTACCAGGCTGCTGTCTCTTCGATCAGCGGGCAGGGTGGCTGGCCATTGACGGCTTTCCTTACCCCCGCCGGCCATCCCTACTTTGGCGGAACTTATTTCCCCTCAGACGACCGCTATGGCCGCCCCGGGTTTAAGCGGGTGCTGCTCACCATGGCCGAGGTCTGGCGCGACCGACGCGATGAAGCACTTGAATCCGCCGCGAGCGTCATGGCGGCGGTTGAGCAGAACGAAAATTTTGCCGGTCGGGGAGGCGTACTGAGCCTCGCTCTGGTCGACAAACTCGTCCACTCTATCCTCAAGCAACTTGACCCCCGCAATGGCGGATTTGGCTCGCAACCCAAATTCCCCCACTCCGGTGCCCTGGACCTGCTGATTGAAACTGCGACGCGTAACGGCAATGAGTCGGCCCGCGATGCCGTCCTTCTGACGCTGCGCAAGATGAGCCAGGGTGGAGTCTATGACCAGCTTGCTGGCGGCTTCCATCGCTATTCTGTCGATGAGCGCTGGGTTGTTCCGCACTTTGAAAAAATGCTCTACGACAACACCGAGTTGCTGCGCAACTACGTCCACGCATACCAGAGTTTCGTCGAGCCCGAGTTTGCTCGCGTTGCGCATGAAATCATCCACTGGCTGGACAGCTCGATGACCGACCGCGAGCACGGCGGCTTCTACGCCTCGCAGGATGCCGACATTAACCTCGACGACGATGGAGACTACTTCACCTGGACCAAAGCCGAAGCGCAATCTGCCATGACCGCCGAGGAATGGTCCGTCGCAGGCCGCTACTGGGATATCGGCGATCTGGGGGACATGCACCACAATCCCCAGAAAAACGTCCTCCACATCCGCGTCAGCGTGGCTGAGGTTGCCAGCGAGGCAGGCATTTCGCACGAGGAAGCTCTCGCTCGCCTCGCTTCCGCCCGCAAAAGCCTGCTACAGGTTCGCGAGGCCCGGCCGACGCCGTTCATCGACCGCACCCTGTATACCAGTTGGAATGCGATGGCTGTCACTGCCTATCTCGAGGCTGCTCGAGTTCTGCGACTCGACTCCACCCGCGAATTTGCACTTCAATCCCTCGACCGCCTTCTTATCCAGGCATGGGATGCGGACGCGGAACTCTCTCACGTCATCGCCTACCCCGATGATCTGGTGCCGTCGCTGCGGGTTCCCGGCACTCTCGATGACTATGCTTTTACCGTGCATGCCTGCATCGATGGCTGGCTCGCTACGGGGAAAATGGCCTACTATCGTGCCGCCATCAGGATTGCGACCGCAATGATTGACCGGTTTTTCGACGGAAAGGCTTGTGCATTCGTGGATATTGCGCAACAATCCGACGAAACTACTCAGCTTGGAGCGCTCACTGCCCGCCGCAAGCCGCTCCAGGATGCGCCTACCCCCGCAGGCAATCCCACCGCCGCTGCCGCGCTTCTTCGCCTGGAGTCGCTCTCGAACCGAAATAATTTCCGCCAGGTCGCTGAAGAAACCCTGACGGCTTTTGCTGGCGTGGTCGAACACTTTGGCCTGTACGCTGGTAGCTACGCCCTTGCGCTCACCCGCCTATTGCTCGACCCGGTGCAGATTGTCGTGGTCGGGTCAGGTACTGAAGCCAGCCGCTTCGAAGCCCTCGCAACCGCACGTTTCGCGGTTAACAAGACCGTTATCAGGCTCCGCCAGGATCAACTTCTCGCTGACTGTCTGCCCGAGGCCCTCGCGGAGACTGTCACTCGAATGCCCGCACCCGAAGGCGCGACGGCCTGGGTGCTTATCTGCCGAAACCACACCTGCCTACCCGCGATTACCAGATCTGAAGAGCTTCTCGAAGCCCTCGAATCGGCCGTCTAGTCTCCCCCCTGATGGCCTCTGATTTGTCCCTGACTTCCTTCATACCGCAGCAGGATCCCCGCTTCCAACCTCAGGCAACGCCGCTGGAAAACCGGTGAGTACCCGGTACGGATCCCCTGGCAACAGCCCCTTTGCCTCCAGCGCCAACCGTACCCTCCGCTTGAACTCCCGCACCGGTGCAAAGTGTTTTGTTGCCAGCGTCCGAAAGGTCACCGGATACACAACTTCCGACCCCTTGATGGCATCCACGCCTAAAACCTGCGGGTCGCTTAGAAATAGAGCTGCATACGCAGGATCATTCCGCACCTCGAGCGCAATTTCCCTCAGGAGAGGCAACACTGTTTCAGGCGATGCTGAAAAGTCAACGGAAACAAGTACCGTGGCGAGGGTGTACTCGCGGCTCAGGTTTGCGACAGTCGAAATCTGCGAATTTGGCACCACATAGAGCGTTCCGTCGCCATCCCGTATCTCTGTTCGCCGCAGAGTCATCGCTTCGACCACACCTGATATTACTCCAAGCTTTATCGTGTCTCCCACTGCAAACTGGTCCTCCAGGATAATCAGCATCCCATTCAAAATATCTTTGACAATGGTCTGTGCCGCCAACCCAATCGCGATGCCCGCTACCCCAGCCGAGGCCAGTAGCGGACCCAGATTCACCCCTAGAATTGCAAGTATCTGGAGAGCTGTCAGTGTCCACAACACCGAATGCAGCGTCGTCCTCAGAATTCCTGCAAACGTCTTTACCTGCGAATGTCGGCCTGGACGCGCGTTTTCGCGGTCTGCCAGCACCATCATTCGCCGTGTCAGAGCGCTGATGATTCGGCTGAGGACGAGCGCGATCATCACCACCACGATCAGGTGTGGCAACTTGGCATGCACAAACTCCTGCAGGTCGCCAACCCACTCGTCCAGAACCTTTCCCAGGAATCGCCCTTCGGCAAAAATCCCGGTGCGCGAAGCGAGCAAAAATGGATGCATACGAATCTCCCTCTTTATATCTATACTGTCCGCAGCAAGGGCACACGGTCCGGACTGCCCAACCCAATCCAATTTCCCATTTGAATCCGGCAATCGAAATGCCCTAGACTGGAGCCCACCCAATGCGGTTATTGATGAAGCAACTGCCTGTTATTCGTTTCACAAACTCATTGATCTCGCGCCCTGACCGGCCGAGGCTTCGAACACGCAGCTGGCTTTCCCTGCTGGCCTTTGCGGCTTTTGCGATTCCCGGGCATTCCGGCCAGGAGATCCCCAAACCCATGATGAATTATGACAAGCCTTATCTGCTCCCCGCGACCAACCGCATCCCGGATGCCAACGACAAGATGCAGATGCAGGATCAGCAAGCCAAAGAAAAGAACTTCACCGCAGCCAACGTCGAGCGCAAAAAACAGATTGCTGACGATAGTGCCAAGCTGCTGAAACTGGCCACCGACCTGAAAACTGAGGTCGACAAGACCAACAAAGACACGTTGTCAGTCTCGGTGATTCGTAAAGCAGACGAGATTGAGCGGCTGGCACATGCTGTCCGCGAAAAGATGAGGGCTTCGATTGGCAACTAGTCGTGTTCGCAGATGCCCCACGGGCATTCGAACCGTCCCATTGGTGCGTCTCATATCACTATGCGTCGTGGCGGCTTGGGCTTTTATCGATTTGGGCTCTTCCATCGTTGGTGCCCAGGTTGTGAAGCAATCTAACAGTCAGCTTGACCATGCCGTACACGCGATCGAATTCCCTGCACCCAATCCCGAGGATGAACGGAGAATGTCGCGGCAGCTCAATGCGGAGCGGCAACGCAACCTTAACCGTGACACGGCAAAGCTGGTGGCAATGACTCAGGCTCTCAAAGCTGAGACGGATGCTGCAGAGGATCCCTTCTCGACAGCAGTCACGCTGCACAGAATCGAGCAGATTGAAAAGCTGGCCCACAAGATTCGCGACGAAATGGCAAGCACCCCGGGCCCGGATATCCCAATCATCCGCATGAATTAGGGATCTCTGCGTCCTTCCACAGAGCCGACCGGGCCAGCGTGATCGACGAACAGAGAACGTTCAGGCACCGTATTCCTTAGTTCTAACCGGATTGTTCGCAACCAGATTATTCGCAACCAGGAATACGGTGCCTCCGTATACTTTTCTCAACTCAGTGCTTAAACAAACAGTGGTGCCAGTACCAGAGTTACCGTTGCCAGCAGCTTGATCAGTACATGCAGGCTCGGCCCAGCTGTATCCTTGAAAGGGTCGCCGACCGTATCGCCCACCACCGCGGCCTTGTGGGCCTCAGAGCCTTTCCCGCCGTACAGACCCGTTTCAATCAGCTTTTTCGCGTTGTCCCACGCGCCCCCGCCATTATTCATCAGCATCGCCAACAGGATGCCGCTGATCGTTCCGACCATCAGGAAAGACGCTACGGCCTCGGCTCCTGACAGGTTGACGATGTTGCCAAAGCTCGCGGGCAGATCCGTACTGCTCTGCAGGTGGAAGCGCGTGCTCAGATGCCGAAAGAGAATGCCAATCGCGACCGGCATCGACACAGCCAGCGCCCCCGGCAGCACCATCTCCTTCAACGCTGCACCGGTCACAATATTCACGCAGCGCGCATAGTCCGGCTTGCTGGTGCCGCTCATGATGCCGGGGTTCTCTTTGAACTGAGCCCGTACATCCTCAATCACCTTCTCGGCCGCGCGGCCTACGGCGCTGATCGCCATTGAAGAGAAGAGGTACGTCAGCATCGCCCCCAGCAAAGCACCGACAAATACAGGAACGCTCGCCAGGTTGATGTTGGAAAAGCTCCAGCCCGCCGGCAGCACAAAACCCGCCGCCTCAACCCGATGGCGGACAATGTCATGAATCGTCTCAAGGTACGCCGAAAACAGCAGAAACGCTGCCAGAGAAGCTGAGCCGATCGCATAACCCTTGGTCAGCGCCTTGGTCGTGTTGCCAGCAGCATCCAGCCGATCCGTCCGGTCGCGAACCTCGTGCGGCTGGTTGCTCATCTCAGCAATCCCACCCGCGTTGTCCGTGATCGGCCCAAACGTGTCCATCGCCAGAATGTAAGCTGCGCTCGACAGCATGCCCATTGTCGCAATCGCGGTCCCGTAGATGCCCTTGGCATAGTCTGCCACGCCGGTCGCTTCCTCTAACCCACGCACGCCAAAGTAGTAGCTCAACAGCAACGCTCCGCTGATTACCAGCGCTGGCAGCGCTGGAGTCTGCATGCCCACGGCAAGGCCGGTAATGATGTTGGTCGCAGCACCCGTCTTGCAGGCCTCGGCGATCGACTGTACCGGCCGATAGCGCGTTTCGGTGTAGTACTCGGTGATTGAAACAAACAGGAACGAAGTCACGATGCCGACAACTCCCGCCGCCAGCAGCCACCACCGGTCCTGAAGCAGAAAATGCACTGCCGCTGCAAACCCACCCAGCGCCAAAAAGCTGGTGATATAAAAGCCGCGGTTCAACGAATGCATCGGGTCATCGGTCTCTTTGCCGTGCACCGACAACACGCCCGCAATCGACGCAAGGATATTGATCGCGTGCACGATCAGAGGAAACAGAATCCCCTTGATTCCAAACACAGGGAACAGCGCCGCACCCAGAATCATGGCGCCTACGCTCTCTGCCGCACTCGATTCAAACAGATCCGCTCCACGTCCGGCGCAATCGCCCACATTGTCACCCACCAGGTCGGCAATCACTGCCGGGTTGCGCGGATCATCCTCCGGAATCCCGGCCTCGACCTTGCCTACCAGATCAGCGCCAACGTCAGCGGCCTTGGTATAGATTCCGCCGCCAAGCTGGGCAAAAAGAGCCACCAGCGACGCGCCAAACCCGAAACCAACCAGTTGGTAGGGAACCGTCTGTGGATTTTGAAGCCCGCCAAACAAGAGGAACAGCGAGCCGATACCGAGCAACGCCAGACCCACCACAATGAGTCCCGTCACCGCACCCCCGCGAAGCGCCAGCTTCAACGCACCCGACAAGCTTGTTCGCGCCGCTGCCGCCGTCCGCAGATTTGCTCGAATCGAGACAAACATTCCCGTATAGCCCGAAATGCCCGAGCACGCCGCACCCACCAGAAAGCTGAAAACCACCTTCGTTGCCAGGGGCGCAGTCAGCGGATACAACCGGTACCCTGCGTACAACACCCCGGCCAGTACCAGCGCCATAATCGCAATCGTTTTGTACTGCCTCCCCATGAAGGCCTGGGCTCCGACCCGGATCGCCGACGCAATCTCCTGCATCTCAGCCGTGCCCTGATCAGCCGACAAAACATTGCGCGCAAACAGCAACGCTGCCGCCAGAGCCAGAATCCCCGCTCCGATTGAAATCCAAAGGTAGATGCTGTCCCCTGCGCCGCTTTGCGCAAGTGGGTCGGTCAGCACGGCAAGCAGCGTGCTCGTCATGGGCCCGGCTTTGGGGCTGGTCTGTGGGCTCATGAGTACGCCCAGTGTTGCTGTCATCAAAAACATGCGGGGGTCTTCCTCCTGAAATCAAAAGCCGTCCCAATCACCATCACTCGCAACACGTGCTCGCTGAGCGGGGAATCGCTCATTCTCGTCAGCGCGCAAGCTTCAGCAAAATTCGGCCATCAGGGTACGACGAATAGAAACACGGCAGCAATTCAATCGTCAATAACCACACCGCGCCACCTCCGCCGTCGGGTCCACAGAAAGGCATCTTTCCCACCACGGGCCGGGTTGCTACAATCAATGGGATTTAGTTGCGCTTTGCGAGGCGTATCTTTGGAGCGGCCAGCTCGCTGCATCCTGACCGCACCGGGACTCTAGTCCAGAATCACCGCGACAGTGTTGCCAGGGAGGTTGCACACATGGTTCGAGTGTCTTCCGATGCGAAAAATGCTGCGCTGGCCGATGAAGCGGCTGCGCAGGGCGCGGTTTCTCACCCCTCAAAACTCATTGCGTTCCACTCCAGTCCAGGCGGCCAAGGCTCCGAATCCGGAGCCGTTATCTTGAGCGCCCACCAACTCGTCGAGTTCTATCGGCTTATGTACACCTCGCGGCGCATCGACGACCGTGAAATCATGCTCAAGCGCCAGCAGAAAGTCTTCTTCCAGATCTCTGCCGCCGGCCATGAAGCGTTCCAGGTTGCAGCTGCCTTGGCCACGCGCCCCGGCTATGACTGGTTCGTGCCCTACTATCGCGACCGCGCTCTCTGCTTTGCCCTCGGCGTCAGTGCAGAAGATATGTTCCTGCAATCCGTCGGCGCGGCAGCCGACCCTGCCAGTGGTGGCCGTCAGATGCCTACCCACTGGAGCAGCCCAGAGCTGCACATCGTCAGCACCTCGTCATCGACCGCAACTCAAGTCCTCCACGCCGTTGGCGTCGCCGAGGCTGGGCGGTACTATTCCCGGTTTCCTGAAGCGTCTGAACAATCTGACAGCGACTACCGCGCCTTCCACGATGTCAGTTTTACCGCTGATGAAGTCGTCGTGACCTGCATCGGTGAGGGCGCCACCTCCCAGGGAGAATTCTGGGAGGCTCTCAACACCGCGTCCAACCAGAAGCTACCCGTCATCTTTTGCGTCGAAGACAACGGATATGCCATCTCTGTCCCTGTCGAAGTCAACACTTCAGGCGGTAATATTTCTCGCCTTGTCGCCAATTTTCCCAATTTCCACTTCGCTGAAGTAGACGGCACTGACCCCGAGGCCAGCTACCAGGCCTTTGTCGAGGCGGTCGCCTATTGCCGCGCTGGAAAAGGCCCAGCACTCGTTCACGGGCACTGCGTCCGCATCTACTCCCATTCCTTCTCGGACGACGACAAGCATTACCGCGCCCATGACGAACGCGACGCCGACGCGATGCGAGACCCGCTCCACAAGCTCCAGATGCGTCTCCTCCGCGAAGACATCCTAAGCACCACCGAGCTCACCGCTCTTGAGCAGGGAATCGACGAACAGGTTGCCGCAGCAGCCATTCGGGCTGTCGAGGCTCCCCTTCCGCTGGTCTCCAGCATCTCTCGTCACATCTACTCCGAGGATTACGACCCCACCCGCAGCTTACTTGCGACCAAACCTCAACAGGCGGATCCGAAGGCCGCTGACAAGACCATGGCCGACCTCATCAACGTCTGTCTCCGCGATGAAATGCGCCGCGATCCGCGCATCCTCGTCTACGGCGAAGACGTTGCCGACGCGAGCCGTGTCGAGGCCCTCAAGGAAGTTAAAGGCAAGGGCGGCGTCTTCAAGCTCACGCACGGACTGCAGACGGAGTTTGGTTCCGGCCGCGTCTTCAATTCACCGCTCGCAGAGGCAAACATCGTCGGCCGTGCCATCGGCTATGCTGTGCGCGGTCTCAAGCCCGTCGTTGAAATTCAGTTCTTTGATTACATCTGGCCCGCCATGCACCAGATTCGAAACGAATTAGCCCTCATGCGCTGGCGATCCAACGGTGGCTTCAGCGCCTCCGTCGTCCTGCGTGTTCCCATTGGCGGCTACCTCACGGGCGGCTCCATCTACCACTCCCAGTCGGGCGAATCCATCTTCACTCACCTACCCGGCCTGCGCGTTGTCTTTCCGTCCAACGCCCTTGATGCCAATGGACTGCTGCGCACCGCCATCCGCTGCGATGACCCTGTCCTCTTTCTGGAGCACAAGCGCCTTTACAGGGAGCCCTACGGCCGGGCACCCTACCCCGGTCCGGACTACATGGTCCCTTTCGGAAAGGCGGCCATAGTCCGGCCAGGAACCGACGTCACCATTGTCACCTACGGCGCACTTGTTCCTCGCGCCCTGCAGGCGGCACAACGTGCAGAGCGCGAACATAGCCTCCAGGTTGAGGTGCTCGATCTCCGTACCCTCAGCCCTTACGACTGGGAAGCGATCGCCACATCCGTCAAGAAGACCAGCCGTGTCATCGTCGCCTATGAAGATATGAAAAGCTGGGGATACGGCGCAGAAATTGCCGCCCGCATCGCCGACGAACTCTTCGAAGACCTCGACGCCCCGGTTAAACGAGTTGCAGCAATGGACTCTTTTGTCGCCTACCAACCGGTCCTTGAAGACGCGATCCTGCCCCAACCCGAAGACTTGCTCAGGGCGATCGTGGAGTTAAAGAAGTTTTGAACACCTCGCCAGGATCGGCGACGAAGTTGTTGCCAAAGCGGATCTTGCTGGTAGGCAACTACGAGCCCGATGAGCAGCAAAGCATGCAACGCTATAGCCGTTGGTTGATGCATGCGCTGCGAGCGAGGGGCTTCACCGTGCTGCTGATTCGCCCTGTCCCCTTGATCTCAAGATTGGCCAAGGGACCATTCCGGCGTCCGTCCATCATCAAATATCTCGGCTACCTCGACAAATTTCTCATCTTTCCAACACAGTTGAGATCTGCGGCAAAGTCCTTCGATCTCGTCCACATCTGTGACCATTCAAACTCGATGTATGTTGGAGCTACGAGTGGAGTAACGACCGTTATTACTTGCCACGACGTTCTGGCGATTCGCTCGGCACTGGGGGAGTTTCCAGTCAATCGGACAGGATGGTCCGGGCGGTGGCTTCAGTCGTGGATTCTGAGGGGTTTGCGCCGCGCTGCGCACGTCATTTGTGTTTCGGCCAAGACGGCTGATGACCTCAAAAGACTGATGGACGAATCGGGGAAGTGCAATGTGACGAAAATCATTCGGGTGATCTTCAATCCTTTGAACTGGCCTTATAAGCCAGAGCCTGATATGCCGGAGTCTTTGCTTCAGCGGCTTGGGTTAATGCCTGGTGAACCCTATTTTCTGCACGTTGGCGGGAACCAGTGGTACAAGAATCGCGCCGCAGTGATCCGAATCTTTCAGAAGCTTGCCGGAATGAAGGAATTTTTGACATCGAAACTCGTGCTGGCCGGCAAGCCGCTTCCGGCAGATCTGGTTGCGTTCGTCCATGAGCTTGGTTTGGGCGAGCGAATCGTCTCGGCGATCGGAACGACGAATGAGGAGTTGGAGGCGCTTTACAGCAATGCGCTGATGATGATTTTTCCTTCGCTTGAGGAGGGCTTTGGCTGGCCGATCGTGGAGGCACAGGCTTGCGGCTGCCCGGTCGCTGTGACTGGTCGGCCACCGATGACGGAGGTGGCGGGTGATGGGGCCATCTTCTTTGATCCGGCGGACGCCGCTGGTGCGTCCGAGGCAATTCGAGCGGGACTGGAAGTAAGGGCTGCTTTGCGAGAATCTGGCTTCCGTAACCTGGCTCAGTTCAGCGAAGACACAATTGTCTCGGAATATCTGACTTTCTACGCGGATGTCTACGTCGTTGCGAGCTAGTGTTCCAAGCGTGCAGTGACGGGCAGATCGTCAATCCAGCGCTGAACGGATTCACTGAAGTGCGGGTCTTGAGTTGAGGGTGCGTTGAGCCACGCCAGTGTCCGGTTGACTTGAGTTGCTTTGTAAGCCGCTGGCGGGATTGCAGTCTGCCCGGTTGCAGGCTGGTTCAAGAGCCACAGCGATGGAATCCGAAGGGCTTGTACCGCCTCCGTGAGGTTGTATCGGTCCTTGACCAGCAATTGCGCGGGGACCAGCCTGCTGCGACTGTCGTTGAAGATGGTCGTCGTGGCATTTTGCTGAGGTGCGTCAAGGATTACGCCGGTGAGCTCAGGATGATCGGCCGCCAGTTCTGCGGCGATGGTCGCTCCAAGCCCGCTGCCAAACAAGACAACGGATTTTGCGGGAAAGCTGCGAGTCAGCGTGAGCCAGGTCAGGGCCCATTCAGAGTCCTGGCGAAGCTGCTGTTCGCTGGGCTTGCCTGCCTCACGAATTGTCTGGCTTTGACCATAACCACGATAATCAAAGGCAAAAACGTTCAGGTGTTGCCTGTGCAAGCTCGCGATGCTGTCAACGGTTTCGCTCAGGTTGCCGTCGGCACCATGCAGATAGAGCACTGTGAAGCGCGCATTTTCTGCGGGCAGCCACCAGCCGGTGAGTTGGGTGGTGCCGGTTTCGGTAGCGGCAAACTTGATGGACTCGAAGGGTAATCCGATGCTGGCCGGTGTGCGAGTCATCTCTGTTTTTGGATGGTAAAGAAGCTGCCATGAGCCTTGCCAGTAGAGGAAGCAGAGCGCAATCCAACCTAAGGCTACAGCGGCCAAAACTGCGATTGCAGCGGCAGAAAGCAGCCAGCGCGGAGAAACGAGCGGGAAGTCTCTGGTGGGCTGGCGGAGTTCGTTGGCGGCTTTTTCAAAGGCAGAAATTCGCGGCACCGAGGGCTTTGGTCGGTTCCGAGTTGGCTTGGATTGAGTCATGGTTGCGGGGAATCTCGGAATCAAGACGGGTGAGGCAGCAGGAGCGGAACACGATTTCAACAACGCCAGTGTGAATCGCGACTGGCCGGGAAGGGGTGTTCCGCTCGAAGGCCTACAGGGTTGCCACGTTAGTACTTGACGATGGCGGCGAAGGAGTCTGGCTTGAGGCTGGCTCCGCCGACGAGTGCGCCGTCGATTTCAACTTCGCCGAGCAGGGCGGTGGCGTTGTCGGGCTTGACGGAACCACCGTAGAGGATGCGGACGGCAGCGGCAACTTCAGAGCCGAGCAGTTTGGCAACTTCAGCGCGAACAATTTTGTGGGCTTCGACGGCCATCTCGGGGGTGGCGGTTTTGCCGGTGCCGATGGCCCAGACGGGTTCATAGGCAATGACGATTGGCGCGGCAGCCTCGGCGGTGATGCCGACGAAGGCTCCGGCGATCTGGGTCTTGAGCACCTCGGCGGTCAGGCCACCTTCGCGCTCGGCCAGCACTTCGCCAATGCAGACGACGGGAACGATGCCGTGTTTGAGAGCGGTGTGCAGCTTCTTGTTCACGACCTCGTCTGTCTCGTTGAAGTACTGACGACGCTCGGAGTGACCGATGAGGGTGTGCGTGGCACCGACAGCCTTGAGCATGGCTGCGGAGGTTTCGCCGGTATAAGCACCTTCCTCGGCGAAGTGCATGTTCTGCAGGCCGGCGGAGACGTTGGACCCCGCAACAGCGGCGACGACGGTGGCGAGCGAGGTGACGGATGGAAAGAGAGCGATTTCGTCGCGGTCATGACCGGCAACGAGCGGCAGAAAGGCATCGGTGAAGGCTTTGGCTTCAGCGGGAGTCTTGAACATTTTCCAATTAGCGGCGATCAGTGACTTGCGCGACATGATGATTTATATCCTCAGCACCATTTTAGGCGATGGAAGTGAGGGAAACGGGCTGGATTGAAGGCTTCAGGTTGCATTGCCATGGAACCCGATGTTCAAAGAAGCGAATTAATCGGCAACATTTGAAAATATTGGAGGGGGGGAGGGGGGGGTACCCAATTTGTGATCATTTTGGCCATTTTGACCAATTTTTGAAGGGAACCCTGGCGAAGTGTGGCCAATTGAAGTTCGCGAGAGGGTTGCGGGGGCGAAAGCGTTGGGGTTCAAAGCAGAGGCCGGAGGCTCTGTGATTTGATTGTGCACTTTTCGGCGGAAATTCTACGCAAAGTCGTTGAGCCAATTTTGTAGCTGTCACGAGAATGGGTGCGAAGCTTAATTTGGCTGCAGTCGGGCGAGGAGGCGGGTGCGCTCGGAGGCGAGGACTTCGCTGGCGGGGCCCAGGGCGGCGAGTTTCCCCTCTTCAAGGAGAGCAACCTGGGCTTCGGTGGCGAGGGCGTCAGCCGCGTCGTGAGTGACGAGAATGGTTTGGATGTTCTGTTCGGCAAGCCAGGTTTGAAGACGGGTAAGGACCTGGTCGCGAGCGTCGGCGTCAAGGGCGGAGAGTGGTTCGTCGAGGAGCAGGAGGCGTGGTTTGGGAGCGAGGGCGCGGGCGAGGGAGACTCGTTGCGCTTCACCGCCGGAGAGGGCGCGGGGGCTGCGGTGGGCGAGGTGGGCGGCTCCGACGAGTTGGAGCATGTCGGTGACTTGCTGCTGGCGGGGCTGCTGAGGCTGCTTTGCAAGCCCGTAGGCTACATTTGCAGCCACGGTGTAGTGGGGGAAGAGGGCTGATTGCTGAGCAACGAGGCCGACTCCGCGTTGTGGGGTACCTGGACCGGGCCGCAGATGCCGGCGTGTCCTGGTGTCAGTGATGGTCACGCCATTGACCAGAATGTGACCTGAATCGGGAATTTCAAGGCCGGCAATCAAGCGAAGCAGGGTACTTTTGCCAGCGCCGGAGGGACCAAAGACGACGGTCCAGAGAGCTGGAAGCTGGCAATCGATTGCGAGTTGGAAGCTGCCGCGACGGGCGTTGAGTTGAAGCTCAACCATTGCGGCCTCCTGAGACTTTTGCAGAGGATTGCTGCGCGCCAAGGATTGCCTGTGGTCGAGCATAAATGGCAATCAGTGCGGTGACGCAAACGATGAGCAGGATGGCTGCGGTGCGGTTGGCGGCGGCGTATTCAAAACCCTGGACCTGGTTGAAGAGGACGATGGAAAGGGTGCGGGTGGAGCCGGGGATATCGCCGCCGAGCATGAGGACGACGCCGAATTCGCCGAGTGTATGGAGGAAGCTGAGGATGGCTGCGGCGAGGATGGAACGTGCTGCGAGGGGCACGAGAAGGGTGCGGACAAGGCGGATGGAGCCTGCGCCGAGAAGGCGGGCGGCATCGGTGAGCGACGAGTCAATTGCGCTGAAACCAGCGACGATGGGCTGGACGGCAAAGGGCAGGCTGTAGAGGACGGAGCCGACGACCAATCCTGCAAACGAAAAAGCCAGGGGATGGCCAAGGAGGCTGGCGATCAGGCGTCCAATGCCGGTAAGCGGACCCAAAAGGACAAGCAAATAGAAGCCCAGAACGGTGGGGGGCAAGACGAGGGGCAGTGAAGTGAGGGCCTGGACGGGAGCGCGGAGGCGGGAAGTGGTGAGGGAGAGCCAGGCAGCCAGGGGTACGGCGATGCAGAGGAGGATCGCGGTGGTGACGGTGGCGAGTTTGAGGGTGAGGAAGAGGGCCTGCCAGTCCATGCAGACTTGAGTGTAATTTAGGCGTCAGGCTGTTTTGCGGACTGAGTGTGTGGGAGGAACAATTCCCATTTCCGCTTCCAGATCAAGCATCGCCTGAGGTCTGGGCCGTCGCATGATCATCGTGTCGCCGAGGAACTCTGCTTTCTGATGGTTGAAAAAAGATGCAACCCGCCTGCTTTTCGCCTGTGAAGCCGTATCGCTCAACCTGGGTCTTGCCAGGCAATCTCTGAAGGTTTTTTTATGAGAAAGGGAGCACCTGGGATCGAAATTCCGTTCCTGCCGCTCTGTTGGTGTCGAAGTTGCCAAAGGCTTAGAACCTCGTCGGCATCCTCGAATCAGGGGCTTGTGAAGATTGACCGGAAGCCCTTCAGATTGGCGAGACTACGGCTGTTGGTGTCTGCGGACTGCAAACAACCCAAGCGAGAAACGACTTCATCCACAGGAGCGCTGATAACAACGTTACGTTAGCGCCAGACCTTTCTCCGCAGGTGCAGCGGCGATTGCTGGAGGATGGGCATGAACGCCGCGGTAAACGAAAGTCCTGGGCATGGAATGAAGCTGATTCGTGGGGAGCGAAGGATGCAAATCAGCATAACCGGGGTGCTCACTTTGCGGGGGTGAGGCCGGCAGCGGCGAGTTGTTGTTGGACAGCGCGGGAGAGGAGGAAGGAGAGGAATTTGTGGGCGTTTTCGCGCTGGGTCGACCTGGTGATGATGACTGCGCCTTGTTCGATGGCGGGGTAGAGGTCTTTTGGGATGAGGAACCAGGTTCCGATGGATTGGAGGTGGGGGGTGTTGGCGGAGGTGAGGGAGATGAGGCCGGCGTCTGCGTTGGCGGTTTCAGCGAATTGGGCTGCCTGGGAGATGTTTTCAGCGGTGACAAGTTTTGGTTTGAGGATTTCGGCGAGCTTGAGACTGGTGAGGGCTGCGAGGGCGGCTCGGCCGTAGGGTGCGCGGTCGGGGTTGGCGATGGCGAGGCGCTGGAGTTTTGGATCGGAGAGGGTGGCGAGGGATGGCGTTGGGAAGTGACCATCTTTGCGGGTCCAAAGGACGAGGGTGCCGCGGGCGTAGATGACAGGCGTGGAGGAGTCGCTAAAGCCGTTGGCTGCGACGATGCCAGCGGTGTCGGCGAGGCCGGCGTCGAGGAGGCGCCTGGGGTAGCTGAGATCGGCGGCGAGGAAGAGGTCAAAGGGTGCGCCGTTTTGAATCTGGGTGGTGAGAGCTGCGGAGGCCTGGTAGGTGGCCTCGGCATGGATTCCCGTGACTTGATGGAATTGATCAAGGATGGGCGGGAGAACTGGCTGAAGGTCGGCGGCGGCGGCGATTCGCAGAGGGGCCTGCTGGGCTTTTGCAACGTTGCAGAGGGCAAGAACGGCGACCAGAATCAGGGCATAAAACTGGCGCGTTGGTACGTAGCTGCCAAGGTTTTGTGATTTCGAATCAGGAATCTGCGAGGCGTTGAACAAGAAGTTCTCTCCGGGTACGCGGGCGGACTGGGTGGCCTTGCTGGTAGGCTATCAGTTGATATGAACGACAATCTTCATCAGTTACGTTGTTGTGGTTGTGGTACGCGGATCCGCGGTGACCAGGCCGGGTCGATTTTTCGCTGCAAAGAGTGTGGCGACCTGTTTGAAGTGGAGTATCCGGGGTGGTCTGCGGCGGGTGGAATGGACCGACCGAACGCTGGTGCGCTGAAGTGGCTTTGGCGGGAGCGACGCGCTTCCTCTGAGCTGCTGGATCGGTCAGGGGTTTGGCGGTTCCGTGAATTGCTGCCGATTCTGGACAGTTTTGGGAGCGCGGTCACGCTGCAGGAAGGCAACACTCCGCTCTATCATCTACCGCGTGCGGCGAGGGCGCTCGGGGTCGATCAGATTTACGCCAAGCATCAGGGGATGAATCCGAGCGGCTCGTTCAAAGATACCGGGATGACTGCGGCGTTGAGCGTGGCCAAAGAGCGCGGGTTTGAATGGGTGGCTTGTGCATCGACGGGAAACACTTCAGCGGCGATGGCGGCCTATGCGGCGCGGGCAGGTTTGAAGAGCCTGGTATTGATTCCGCAGGGAAAGATAGCCTGGGGCAAGCTGGCGCAGGCGATGGATTATGGTGCGGTGACTTGCCAGTTGAATACGGATTTTGATGGCTGCCTGCGGGTGTTGCTCTCGATTGTGCAGGAGGCTCCGATTTATCTGCTGAACTCGGTGAATCCGTACCGATTGGAGGGGCAGAAGACGCCTGCGCTGGAAATTGCCGAGTATTTCGACTGGAGTGTGCCGGAGCACATTCTGGTGCCGGGTGGGAATCTGGCGAACAGTTCTGCGCTGGGGAAGGGTTTTCGCGAGATGAAGGCGCTTGGGTTGATTTCGCGACTGCCGAAGATTTCTGTGATCCAGGCGGAAGAGGCGAATCCGCTGGTTCGGAGCTTTCGCGCGAATGACGGGCAGGCGCTGGAGCCGGTGAAGGCGACGACGCGGGCAACGGCGATTCGAATCGGGAACCCGGCTTCGTGGCGGAAGGCTGCGCGGGTGATTCACGAGACGGGTGGTTGGTGCCTGGATGTGACGGAGGCGGAGATTGCGGTGGCGAAGGCGGAGCTGGGCCGCGAAGGGATTGGCTCGGAGCCGGCCTCGGCGGTGACCCTGGCGGGGCTGAAGAAGCTGGTGACGGAGGGGAAGGTTGTTGCTTCGGATACGGTGGTCCTGCTGTTGACCGGGCACACGCTGAAGGATGCCGACTATACGATTGATTTCCATAAGGGCACCCTGCTGAGACCGGACGAGGCGGCGCCTCTGCTACCGGAGATTGAGGCGCTGCGTCGGAACGCTGTGGAAGTGGAAGCGACCCCGGCTGCGGTTTTGAAGACTTTGCATGAAATTCAAAGCAGGTGGGTTTAGCTGTGGCTTCTGGAATAAGACTTCGCTTGCCTGCGACATCGGCGAACCTGGGTGCTGCGTTTGATACGGCGGCGGTGGCTCTGGATTTTTACCTGGAGATCGAAGCAGAGGCAGCTGCGGAGTTTTCGATTGTGGCGACGGGCCGCAATGCGGATCTGTGCGGACGGCTGGTCGATAACCTGATTTTGGAAACGTATCGGGCACTTCTTTTGCGGGAAGGTGAAGAGATTGTGCCGTTGGCGATTCAGATGGCCAATGGGATTCCGCTGGGGATGGGCTGTGGCTCTTCTGCGGCGGGTCGGCTGGCGGCGATTGCGCTGGCGGTGCATTTTGGCGAGCTGGGCTGGAGTGGGGACGAAATTCTGGCTGAGGCGTGTGCTCTGGAAGGTCACCCGGACAATGCGGCCGCGTGCTGGCTGGGCGGGCTGGTGATTGCTGCTTGTGAAGGCTCGGTGGTGCATGCGGCTCGGGTGGAGCCTCCGGTGGACTGGCGTGCGCTGGTGGTGATGCCGGCTGACCCGGTGGCGACGAGCAAGGCTCGGGCGGTTTTGCCGGATCAGTACACGCGGGCGGATGCGGTGGCAAATATCCAGGCCGCTTCGCTGCTGGGTTTGGCGTTTGCGCAGGGTCGGGGTGATTTGTTGCGACCGGCGATGGCGGACCGGATGCATCAACCTTACCGGGCTGAAATCTGCTCCTTGTTGCCGCGATTGTTGCCGTTGGCAGGCGGTGAGGGCATTTTAGGGGTGGCGCTGAGTGGAGCGGGACCTTCGATACTGCTGATTGTTTCGGGTGAAGATGCGGTGGAGGGGGCGCGCGCTGCGATTGCAGAAGCGATCGAAGGTGCATGTCAGGCAGAAATATTGGTGGCGCGGTTTGAGACGCTGGGCGCGCAGACCGGCTGCGCTGTGGTGGAGGCTTCGAGGTAGACGGGGAAGGATGGGGTCAAGTGGGGAATCGAGTCAGAGGTGTTGCGCGGCAAACGACTGCAAAGACGTGCATCCCCCGTTAGTGATTACTTTGGCGGTTACCTAAGATTTCTTGCAATTCAGATAAGGAAAACCTAGATTCACCTGTGTGGGCAGTTCTGGGGGAGGGCTGCTCTAGCGCCCGAGGTTCCTGATGGAACCCGGGCGCTTTTATTTAGAAATTGGTTTGTTCAGGCTTCCTTGCCGATACTGACGTCGCGAGACATCCCAGGAAATTCCGGGAATCTGTTCTGCTTGATCCTTTGCTGTTGCGTGGGGGGATGTGCTTGCGACTTCTTGCGATGAAAAGCATCTTATGAGAAGTCAAGTGCGGTTACACTGACAGTATCAGGTTACAGAGTCAGACCCGCGAGGAGAGAAATGGCTGGAAGCGCAGTGTTGGAAGTGAGTGATGCAACGTTCGACCAGGATGTGCTGCAATCGGAGCAGCCGGTACTGGTTGATTTCTGGGCAGTATGGTGTGGCCCGTGCAAGGCAATTGCGCCGATCGTCGATGATCTTGCGACTTCGTTTGCGGGCAAGCTGAAGGTGGTCAAAGTGAATGTTGACCAGAATGGTGCGACTCCGTCACGCTACGGGATTCGCGGAATTCCGGCCCTGCTGTTCTTCAAGGGTGGCAAGGTAGCTGACCAGATTGTGGGCTATGTGCCGCGTGAAGTGATTGAAGAGAAAGTGCATCGCGTATTGGCGATGACACCGAGCAGCCTGGCCTAGCGCCGATTCCGTGTTCGAAGGCGGACCGGGGCGGGACACATGAGAGGAGGGCGGCGAGACCATCGGGTCTGGCCGCCCTTTTTCTTTTGCACCGTGCCCGGGAACTGTGCGTTTCTAGAGAGTCTCACCGGTAGCGGCGCAGGACTCCGAGGACGCGGCCTTGAATGGCTACCTGCGCGGCAGGCACGAAGATAGGGTCCATTTCGAGATTGGCTGGCTGCAGGCGCACCTGATTGCCCTCGAGGTAGAAGCGTTTGAGGGTGGTTTCGGAGCCGCGCACCAGAGCGACCACAATTTCGCCCTGGCGGGCGGTGCGGGTGCGCTCGACCAGCACGTAGTCTCCACTGATAATGTGCTCATCGCGCATGGAATCGCCTCGGACCTCAAGGGCGAAGACGTCTTTGTTGCCGACGACGTCATGGAGAGAAATGCTTTCGGCATTTTCGCTGGAGTCAACCGGCAAACCGGCGGCAATGCGGCCCATGAGGGGCAGGCGCTCGCTGGTCCTCGTTCGTGTGCCGATGGGCACTACGTCAATCGAGCGGCTGCGGTTGTGAACGCGGTCCAGCAACCCCTTTTTCTCAAGATTGGTGATGTGCTTGTGGACCGTGGCCAGAGACTTCAGTTCGAGTCCCCGGGCGATTTCTTCGAAGGAAGGGGAATAACCGTTTCTGGCTACAAAGGACTCGAGGAAATCAAGAACTTCTTTTTGTCTGCGGGTTACGGCCATACGGGCATTGTAGCGAACGAAAAGCGAATTAGCCAGAGTTATTTTCGCTGAATGTTCTCTACGATTGATCGCTGAGTCTTGGCTCAGGGTGGGGCAATTCCAATGGGGGAGTGCTTAAGAACGGTGTAAGTTGGGACACTTTTGGGAATCCTTGTGAAGTTCTCCCAATCTCGGAACCCATCTTTCGTTTCTCATGGATTTCTGTTGAGGTCCCCGGGGTGTTCGGGGGAAGGTGGTGTAGCGGAATCTGCTCGTTGACTTGATCTGTCAAACGTAGCGAAATCAACCGGGGGTAGTGATGAGGCTTTTGATTGCAGAGGACGATCGGGCGCTGGCGATGTTTCTCACCAGGGGGATGGAGTCGGACGGGCACCGGGTGCGTTGTGCATCGAACGGGGCGGAAGCCGTGGAGGCATTTCGCGAGGATATGCCGGACCTGACGATTCTTGATCTGAACCTGCCGGTGATGGACGGCGAACAGGCTTTGGCGGAGATGCGTGCGCTTGATCCGCAGCTTCCGGTGCTGGTGCTGACCGGAAGGCAGGAGGTAGAGACCCGGATACGCTGCCTGGACCTGGGAGCAGACGATCTGATGGTCAAGCCGTTTAGCCTGCATGAACTGCGCGCACGCTGTCGGGTGCTGCTGCGCCGCAAGCGGGAAGCGAAGTTGTTGTTGCGGGTCGGCGACCTCGAACTCGACCGGCTGGAACACACGGCTCGAAGGGCAGGTGAGCTGATTCCATTGACCAACAAGGAGTTTGCACTGATCGAGCACCTGGTGCTGCACCGCGGCCAGTGTATTTCGCGGGTTGAATTGCTGGACGCCGTATGGAACATGGAGCCGGCTCAGACGACCAATATCGTCGACGTGTATGTGAATTACCTGCGGCGGAAGCTGAAAGATCCGCCGCCGGGCTTCCTGCTGCGCACGGTACGGGGGCACGGATATCTGGTGCCTTCCGAGGCTGAACTGCAAATGGCGGTTCCGTCGCTGATCGCAGGCCAGTTGCCGCCTACGCGGTTCGTGGAACCAAACTGAAGACATGTTGACTGCGTTTCGTGGACTGCCTTTGCCCACCGATTCCTTTGCACAGCCCTAGCCAGGAGAAATAGCCATGATGCCAGTTTCGAATGCAGTTTCAACTTCCGGTGCAGTGCCGGCACCGTTTGCCCAGACCACACCCTACCGCTCGCGAGTCCGAAGCGTGCTGGTGGTCAGTTCTGATTCAAGCCTGCGGGAACGATTGCGGGATGCGCTGACGGGTCTGCGCTGGCAGGTGCTCGAAGCACAGGGGGGTGCCGACGCCTGGGTTGCCTCGCAGGCCACTCAATTGGAGGCTCTGCTGATCGATCCCTGGCTGCCGGACCTGGATGTCGTTGAGTTCCTCCGTGACTTTCATGTTGATTATCCTCATGTGGACGTGATGTTGACGGATGGGGCAGCAGCAGAGAACAGCCCGCGTAGCCCCTACCATCAGGAACTGTTGTACGCACTGCGGCGAAGCCAGGAGGGAGATACGGCAGCGTGGCAGGCGGCGGCATCGATGGAGGAGTTGGGTGGGCCAGCGCCGCTCAGTTCGATCTCTCAACTTCCGCCGCTTCTGAAGGTTCCACTCTCGGGGGGAAACTCAACCAGTCCACAACTGATGCATTCCGGACCCGGGTTCCAGCATGGCTCGAGGCAGCCGGCCGTGAATCCTGTCGAGAGCAACGGCTCGGCTTCGATGGAAAGCGTATCGAATTCGCTGACAGAGTCGCGGGGTGGTTACTCTCCGTCCGGAAAAACAACCGGGCCATCGATGCGCAAGGAGATTCCGGTCAGCGAGCGGATTCCGACCCTGATCGGGACCAGCCCGTTGATGCTCGATATAAGCCGGCGTATCCGGCTGGTAGCGGAAAGGACC
This sequence comes from Acidobacteriota bacterium, assembly GCA_025359885.1. Classification (GTDB taxonomy): domain Bacteria; phylum Acidobacteriota; class Terriglobia; order Terriglobales; family Acidobacteriaceae; genus Acidicapsa. The sequence continues at coordinate 84,861 of JANYDG010000114.1, forward strand.
ACCCCGGTGTTGATCGAAGGGCCGACAGGCTCGGGCAAAGAACTGGTGGCGGAGGCTCTCCACCGGCTTTCTAATCGCTCTCGAAAGCCATTTGTTGCGATCAACTGCGCGGCAATTCCCGAGGCGCTGCTGGAGTCGGAACTCTTTGGCCATACCCGGGGCGCATTTACGGGCGCAGTGCAGGGCCGGACAGGGCGGATTGAATCGGCCGACGGAGGAACGCTCTTCCTTGATGAAATTGGGGAGATGCCGCTCGGTCTGCAATCCAAACTGCTGCGGTTCTTTGAGAATGGCGAACTGCAACGCATCGGTGACAACGAGACGGTGAAAGTGGATGTGCGGATTGTGGCTGCCACCCATCAGCGATTGGCGGAGGATGCGCAGAAAGGTCTCTTCCGGTCAGACCTGTACTACCGGCTGGCGGTATTCCTGATTCACACACCGGCTCTCGCCGACCATCTGGAGGACCTGCCCCAGTTGGTAAGCCACTTCATGGATCAGATGGGACGGAGGTCGCCGGTGAAGCGGATTGATGCCTCGGCGATGGCCCGGCTGACACAACATACGTGGCCGGGCAATGTGCGGGAGCTGGAACATGTGCTGGAACGGGCGGCGATTCTCGTCGGGAGTGAGCCGGTGATTACAACCCTTGAGATTGACTTTGGCCAGTCTCTGATGAACTAAGCCGGGGAGACCTGCCTGGCCGTTGGTTAAACAACTCTTGGAGTCGCCCTGGTCCAAGTGGGTCGTCGATTGCGACAAAGGCTTGCGAGAAGGAGGTTGTATGGAAATTGCAACTCGATTAAGCAACGAAATTGCCCGTTACCTCGATCTGGATACGCGCCAGATTCAACTGACGGCGGCCAATATGGCCAATATCGATACGCCAGGGTACCGCGCCGTGGGCATGGATTTTGAGGCGGAGATGCGCCAGGCGATGGCCACGGCGGATGGAGATCTGGGAGGAGAGGTGGCAGGGAAGGCGATGTCACCGAGGGTCTTCAATGTCGATGGATTGATCGTTCGCCCGGATGGCAACAATGTCTCGATGGACAGGGAAGGGTTGAATCTGGCCGAGGCGCAGTTGAAGTTCAAGACCGGGGTCGCGTTGTTGCGCCGGGAGTATACGCGGATCTTTGACGCGATCCACGCCGATGCCAAGTAGGGCGGTAATTTCAGCTATCGCCGTGGATGCTGGCGAACGAAGGAGAGAAGATGAACCTTTTTGGGATGATTGACCAATCCGGGGCCGCGATGCAGGCGGAGCGGATGCGCGCCGAAGTGGTGGCCGCAAATATGGCGAATGCAGAGACGACAAGGACGGCGAATGGCACGCCGTATCGACGCCAGCACGTAATTTTTGCTACCGGCAGCGGAGACCAGGATTTTGGCAGTCAATTGACAGGCCAGGTTGGCGGCCAGCTGCCGGGAATGCAGCTGGGAATGCCGCTGGGAATGCCGCCGGGCATGCAGTCGAAAGCTGAGACCGTGGCACCGGGGGTCCGGATTGGTGGTGTGGTTGAAGATACCGCACCGGCCTTGAAACGCTATGACCCGAGTCATCCGGATGCGGATGCGGAGGGATTTGTTTCTTATCCAGATATCAACCCACTGACGGAGATGGTTGACCTGATGGGAGCGACACGCGCTTACGGCCTGAACGGATCGGCGGTACAGGCGGAAAAGTCGATGATCGCTTCGGCTCTCGAGATTGCCAAGTAGCGGCAGGCTTGCGCGAGTTCCGAACGGGCAGTCAGAACATCGAGTCAGAAGATCGAGTTAGCACATCGAGTCAGAACAACGAGTCAGAAAAAGTGTTCAAACACGGGAGGAAATTGAATGGTACCGATAACTCCGGCTGTTGCACCGCTCTTCGGAGCGCCGCAGGTCGCAACCGAGATTTCCAGCATGACGGGCATGTCGGGTGCCGCTTCATCGATGGCAAGCACTGCGGCTGTCGCTGGTTTTTCGCCGCTAGCGACGATGACAGGGGGCGCAGCGGCGGTTCCATCTGCTGCGCCATTTGCCGATTTATTGACCCAGGCAGTCGGACAGGTAGACCTGCTGGAACGGCAGGCGCGGTCGTCTGTGGAAGGGCTGATTTCTGGAAAAGGCGTAGATGTGCACGAGGCCATGATCGCGACGGAAAAGGCCGAGATGGGATTTGAGCTGGTGCTGTCGGTACGAAATAAGGCGCTGGCAGCGTATCAGCAAGTGATGGGCATGCAGTTCTAACGATCTTGAACTGGATTTCGGGGAGCCATGGCAGCGGGTGCACAGTTGGACAAGACAACCACGAATCCAGCCGGAGACCGGCCGGGCATGCAACCTCCAGGGGGACCGATGCCTGGCAGGAATGTGGGCCTGGCGGGAGATGTCTGGCAAAAAGGTCAGGCCAGCTGGCAGTTGCTGCAACCGCGGCAAAGGAGTTGGGCAATTGCGGCGGTCACGCTTTTGGCGGCTACGATTGCCGGTCTCGCCTGGTACGCGACGCGGACGGACTGGCGCACTCTGTACGCCGGTCTCGACCCGGAAGATTCGCGACAGATGGCTCAGGTACTGACCCAGGCGCAGGTCACATTTGATCTTGAAGGGAACGGAACTGCGATTCGGGTTCCGGCGGGGCAACTGGACAAGGCGCGTTTGGCGACGGCGGCAAAGGGTGGTCCGCATAGTGGGCGGATGGGATTTGAGCTCTTTGACAAGCCCAACTGGGTGGGCTCGGAGTTCGATGAGCAGGTGAACTATCAACGGGCTCTTGAGGGAGAGCTGGAGCATACGGTGGCGACGCTCGCCGATGTACAGTCGGCTCGGGTCCATCTGGTGATGCCGCACGATTCGCTTTTCCGGGAACAGGAGCGGCCGGCCAAGGCCGCGGTGGTGTTGACTTTGCGGCATCATGGGCTGGCCGACGGCGAGGACGAAGCGATCCGCAACCTGGTGGCTGCCGCGGTTGACGGACTCGCTCCGGCGCAGGTTTCGCTGGTCGATGCCAGTGGTCATGTGCCGCTTGGTCCGAAGAGCGGCGAGGCGATGCGACTGAGCACGGAACAGGCGCTTGAGGCCAAGTTGATTGAAACCCTGGAGCCAGTGACCGGGCAGGGAAACGTGCGGGCTTCCGTGACAGTGGACTATGACCCCACGGCCACCGACACGACGGAAGAGACCTTTGATCCGGACCAGGTGGTGACACTCTCGATGCAGAGAACGGAACAGTCGACGAATGCGCAGCCCGTGCCTGCGGGAGTTCCGGGGACCGCGACCAACGCTCCAAACTCGCAAGCACTGCCCGTGTATCCGCAGCAGTCGACGCCCCCGCAGAGCGCCAAGTCAGAGAGTGGAACGTATGGTGCTTCGCGCAAGGTGCGCCATACGACCGAGGCTCCAGGGCATATTCGCCGGCTGACGGCGGCAATTATTGTTAACGACCGGATGGCGCCTTCAGCCCAAAAGGGAAAACAGGCAACGTGGCAGCCGCGAAGTGCCGATGAACTGCGGACACTGACGGCACTGGCCCAGGCGGCAGTCGGGTTTGATGCGGGACGAGGCGATATGGTCACCGTGCAGGATCTGGGATTTGACGAAAATCGCAACCCCACCCTAATTTCTCCGCTCGATCAGGCCCTGGCAATGACTGAGCATTCTCCTCTGCTGCTCAAATACGGAACGCTGCTCGTGGGCCTCGTGTTGTTGATTACCCTGGCGATTCGACCAGCTATGGGAAAAGCCACTTCGCTGATGAGTGCAACGGCCAAAGGCAGGCAGGGGGAACTCACCAGCGGAGGTGCGGCCGCTCCGCAGATGCTGCCGGAACTGGAACACGCGACGCCGGACCTGGAGCGACAGCGGGCGCAACAGGTCTTTGACCAGGTGACGGATACGCTGAAGCGTGACCCGGCGCAGAGTTCGCGATTGCTGCAAAGCTGGATTCACTCCGACTAATCGGGCGGCGTACTGGAACAGGCTAGGGGAACAGAGAACGGGGAACGACGGAAGGGGAACCAGGGTTGGCAGAGATAGGACAGGACGGAACGCCGGTGCGGCGGCTGACAGCCAATCTGAATGGCGTGAGGAAGGCTGCAATCCTGCTGGTGGCGGTAGGTGAGGAAATTGCGAAGGAGATTCTGCGCGCGCTGCCAGAACCGGACGTACAGCGAATTACAGAAGAGCTTGCCGACCTTCGCACGGTGCCGCCAGAGGTTTCAGGCGAAATTCTGGAAGAGTTCTGGGAGCTACTGGAAACCCAGCATGTGATGATGCACGGCGGCTTGGATTTTGCGTCCCGGTTGTTGAATGACACGTTTGGAAAGCAGCGAGCGGACGATTTGCTGATGTTGGTGAGGCGGTCCCAGGAGGCAAGCCAGGGCAATCTGGGCAAATTGCAAAAAACTGATCCGCAGCAGTTGGGCAAGCTGCTCGATTCTGAGCATCCGCAAACCATTGCCCTCGTGCTGGCCCATCTTGACCCGCGCCGCGCCTCGCAGGTGCTCGATAACCTGAGCGAAGAACACAAGGTGGTATCCATTCAGCGGTTGGCGGAGATGCGGCAGTTTTCCCCGGAGATGGCGCAGAAAGTTGCTTTGATTCTGCACCGGCGTCTGGAGAATGTAGGGGACACCAAGCGCAAGAGCTACTCAGGCTTCAAGGCGGTTGCAGACCTTTTGAACCGGGTGAATGCGGAGGAAGCAAAGCGGATTCTCGAGTCGATTGAGGACGCGCAGCCTGAACTGGCTCTTAACATTCGCAATCTGATGTTCACATTTGATGACCTGGTCACGGTTCCGGCACAGTCGATTCGGGAGATTGTCTCGGGAGTGGACAAACGTCAGTTGGCGTTAGCACTTCGGGGAGCAAATGAGGAGTTGCGGGCGCAGGTGTTCAAGGCTATGAGTTCGCGCGCCGTCGAAATGCTGAAAGAGGATATGGAAGTGATGGGACCAGTGCGTTCGCGGGAGGTTGCGGCGGCGCAGCAGGAGATTCTTAGCCTTGCTCGTCGCTTGGAGGCGGAGGGCAAAGTGATGTTGAAGATGGAGACGGGCGACGAAATGATGGCGTGATACGCAGCACTGAAATGGGCTTGGGCAGCGAAGGAAATTTGCATGTTCGCGCGGCGAGCCAGAGCAGCGACGGAGAAGCCATGAGTACGACGACGGAGAAGCCATTGAAGGGCCAGCAGCGCAATCGAGAGGTGCCCGAGGTTGAGTTGTTTGCGTATCCGGAGACGCCGCACAGATCGACTGAAGATTGGTCAGCCACTCTGGGCGCGAACGAGGAAGAACTGACCCGGCGCTTCGCCGAGGTTTTCCCTGTCGCGCGGAGTTCGCGCTCTCTCGCTCCTCGTGATGTTGCTGCGGACTTCGGTGACGGGCGGTCTTCTCAAGGTATCGGCGAACATCGAGCCTCGGCCGGCAGCTCCAGTGAGGATGCTTTCGATCCTTTGCATGGTTATGCGGGCGAAGAGGTGACCGAGCGGATGGCTTTGGAGTGCCGCAGGGCGGAAGAGCGAGGGCTAAGTCTGGGAATGGAACTCGGCTTGTCACGCGGCAGAGAAGAGGGGAACCGGGAGAGGGAGGCAGCTTTTGAACGGCTGCATGCGCAGGCAGCAATGCTGCTGGAGAGCTTTTCCGTGTCCAAGGGGCAGTACTTTCACCAGTTGGAGCAGGAGTCGGTGCGCCTGGCCCTGGCGATTGCGGCACGGATTCTGCGCCGCGAAGCGCAGATGGATCCATTGCTGTTGACCGGAGCGGTGAGGGTTGCGCTCGGCCAGCTTTCAGAATCGACCGCCGTGCGACTGCGGGTTCCGGTGCAGGAAAAAGAGATGTGGGAACAGGCATTGGCATTGATTCCAAACCTGGCGCTGCGGCCGGATGTGATGGGCGAGCCGCGGATGGAGTTGGGCGAGTGCCGCATGGAGACGGCACTCGGAACGGCCGATCTCAGCCTCTGGGCCCAACTGAAAGAGATTGAACGTGGTTTTTTTGATCGCGTCGGAGATCGGGTCCGGGGTGTGGATGCCGAAGGGCGCGAGATCGATGGCCTGGAACCTGGAATCACCGATGGTGCAGGGAGCGGAAAATGACGCAGATAATGGAGCCGGCGTCTCAACATCTTGATCCCTATAAGCGCCAGCTGTATCGCCGACAACCATGGCGGTGGCGCGGTCAGGTGCTCCAGGTCGTTGGCCAGACGATTGAGTCGACGGGGCCGAACTCTTCGGTGGGGGAGTGTTGCGCGATCCTGGACCGTCAGGGGCATACACATCTGGCTGAGGTGATTGGCTTTCGCGGTTCGACTGTGCTGCTCATGCCGGTAAATACGCCGGACGGGATCCGATACGGGGATACGGTGGATGCACTTGGAACCGGGCCGGAGATTGATGTCGGGCCAGCGTTGATGGGGCGGGTGTTCAATGCGCTGGGGGAGCCGATTGACGGCTCGGGTGGTGGGCGGAGGTTGACGACTACCCATGCGCTGGCGCTTGACGGAGCAGTTCGGATGCCGCTCGACCGGGTATCGATCCGAACTCCACTCGGAACGGGCATCCGGGTGATTGATTCTCTGCTTACGGTTGGCCGTGGCCAGCGAGTAGGCATCTTTGGCGGCTCCGGTGTAGGCAAGAGCACGCTGATCGGCATGATGACCAGGAATACCGAGGCGGATGTGACCGTGGTGGGGTTGGTGGGGGAGCGTGGCCGGGAGGTCGGGGAGTTTCTGGAGGACGCGCTGGGTGAGGAGGGTCGCAAGCGGTCTGTGGTGCTGGTTTCCACCTCCGATCAGTCGCCGTTGATGAGGATTCGTGCGGCCTTGGCGGCGACGACTGTGGCCGAGTATTTTGCGGCGCAAGGGAAGCACGTACTTCTCGTGCTGGATTCGCTGACGCGTTTTGCGATGGCGGCGCGTGAAATCGGCCTGGCGGCCGGCGAACCGACCACGGCGAAGGGTTATACGCCGTCGGTCTTTACCCGGCTGGCGAAGCTGGTGGAGCGAGCGGGTAACTTCAAGACCGGGTCGATTACGGCGTTTTACACGGTCTTGATGGAGGGGGACGATCAACAGGACCCTGTGGTGGACGCGGTCCGTTCGCTCCTCGATGGCCACCTGGTGCTCTCGCGCTCGCTGGCGGCAGAGGGCTGGTATCCACCCGTTGAAATTCTGGATTCGGTAAGTCGGCTGATGCCGGCAGTTGCCGGTACGGAACATCGTGAGGCGGCAGCAACGGTGCGGCGACTGTTGGCGGCATATGCCCACAGCGCGGACCTGGTGCGGATTGGCGCATACAAACCGGGTGCCGATGAGGATCTTGACCGGGCACTGCGGGCGCGCCCGATGCTGCGTGAGTTCCTGGTTCAGGGGGAAGCGGAGCGGGTGCAATACCATGCGTGTGTCGAGCGGCTGCTTGAACTCGAACGAGAGATTTAGCCCTGGCTCTGCGCCGGGTGTTTTTGAAGGACGAGAGCGATGTCGAGTCAAAGGATAAGAGGAGAAGGGCCATGGTCCCCAAAAAGGTTCTGAAGCGGTTGCTGCGGTTGCGGGAACTCGAGGAGGAACAAGGCCGCCGGGAGTTGGAGTTGGCGGTACTAGAGGAAAACCGGGTTCAACAGCAGATGCTCTTCGCCGGTCAAAGACTTGCCATGGGCCGCCATCATTTTGTGGAGGGAATTGCTAGAGGCAACGGCGCCGATCGTGCCGGTGGCGTCATTGAGGTGGAGTTCTCTCGACGGCAACAGTTGTTGATCAAGCCGAGGCTGGAGGCAGTTGAGCAGGAACTGGCCCGGCAACGGGAACATTTCATGACGCGACGCGCGGAACGAAGGCAGGTGGAAACGCTGGTTCGGGACCGGGACAAGGTGGCAGCCATCGAGACGGGGCGTCGCGCCCAGCAGATGCTGGATGACTGGTATGGCAGGCGCACGGAGCGGGCGGTCAAGGATAGAGAAGGAAGCGCGGGGGTGGGGCTCGTGGCAACGGCTGAGGCAACGGCTGGGGCAACGACGAGGGCAGAGGAGTCGGACTGAACGATCTGTGTCTTGCTTCATCACCAGTGATGCTCTACGAGGGGACTTGCAGCTGTGACCAATTCAATGAAATTCGCCTAACCCGTTCCCTGCACCCTTTGGTCATTGAGCTGCACTATGCTCAGCATGACGCTCATCACCAGTTCTGACGGTGTCGTTTCACCGCTGATCTCTGAAGCCACACCCAGCATTGGGGCCGATTTGCGGGCCGGTCGCGTGAACGGTCGCGTGACCAGCTCCTTCCCGGGGAGTCAATCAACGGCGGGATTGATTTTGGCACAGGACGCGGCTGCCATCCTGCGGAGCCGGTGGAGTGATGAGCTTGCGCATCAGGCCGGGGCAGCGGTTGTTGGTACTACATCTGAGTTTGAAGTGGCGACTGATTCGAGTGCTTCGAAAGATACATCCGGCCTATCGTTTGCGACGATTTGGGGCGACCGGCCGATCGAGGAACCGAGGCGAGACGTGGAGCTTTCTGGCCGATCCAGTTCAGGGGCGGCGAGTAAGTCTGGGCTTGGAGTTGGGCTTGGAACCGGGCTGGGTAAAGGCCAGGTTCGTAACGGAAGAGCGCTGGGCATCGAGGTGGGTGTCGCACCAAGGTCAGGGGCTGTGGGTGAGCGGGCTTCCCAAAGCGACTCACGCCAGCTGCAGCCGGCGGCAGGAAAGCGGGGAGGTTCAACCCAGGCACGGGTCGATCTGGTTGGGACGCCAGCCCTGGTCTCAATGGCCCAATCGGTTGCCGAGTCCGTGCAGAGACCGGCGGCGATTCTCGAGCTATCGGGGAACAGAAAGATGGTTGAGCCAGCAACCGTTTTGCCGGCCACAATCCCTGTCGAGATCCCTTCGGTAGTCTTTGTTGTCCGGCCGGCCGCATTATCGACCAGCGAAGATGCAGGATCGCATGGACTCGCTGGTATCGCTCGCCCGCTCGCGTCCGATCGCCGGGATGGACAACCTTCGATACCGAACTCCCTGCATGACAGCAGCGACGACGGGTTGCTCGGTGCTGCCGACAAGGTTTTCACCCTCGTTGAGCCGGACGCAAACTCGGTTTCGGGGCACGGGAGCCCGGCCGTAGCCCGCCCTGATTTCAAAGCTCAACTTGGATCAAATTCCGGAGTTGCTCCAGCCAAAAGCCCTTTACAGGACGGGAAGGGCATCTACGAAGGGCCAAAGCGGTTGTCTTCGATAGGTGAAACTCCATCAATGGACGCTGCTTCCTCAATCGAAACTACGGCTTCGCCGAGAGGCTTGCATGACGGAGTTGGTCCGAGCCCGCAATTTGCTGTGAGGAGTGACCTGGAACCCTCGCTGGCGGCGCATTCTGGCTCACTCGACCAGACACGCAGTCGACAGATAGTGATCAGTGGCGCCCAGGGTATGAGTCCCTCCATCAGGCAATGGGCCCAATCGAAAACTGACGGTGAAGCTGCTGAGCATTTCCGACCGGTTGAGTCCGCTGCCTCAAACAGTTCAACTGGTTCACATGGTTCAGATGGTTCAGATGGCTCACAACTTTCAGAGCTCTCCAAGGTTTCAAGTCTTTCAAATGGACCAGGGAAATCAATCTCCCCAATGGGCGGTACCATTCTGGGGCACTCCGTGCTTCCGGAAGTGGGCGGCCGAGGATTGGCACGATTCGATGCGGGTTCTGCGGATCTGCGAAGTGCAGGGCTCAAAGACGCGACTGTTGCAGACCCTCCCCGGCAAGCCGACGGAGCCGATGGAGCCAGGCTGGTTGCGCGGGTCGAATCCCCCGGGCCCGCTGCGGCTGTCGCTGGGCTGTTTTGGCAGACAACGAGTGAGCAGGTCCGCTTGCGACCTGAGTCGCCTGCTGATTTGCATCCCGATTTGCATCCTGACTTGCATCCTGGTTTGCTGCCATTGCCGACCCCGGCAAAGGCTGAGGTTTTAGGTTCGAGTGAGAGACCGATGCAGGCCGCATCTTCACTCCCGGTGGTGAACCTGGTTGCACCGATTGCCGGGGATCGCCTGCGCGAGGGTCAAGCCGCGCACTCTGAACTCGATTCCTTCCGCTCGACTGTATCGAGTCTGAGGGTGCCCTTGATGGCTGCGCGGGAACCACAGGCTTCGATGGCCAATCCCTTTTACCAGAGGGTGGACGCTGTGGCTCTACCTCAGCGAGGCCCAAATGCACCTGTGTCAGGCAACAGGCCTGAGGTGCCGGTTCCCTGGTCGTTTCCGGAAGTCGCGGAAGAGCGATTTGGGTTGCGCGCGTCGGGTGAGGGAGCACTGGTAGCGCAAACGAATCTGCCAGATTCAAGTGTGAAGCAAGGTCCGGCGCTTGACACGAATCAAGGTGATTCTTCGGGTTCGAATGGAGCCCAGATGCGGGTAAAGCCGTCTCTGAATGGGAATCCGATGCCAATCGACGAAGGGACGGCAGCTGTGGCGGCTGGATCTACGCCGTCGCGTCCTGCGAGCTTTCGAGCGATTCCAGAAGCACCGCGGGTCCTCGATCGGGGTGAACCGCTGGCCATACCAGCAATCGGACGCGTGAAGCCTGTTGAGACAGGTCACCTGGATGCTTCTCGAGGCGACGAGAGGGCCACGGCCGGCGGGGAACCGGTCGTATCCATGCCGAGGTTGAGGACGATTGTGGCAAGCAAAGGCGCGACGCTGTCCGCCGCATCCTCGGCTCGTGTGGGGGTGGAATCGATTTCGCCTGGCTCCGGACAGAACGATCGGAAGTGGCTCGCGGCTTCGCCGGCCGGGTTGGCGGCTGATTTGGCGGCTGATTTGGCTTCAGGCCACGCCGCCCCGGTTCCTTCAACAGGGAGTTTGGCGACGGGAGAGTCGGGGGTACGGGCCGTTTCGGGGTCATCGATTGAGTCAATGACACAGGCCGAGCGGTTGCGCGATCCGTTTCAAGCCATCGATATACAAGATTCGAAGAGCTTCAGGGAGGGTACGTCCATCACCCGGGCGGAGTCGATCGGAGGCGCCCGGATCGAGGAGGGACACGCTGGCCGCTCGTCTTTCGGAACGCGCGGTCTGGAAGTGGGGTTTCAGGACCCGAACCTTGGATACATTGAGTTGCGGGTTCATTCCAATGGAAGCGGGGTGCATGCGGCGCTGGAGGCGCAGTCATCGGCGTCGGGTGCCGCCCTGGCAGAGCATTTGGGTTCTCTGGCGGGCTGGATGACGGATCGTCACACGCCTGTAGAGAGCCTGACAGTTTTGTCTCATCGCACGGCTGGAGAGTTGAGGCCAGATTCGGGTTCAGGGGAGAATCGTGGGACTCAGGCCGGCTCCGGTGGGGGCGGGCATTCCTCTCGGGGATCGGCCGGTGAGGGATCGAACGAGCCCGGGAGCCGGGTGCCTTCGATTCCTTCCGGCGGAGATGGACAGCTGGGAGCGGGTGCGCGGCCCCCAGGCGCAGGTTTGGACCAGTCGTACGACGCGGTCGGTGGATTGACGGGAAAGCGGATTTCGCTGATGGCATAAAGGCGCAGGTTGTCGGCCAGGAGAGAATTCCTGGTTGCAGTGAGCTCGAAATCAAAAGGAATTCGGAAAGGAGAAAGATTGATGAGCAGTATCTGGAGTAACGCAGCAGGCATGACTGTTGAGAGTCCATTTGCCACCAGCGGAGGGGCTCCGAAACCGGGGGGAACCAAGGCTACGCGGATGCAATCCACGCAGGGCCAGGGAAATCAAACTGTACCGCAACCAGGCCTGAGCCCCGGAGTCATGGGCGGCGTGGGCCAGTTGAAGCCCATGGCCACGCCGAGTGCAACCGCAGGTACTCCGGCAGCAGGGACGGGAGGTGCGATCACCTCGAATGACTTTCTGACGCTGCTCGTCACCGAGATGCAAAATCAGGACCCAACCTCCCAGACGGATCCGAATGCCTATGTGAACCAACTTGTGCAGATCAACAGCCTGGAGCAGCTGATTTCGATGAATCAGAACCTGGCGCTGGTTTTGGGAACGGTCACTTCTCCGGTGCCCACGGGGCATGCGATTCCAGCGGGTAACGGCCAGGAGTCATCCACAACGGCACTGGGGCCAGTTCTGAGCGGGGGGCAGGTGGCTCAAAGCGGCTCTCAAGGAACATACGGGAACTTGCAGGGGAACGCCGCATCGGGTTCGCGGCCCGCAGCGCACGGAAATCTGAGTATGCCTGCCGCGACTCCTGCCGCACATGCCGTAGCGCACGCTCTCGACGGACGTGCGCATCAGGCAACAAAAGGACCGAGGATTCGGGATATTCCTGTTCGCTAGCATCCCGCGAGGGCAAAGGACACAGGGCAGATTCACTCTTCCGCGGCGCAATCGCAGGCGGTCAACCGAGAACCGTCTCCGGCAGCCTAAACCGCTTCCTGGGCATCTACCGATTTCATTCTTTTGGAGGAGTTCTCATGGCAAGTTTCTACATTCCACTTACGGGTCTGGAATCAGATTCGACGGCATTGAACACGATTGCCAACAATCTGGCCAATCTCAACACGACGGGGTACAAGTCGCAGGAAGTGCGCTTTGCCGACACGTTTTATCAGGAGCTGGCTCAATCCGGATCGGGCAATCTGATTCAACTGGGATCGGGAGTTTCGGTCGCGGGCATTGAAAACCAGTACACCCAGGGCAGCATTGCATCGACTGGTAATTCGACAGATGTAGCAATCAATGGCAACGGATTCTTTGTCCTGAACCACGGCAACACCAACGTCTACACGCGCAATGGCAACTTTGGTTTGGATTTCAACGGCAACCTGACAACCCAGGAAGGATTGCATGTGATGGGTTACCCGGCGGTGGGAGGCATTGTCAATACCAATTCTCCGCTGACCAACATCAGCATTCCGGTTGGCCAGGTAGAGCCGCCGAATGCTTCGACGAAATTCACGATGACCGCGAATTTGAATGCAGCTGCGGCGGTCGGGACGACCGTTCCGGGGCAGATTACGCTGTATGACTCGCTTGGAACCAGTCATGTGGCGACGATCACTTATACAAAGACTGCAACCAATGCCTGGAGCTACTCGATTGCTTTGCCTGCGGGAGAATCAACGGCAGCCGTGAACAATACGGGCACGCTTACGTTTGATACGAGCGGAAATCTGACCGCACCGGCGGCGAACGTGGCTGGCATCGGATTCACCGGTTTGACCGATGGAGCTGCGAATTTGAGTTTCACCTGGAATATCCTGGGTTCTGCTGGTAAGCCGACTCTCACCCAGGAGAGTGCAAATTCAGCCGTCTCTGCGACGACGCAGGATGGCTATCCGAGCGGTCAGTATCAGGGATTCAACATTACGGCGGATGGGACCGTAAACGCGACTTTTGCCAATGGCCAGCAACTGGCAGTAGGGAAACTGGCTCTCGCGAGTGTTGTCAATCTGCAGGGATTGAACGCACTCGGCAACGGTGACTACGCGACCACCCAGGCCAGCGGAACGGCTTCGATCGGAATCTCTGGATCGGGAGGGCTGGGAGGCTTTCAGGATGCTGCCCTTGAGCAATCGAACGTCAACATTTCTGCCGAGTTTTCGAACCTGATCATCGCGCAGCGGGCCTTTGAGGCAAATTCAAAGGCGGTAACGACTTTTGACACGGTTGCACAGGAAACGATCAACATGGTCCATTGAGTTGGCTGATGCGAGCGACTCGGAGCTGGAAACTGGGCAATCGTAAGTCCGTTGCCCTATGTCAGCATGAACCAAGTGACTGCGAAGGACGAATCGGCCCGAAAAATAAATCAGCCCAATGCGCCCTTCGGAAAGTTCCATTCACAACAACCTTCCAATCCTATTCCGAGGCAACCAGCTCCCTGGCTGCCTCGGTTTTGGTTTGCACGTTAGAAAATTCGATGATTGGGCTCGAAGGAACAGTCTTTTCCATTCTTAAATTCTTCCAATTGGTTTGTCCCAACTTTGGACATTCTATTGCTCCTTTATCGGCAATCGAGGACTCATGGCGACTCAAGCAGCATCTCAAAATTCTTCCTCCTTTGCACAACCGGGGCAGCTTGGGGCAGGTGCCTCGGACGCGGGTTCCAACTCAGGTGGCCTGGTGGGGGGTGGGAGCAGCTTTTTGGGGCACCAAGGTCCCCTGTTGAGCGATGGCGGAGTTCACCAGGAGATGGGTGCTTTGCGACTTTCTCCTGCGTGTGCGCGCTTGCCGGTTGAGCTTGCGGTGTCGGTTCCGGTTCGCAACTTTCGCGTGCGTCACTTGCTGTCAATGGCTCCCGGCGAGGTGATTGAAACGCTATGGGGGCATGGAGAAGACTTGCCACTTGCTTCTGGAGAAGTGCAGCTGGCGTGGAGTGAGTTTGAAGTTGTGGATACGCGGCTTGCTGTTCGCGTGACACGGCTGGCATGAACGTGCCGCTGGGAAGTCAAACGGGCAACTTCTTTGAAGGGGTGGGATCTGCATGGATTTTGAGCAACACAAGACGACGGAAGGGAGTCGCATGTTGGCTGGCCACGGCGCGTCCTCTTCAACTCCAGGTGGTCCCTCAGGCACCCTTTCGTCTGGCGGACTTGGCTGGCTGCTCCGCCTCTGGCAGCGCGCTTCACAGACCCCTGCACGACTCGCGGTCATCGAGCGCATTTCTCTGGGGCCACGCCAATCGCTTGCATTGGTCGAGGCGGAGGGGGTACGACTGCTGGTAGCAACCTCTCCAGACGCGGGCGCTACTTTCTTCCCGCTAAGTTACCCGATTGAATCTGGTCTCGGTTGCGGGGAGGTACCCAAGCCTTCTCTCCTCCCCGCACGAAGCCTTTACGGGAGTATCCGGCAGCAGGGAAGGATTTCATGGTGAACTTCCAGTCGTTGCTGGCGGCCCTTCCGGCGGCCCCGCTGCTGCCAGATCTCAATGCCAAGCTGCATCCCGGCGATTCGACTCCGTGGACAATTCTTTTTGTGCTCACGATCATCACCCTTCTGCCAGCACTGGTGATGGCTGTGACCCCGATGGTCCGGCTGATGGTTGTCTTCCATTTTCTTCGTCAGGCCCTGGGCACGCAGACGGCACCTTCGAATCCCACATTGCTGGGCCTGGGCCTGGTGATGACCTGGTTTCTCATGCAGCCTGTATTGGTTGCAGTGGAACAGCAGGCCGTAACGCCTTATCGGCAGGGGCAGGTAACGGGCTGGGAGGCGATAGACCTCGGCGCAAGGCCGATCAAGACATTTCTCCTCCGTTATGCCCGAGAAAAGGACCTGGCCCTGTTTGCAGCAGCAGGGCAGGTTCCCCGTCCTGCCCGACCCGAGGATCTGCCGATGCGCGCCGTCGTACCCGCCTACATGCTGTCGGAGTTGAAGGCTGGGTTTGCGATTGGCGCAGTGCTCTACCTGCCATTTTTGCTGATTGACATGGTGACGGCTGCCGTGACGACCTCGATTGGCATGTTCCAACTGCCGCCGGTGGTTGTATCGACACCGCTCAAGATCCTGCTGTTTGTGATGGTGGATGGGTGGAACCTGGTCGCTGGGTCGCTGCTGAAGAGCTTTTGAATGCTTGATGCGCCGAAGGATGGAGAGGAAAAATGTCCCCGGATCAAGTCGCCGAAATTCTGCGTCAACTCTTAAAGGAGTCGATGATGGTGGCTGCCCCTATTCTGCTGGCGGCAGCGTTGCTCAGCTTTTTGCTCAGCCTGGTACAGACGTTGACGTCTCTCCAGGAGCAGTCGCTGACCGCTGTCCCTCGCCTCTTTGCGGTGGTTGCGATACTGGCGGCGGGTATGCCCTGGTTCCTCCATCGAATTACTGCCTACACCCTGTTCCTGTTTACGGATCTGCGCCGCTACATCCACTAAGGTTTTCAAGCGATCCTGGGTCGCCGAGACGGATGAGAATGATTTCAGCTTTGAACACAACCAACTGGGCTGCCTTGGCTGCCGGAATGGGTCTTGCGCTGGTGCGTGTGAGTACGATGCTGGCGCTTGCACCTTTCTTCTCATCGCGGGTTTTACCGGCAAGAACTAAGATCGCTCTCTCGGTAACAATTTGCTGGCTGCTGGTACCAACCGTCACGGTCGCAGCAGCAGGGAATTCATCTTTGCCGCCAGTCTCTCTGAGTTTCCCGGGCCTGCTCGGGGAGGTGGCTGTGGGGGCAATCTACGGCTTGTCCCTGAGTCTTTTCAACGAGATGTTGCTGGTGGCCGGGCAGATTGTGGGATTGCAGTTCAGCTTTTCGCTGGTCAATCTTCTCGACCCGGCTTCGGAGATTCAAACACCTTTGATGGGGGATCTTTTTCAACTTTTAGGGATTCTGGTCATGATCACGGCGGGTTTGGACCGCATTCTGCTGGCTTCGTTGATGCGGAGCTTTGATGCTGTGCCACCGGGTAGTTTTGCGCTGGACAGCATACCATCGTCTGCGCGGACGCTTGTTCCGCTGCTTTCTGGCTCGTTTTTTGCTGCGCTCGAGCTGGCGGCACCCGTGTTGGCTGCCACCGTACTGGTGGAGGTATCGATTGCGCTGATGGGCAAGCTGTCGCCGCAGCTGCCGGTAATTTCGCTGTCCGTGCCATTCAAGACGTTGACCGGTTTTGCGATTCTGATCGGCTCCCTGGCACTCTGGCCACGATTTATTGAAGCTCGCTTCAGCAGCCTGCTGGATGTAGCCGAACGATTGATCGCGCAAGGGGTACCGGGCGGGAGAGGCTAGCGATGGCTGGCGACCGCACAGAACAGGCATCCCCGCAGAGACGGGAGAAAGCTCGCCGCGACGGGGATCTGCTGCATAGCAGGGAGCTGTGTTCAGCTGCTGGAACTCTGGCCGGGGTGGTGCTGCTGGGAGTCGTTGGTCCTCGATTCCTGACCGCATGGGCGACTGCGCTGAGTGAATTTCTCGCCCTCGGTGCAGTGACAGCCTGGGAGCCGGGCAGAGTGGATGCGACCATGCGTTCTCTCGTCACAATGTCTCTGTCGGTGCTGGGGCCCATAGGGATGGTTGGGGTTGCGGTAGCCGGAGCGGCGCTGGGAGCAGGGATTCTCCAGACAGGCGGCATCCATGTCCATCCTCAGGTTGTTGGGTTCAAGCTGGACCGGGTAAATCCGCTGAGCAATTTGAAGAACCTGTTTTCCCTTCGATCGGCATCACGGCTCGGCAAATCGATGATACCCGCCTCCTTTCTGGCAGTGTTTGCCGTGCATCGACTGGAGCGCCAATGGGACATGCCACCCTTTTCCTCGGTACGGATGGTGGCGCTTGGGAGCGAGGTCTACCAGCTCCTGCTGGTTGCCGCATGGCTGCTTTTTGCATGGGCCTTGATCGACTACCTGGTGGAATGGCGCAGCCGCGAACAGCGCCTCAAGATGAGCCGCCAGGAAATGCGTGAGGAGTACAAAGAGTCGGAAGGGAATCCCCAGATTCGCGGGCGGATTCGGAACCTGCAGCGGCAGGCAAGGCGACGCCGGTTGCAGGCGGACGTCTCACGGGCGGCAGTGGTGATTACCAATCCGACGCACTATGCGGTAGCGCTCGATTTTGATTTTGAAACGATGGAGGCTCCGAAAGTTTTGGCAAAGGGCAGAAACCTTCTGGCAGAGGAGATTAAAGATCAGGCGCGTTGGGCAGGCGTTCCAATCCTCGAAAACCCTCCCCTGGCGCGTTCGCTCTATCGATTTGTCGAGCCTGGGGAGCCGATTCCGGTGGATTTGTATGCTGCCGTGGCCTCGATCCTGGCTTTTCTCTATCGTCAGCGTGTTGAGGAGGAGATGCGGCAGCGCCGTGTTCGAACCACCCGGCAGCGAGCCCCTGAACCGGGGATGCATGGATCTGATCAGAATTCAACGCAATCGGGGCCATCGAACCAGACCGGGTCAAATTCTGGAACGACAGGCGCGGTGATTCCCGGAACTGGTCCGCGGCGGTCTGGACAGGCGCGAAATCGCGTGACAGGCACTTCCCTTACAAGGCCGAATGGAAAGCAGGCACAAGAAACCAATTTGTCGTCCGTACCCCCGGTTGCGGGAGGAGAGCAATGAGTACCGCTGTTGTGATCAGAGCCCCCGGGGGGAGTCTGGCAGGAATTTGGAGCCGATTGCGCGAGTATCTGCTCCCGATCGCAGCCATCAGTGTGATGTTCGTCATGCTGGTACCGCTGCCGGGGGCGGTGCTCGATATGCTTTTGGCGCTTTCGATGGCTGCGTCGGTGATTGTGTTTCTTTCAGCTGTCCAGGTGCGCCGGGCCGTTGAGTTAAGCGTGTTCCCGACGCTCCTGCTTCTGTTGACGCTGTTTCGCCTCGCTTTGAACATCGCCTCTAGCCGACGCATTCTGCTGCATGGCTCCGAGGGAACGGCAGCTGCCGGGAAGGTGATTGAGGCGTTTGGCCAATTTGTTGTCGGCGGGAACTACGTCGTTGGCTTTGTACTCTTTTTGGCCTTGATCGCGATCCAGTTCCTGGTTGTGTCCCATGGCGCGGTGCGGACGGCCGAGGTAACGGCCCGATTCACGCTCGACGCTCTTCCGGGCAAACAGATGGCTATCGATGCTGATATGAATGCCGGGCTGATAAACGAGCAGGAAGCGCGACGCCGTCGTCAGACCATCGCGAGGGAAGCAGAGTTTTACGGGGCGATGGACGGAGCGGCACGCTTTAATCAGCGAGATTCGCTGGCAACCATTCTGATTACGGCAATTAACATTGTTGCCGGCCTGCTCATTGGAACTTTGCAACAGGGCGTGGAACTGAGTGAAGCCGTTCGCACCTACACGGTGTTGACGGTGGGCGATGGGCTGGTGACGATGATCCCGTCGTTGCTGGTTTCAGTCGCCGGGGGGATTACCCTGACCCGCACCAATTCAGCCGTGACGTTATCAGGCGAGTTGCGCTCCCAGCTTTTCGAGAATCCGGCAACGCTGTACATGGCGGCCGGGGTGAGCGCTGCACTCTGCCTGATTCCGGGCCTGCCCAAATTTGCGTTTCTTCTGGTTTCTACGGGGCTGGTGCTGGCGGGGCGCAGCCTTGGACCGGTGCGCAGTGGCCAGGAGGAGCTTGGAGCGTTGGCTATTGGACCGGGTGCAGGGCTGGCGAAAGCAAAACCGGGCGAATCTGTTGCCCCGGCAGAGATGGCCGGACTGCTCAAGCTGGAAGAGCTGACGCTGGAGATTGGCTTCCAGCTGATTCCGCTGGTAGATGAAAAGCAGGGTGGGCAGTTGCTTGGCCGCGTGCGTACACTGCGACGTCAACTTTCCCAGGAACTGGGCTTTCTGGTGCCGCCTGTTCATATTTCAGACAACCTACGGCTGGGTCCACGTGAATATCTGTTTTCACTGCGGGGGATTGAGATAGGCCGCTGGCAGACGGAAGGTGGTCAACTGCTGGCGGTTTCTGCCGAAGGTGTTCGTCGTCCGCTCCCCGGCAAAGAGACGCGGGAACCAGCTTTTGGTGTGCCAGCACTGTGGATTGCTTCCGCTTTGGAAGATCAGGCGATTGCGGCCGGGTATTCGGTGGTTGATTCATCGACAGTGATTACGACCCATCTGGGTGAAATGATGCGGCAGCACGCTCATGAACTGCTGGGACGGGCCGAGACCAAGCGTTTGCTTGACGGACTTAACGAAACCCATCCCAAGCTGATGGAAGAGCTGGTGCCGAAGCTACTGACTCTTGGCGAGGTGCAACGGGTGCTCGAACAACTTCTGCGAGAACGGGTATCCATTCGGGATATGGGCGCGATTTTGGAGGCGCTGGTTGAGATGGCTCCGATTTCGAAGCAACTGGTCAGCCTGGTGGAGTGTGCGCGGCACGCGATGGGTCGTCGGCTGATTCAGTCTCTGCTCGACACGGACGGGCAGTTGCCGGTGTTGCTGCTGGATCCGGCACTCGAAGACGAGATTCTTTCTGTACTTGCCCAGGACGCCGGGCAGCGCCAATTAACAGCCAGTTCGCGGCCTTCGACGCCGTTGGTGCGACGGCTTGCAGATTCTTTGAGGCAGCTTATTGCCTCGGTCCCCTCAACGGCCCTTCCCGTGCTTCTAGCACCGAGTCCGGCTCGATATCACATCAAGCGCTGGATTGAGCCGTGGGTGCCACGAATGGCGGTGATTGCGGCAGTTGATATTCCGCCGGAGACTCGGCTGCGGCACATGGGGACGGTGCGATAGTCGGAACGAGAGGCGTTTACACGCCTCATCGACGGTTTGGTTCAAGGGTAACGAATTGGGTTTAGATGAGATCCGGCTTAGGGATGACTTCAATTGGATTCCATTGTCTTTCGGTGCAATCAGTGCGATGAAACCGTATGAAATCCGTCTTCCGGATTCCCTGGAGGAAGGCGGAATGGACGAATGCCGGGTGTATGTGAGGTAGGACAATGGCAGCAATCGATGGGCAGGGAAAGGTGACCGATGGAAGCAGGCGAATGGGGTCACCGGTCGTGGATGTCTCTGATATCTGCAACAACTCAAACGGTATCCATGCTGCAACCGGTGCGAGGAATGCGGCCTCGAACCCGGGTCAGGCTGGCGAAGCATGCGAACCTGTTGCTGCTGAGGGATCTGGTCGTGCTCGTTCCTACCCTCCTGGCCGAGTCAATCGCGTCGATCTGACGGCAGAAGAAGAGCGGGTGCTGCTTGAACATTTGCCAATTGTCCGATTTCTGGCCCGGAGGATTCACGAGCGACTCCCACAGCATGTCGATATTGATGACCTGTTCTCGGCCGGTATTGTCGGGCTGATGGATGCATTTTCAAAATTTGATCCGACCAAGAAGGTTCAGTTTCGCAGTTACGCGCAGTTTCGCATTCGCGGGGCCATTCTGGACAGTCTACGCACTCTTGACTGGAGTCCTCGGGAGTTGCGTCGCAAGGGCCGGGCGGTGGAAGAGGCGATCCGTGCTCTGACTGCGAGGTTGGGACATGGGCCATCGGAGAGCGAAGTCGCGGTCGAAATGGGAGTAACGCTGGATGCCTATCAGCAATTGCTCGGAGACTTGAAGGGCCTTGAGATCGGCACTCTGCATCTGGAGCGCAATGAAGACTCCGGGGAGGAAGAACTGGCGTACGTGCCGGGACGGCCAGAAGAGGACCCTCTGTATCACTGCCTCCGCGGTGAAATGGAGGAACGCCTTTCCGGGGCGATTCAGGATCTGCCGGAGCGGGAACGCCTGGTGATGACCCTCTACTACTACGAGGAGATGACCATGCGCGAGATCGGTTTGGCCCTGGGCGTGGTTGAGTCTCGTGTATCGCAAATCCATGCTTCGGCTGTGTTGCATCTTCGCTCCGCGCTTGCGGATCTTTCAATGCGGACAAATTCTGAGCGCCAACGGGCGCGGCGAGGGTCGAGCAAACTGGGTGACCGAACTGTTGACCGACCACCGGCGCGAAATGCTCTGGGAGCTACCAATAGTTTGCGGGCCAGCAACTGAGGCGAGCCATTGTGGTTGAGCGGATTGTCGGGAATAGATTGGGAATTCCCCATGAATCTGGCCTGAAACAGGACAATAGCTCCCCTTCAGCCTTCGATTTTTCTTTGATCTGGCCGCCGACTAGGAAAGAGTTTGGATATGGAAAAGACTCTCAAGCAGGATGAAATTGACGCCTTGTTTCAGGCCGCCCGGACGTCGTCTCCTGAGGCCAAGCCTGAGATTCGAGCGCGGATACTGCCGTATAACTTTGGTTCCGCAGGCCAGATTTCTACGGACCAGTTGCGTGCTATCAGCATGTTGAATGACCTGTTCGCGCGAAACCTGACACACAATCTATCTGCCTGGTTACGGACTCGACTTCAGGTGAATCTTGTTTCTGCGGAGCAGATTACTTTCAACGAATTCCTGCTTCGGATTCCAGAGATTTCCTATGTTTGCTCGGTGCGCCTTGAGCCACTCGGGGCCTTGTCGGTATTGCAGCTCGACCTCGGGATCGCTCCCTCGGTTATCGATTTGTTGCTGGGGGGTGAGGGGCAGGCCGGTACTTTGCGTGAGTTGACGGATATCGAGGAGTCCATCATGGGCTCTGTCATTGAAATCGTCTGTCGCGAGCTGACTACCGCTTGGCAACCGGTTGGATTGAGCTTCAACTTCGAGCGCCGCCAGATGCAGACGCAAACGGCGCGGATCATGCCGGTTACCGAAAAGACGCTCTGTCTGAGCTTTGAAGTACGCATGCAGGAGTCCTCAGGTCTATTGAACCTGGCCTTCCCGGCCGTGGTTGCGAATACGATCCTGCGCCGGCTGACAGGGGAGTGGGGTGGACGTCGTCGCCACGCTGTGGAGTCTCGGGAGCGTATCGAAAAAACGGTACGAAATCTCAACTTTGGCGCTTCACTTCAGCTACCCTCGGTCCGGATCGAGGCGAGAGAACTGGAGGACCTGGCGATCGGTAAAGTCATTCGATTGAATCTGGCCGCCAACACCGGAGCTGAGTTGCGCGCCGGAGGGCAGCTTCTTTTTCACGCTCAGCCAGTGCGACTAGGCCCCCACCGCGGCGCTCGAGTAGAAGCGGCAGCGGATGCGGCGTCCGGTGCTTGAGCAGCCTTCGCGAATTCTACATCCCAGACAGGACGTATTCTCCACCCGACCGAATGAGTGAATTTTTATGACTGAAAAGCTGAACTACCTCGAGTGTTGGACCCGCGTGGCTATCAGCCTGTTCTCGCAGGCGTTGAGTGGGGAGCCGGTGCTCGCAGAGTCTTTGCCCAGGCCGATGGCTTCTGGGGCATTTGGATTTGCGGCCACCATCGAAGGCGAGGAAGAGGGTCGATTTTCTGTTCTTCTCGATGCCGCTCTGGCGGAAGCGACCCTGCTTGGTGAGGGTACCGACCAAAAGGCTGGCTGGGCAGAGCTACTCAAGGAAGTGGCGGATGCTGCCTCTGGGGAACTCTATGCGAAGACGGGGCGAAAATGCCGAGTCACTGCATTTCTACCCATCGATGGAGAGAGCAAGCTTTCGCGTGCTTTCCAACTGAAGGCGGGCGAGAAGACCTGGTCGATTCAGGTGAACAATGGGGTTCGCGCTCCAAAGCCAGCTGTCGTGGAAGTGGCGAAGGATGCGACGGCGAAGAACTCAAAGGTAGCCCCAGCATCCCCCACAAGTGCCGGAACTGCGGCCGGACCGCCGGTTGGCTTACCGGCGGCAGGAGTCTCGAAGCCTCCGAATGCGCCTCAGGATTCATCCTTTGATGGGTCGTTCACAAGCGTGCTGTCACCTGGACTCCAACTTTTGCTCGATGTTGAACTGGAAGCCTCTTTGCGCTTTGGAGCGCGAGAGATGCCGCTGGGCGAAATTCTCGATCTGGGACCGGGCGATGTGGTGCAACTGGATCGCCACATTACCGACCCCGTCGACTTGATTGTCGGAGACAAGATCGTGGCACGAGGCGAGGTGGTGCTGGTGAACGGCAACTTTGGACTGCGGGTGACAGAAGTGGCGGAGCCGCAAAAGCGGCTGGAGAGTATTCGATGCCTTTTCTAAGAGAAAGAAGCCCAGGGAGCTCGACCAGCAGAGCGTTGACGGCCTCGGACAGTCAGAGATCGCGGCTTCAGGTTGGCTCAGAGGGAACTGGCCTAGCGAACTTTTCCGTTACTCGGGACGCGACGGAGGTGCAGCGAGCGTTATCCGGTACGAAAGACAGCAGGAATGCTGGCGCAGCCGGGATTTTTGCCAACTGCAGCAATCCCAATTGCTCGACGGGATGGTTGCACCTGTGGCGTAGCCGTTCTGCACCCATCTTCGAGGGAGGATGGAGTTGTTCGGCCAGCTGCACTGCAGCAAGACTTGAAGCTGCGATTCGGCGGGAGTTGGAAGGCAGACTGGGAGAAGCCTCCACCCATCGCCATCGTATCCCCCTGGGTCTGGTGATGCTGGAGCAGGGATGGATTACCTCTGAACAATTGCGCCAGGCGCTCGAGACTCAACGGGAAGCGGGTCAGGGAAAGCTCGGCGGATGGCTGGTGCATCAGTACGGCGTTTCCGAGCAGTTGGTCACCCGAGCTTTAAGCTTGCAATGGAGCTGCCCGGTTCTGCCGCTCGAGTATCACGACCCCGAGGCGATGGCAGTTGTGATGCCGAGGCTTTTTGTGGAGGCCTTTGGAGCCTTGCCGATTCGCGTGGCTGGGGGGCAGATACTGTATCTCGGCTTTGAAGAGAGGCTGGACCCGGTGGTGACTCTGGCTGTCGAGCGGATGCTCGGCTTACGCGTTGAGTCGGGTTTGGTGCGTGCTTCTCGGTTCTATGAGGCACATGAGCGGATGTTGAGTTCAACGTATCCGCAGATTTTGTTGGTTGAGACCTTTTCCGAATCGCCGTTGACCCGGGTGTTGGTCAAAGCAGTGGAGCGGGCCAAACCAGTGGAGGCGCGGCTGGTGCGGGTGCACGACTGCCTGTGGCTGCGGATGTGGCTGGAGCGACAGTCAGGGCCGTTGCCGGCCAAAGGAAGTATTGAGGATGTGATCTGTTCCCTTGCAGCAAGTTGATGGAACGCAGCCGGTTTTGGTCCGGATTTGACGAATTCCGATGACGGGACGTTCCCCTGACCCTGAATGGGTCTGGGACAAGACGCGGATGAATTCCGCAAGAATCGAACAGCGGTACTGAAGATTGGGTTAGCACCGCCGATAACCGCAAAAGCTGAGGTATTGACGAATGAGTGAGTTGCGAATTCTGATCGTGGACGATTCAACTGTGATGCGGAAGATTGTTGAGCGATCTCTTCGCCAGGCGGGGTTGGACCCCATGGTGGTGCTTGAAGCAGGGAGTGGCACGGATGGGCTTGAGGTGCTGAAGGGCCAGACGGTACACCTCATTCTTTCGGACATCAATATGCCTTCGATGGATGGGTTGGAGTTTCTGCGCCAGATTCGCGCGCAGAATCTGGCTCCCGGTGTGCCGGTCGTCATGATCACTACTGAATCGAGCGAAGAGCATGTGAAGCAGGCCATCCTTTGCGGGGCCCAGGGATATATTCGGAAACCCTTTACAGCAGAGCAGGTGAAAGAGCGTGTGCTCCCACTGCTGGCGGCAGCTCAAGGCGTCTGACGCCCCGAGGAGGGGAACCATGGTATTGAATGGAATACGGAGGGGAGCCGGGCTATGGCTTGGCGCCCCACATGAAACGGAGAAACCGATGACGCAATCGTTGCGAGAGAATCTACACCTTGTCTCTGACCCCCAAAACCTCGACTTGAGCGTCGAGGAGGTGTTCAACATGATGCTTGGAGCATGCTGCCATCTCATCGATGAAGCGCCGGAGGAAGAAGAGGAAACGATCACAGCGGTGGTAGGTTTTGGCGGTTTGCTGAGCGGTGCCTGCGTCTTTCGTTCCGGGGGGTCAGCGGCACTCAATATCGCCGCAAAGCTGACGGGGATGGAGTTTCCAGAGATCGATGACACCGTCAAGGATGCGATTGGCGAGGTGTGCAACATGCTGGCCGGGGCGTGGAAGGGCCGGGTTCCAGACCTGTCAGCCAATTGCGGACTCTCGATTCCGGCGGTCATTACGGGCAGCAACTACAACATTCACGTGCAGGCTCCTGAGTTTCGGCTGCACCATCACTACCGTTTCGACGATACGTCGTTTGCGGTGACCATCATCTGTGATGGCCTGCAGTAGCCTCGGGCTGCTTTCGTTTCCACGGACGGTCGCGCCGGATGAAACTCGCGGATTGCCTTGAACATGATGTCGTGGCGGTTGAAGTTTCAGAAACAGATTCAGAAGTGGGCGGGACGCCTCATTGATTCCTGCCTGCGCAATCAAAGCGGCGGAGTCAATTCCAGATGCTTCCGCCGCCTGATCTAATTAAATCCTCTCTAATCCTACTCACTGCATTTTGGTCCTCTTTCTGCTCCTATCTCCTGCGTCGGGCTAGGTTATGGCTTCCGCTCGACGGCTTTTAACGAAGGGAGGGAGCGGCAAATGGACAGTGGCTACTATGCAGCCTTTGCTGGTTTGGTTGCTCGCACGCAGGCTCTGGATGCAGCTGCTTCAAATCTGGCGAACACGCAAACGGCAGGCTATCGGGCGGAGCGGGAGTTTTTCCGGTCAGTGTTGCTCGATCCTCTGGCTGGCAATTCGCAGCTAGGTGGAACCGTGAACAACTTTGGCGTGCTTGGCGGCGATCATCTGGATCTGGGGCAGGGCGTTTTGACGCCTACGGGCAATCCCCTGGACCTGGCGATTGAAGGACAGGGGTTCTTTGCCGTTCAGTCGCCGAGTGGTGTTCGCTACACACGTGATGGTAGCTTCCATCGAGCCCGGGATGGGCAGTTGGTGACCGCTGCAGGGGAGCTCGTCCTTTCGAGCCAGAGCCGACCGATTCCGGTCCCGCCTGGGGAGATTTCTGTTGGCGTGGATGGAGCCCTTTCGGTTGCAGGTGGTGTCGTTGCAGCCGTTGGTGTGTTCACCTTTCCACGGGGAACGCAATTGGCTCCAGAAGGCAAGAATCGTTATACGCCTCCGCCCAAAGTGCAGGCAATTCCGGCTACTGATGCCATCGTGCATCAGGGTTCGATTGAGGCGGCCAACGAGGATGTGATTCAGGGCAGTCTTGATCTTGTAGTCATGCAGCGCCAGGCTGAAACGATGCAGAGAGCCCTGACGATCTTCCACACTGAGTTCAATAAATGGGCCACCGAAGACCTGCCGCGCGTGTGATGCGGCGCATCCATCTTAAGGAGAATCAACCGTGATCCGAGCCCTGTATACAGCCGCCAGCGGCATGAGTGCACAGCAATTGAATCTGGACACTATCGCCAACAATCTCGCCAATTCCGGAACGACTGGATTTCGTCAGTTGCGGCTTCAATTTCAGGACCTGCTGTATCAAAACCTCGTAACTCCGGGCGCAGCGCAATCGCAATCGACTGTTTCAGCAGGACTTCAGATCGGTCTCGGCACGAAGTCTGCAGCAACCGAGGTAATCATGACGCAGGGAGAGCTGAATCAGACCAACAATCCTCTGGATGTGGCGATTGAGGGTCCGGGATTCTTCCAGGTACAGCGGCCTGATGGGACGATTGCCTACACGCGGGCAGGTCAGTTTCATCTCAATAATCAGGGGACGATTGTCACGACCGATGGCGACCCTCTGTTGCCGACCATTACCATCCCCGCCAACGCCACTTCGGTGAGCATTACCCAATACGGTCTGGTGAACGCAACCCTGCCGGGACAGACCAATCCGGCCCAACTGGGTCAGATTCAATTGGTCACCTTTGCCAACCCCGGGGGTTTGGAAAGTATGGGCAGCAACCTGTTGCGCCAGACTTTCAGCTCGGGGGATGCTGTTCTCGGCAACCCAGGCGGAACGGAAGGCCTCGGGCATCTGCAACAGGGATACCTGGAGAACTCAAACGTCGATGTCGTGACAGAGTTTGTGCAGATGGTATTGGCCCAGCGAGCCTATGAGTCAAATTCCAAAGTGATCAAAGCTGCTGACGATATGTACTCCCAGGTCAACAATATGACACGTTAGTTCAGGCCGAACAGCGACGGAGCGATCGACCACGGACAGGTCGAATCGATGATGACACGGGAACGGAGGAGAGCGATGCAGCGCACCGGAAGAGCCGCAAAAATCCGGGAAAAGCAAGAAGACCTGACTCCGCCAGGGCGCAAGCGTCACCTGGCGTTGCTTGGGGCGACCATGATGACACTCTCCGGGGCAATTTCGATGGTTGAGCCGATGTCTGCACAGCAACGAGAAAAGGCCGAGCTTCCGGCGGCCGGATTGCAGGGTGGAAGCGGAGCAATCCTCTCTCAATTCGGGGACCCATGCCTAGGCGGAATCTGGCAACTAACCGCTGATCCGCACAATCCTCAGTCTCCCGGCCATCTGATTCTGGTCCACAAAAACCTGACTTTTGCCCACCTGGAGAGCCTGGGAGAGGGACGCCAGGTGCCGCGACAAGGGAGATCGACCTTGGTTGAAGCTGGTCCAACTGTTGTGCACCCGTCGATGCCGCCAGTCGTCATCCGGCCTGGGGACCGGGTCGTCGTCCATCAGGAATCCGCCAAGGTGGAAGGCCAGTTTGAAGCGGTTGCCCTTGAAATGGCGCGGACGGGCCAGTCAGTGAGGGTTCGCCTGCGGGCCGTTCGAAATGCAGAGTCGGAAAACAGCGGAGTCTTTGCGACACCAATCAACGGCCCTATCCTGACCGTTCAGGCGACTGGACCCGGGGCGGCGCAACTGAACACAGCAAGGCGGGGCGACTTATGAAACCGGGAACATGCATGCGAGAGTCGGCGAAAGTCGTCGTGTTGCTGGGGGTCCTTTTGCTTGCGAATCAGCCGAATGCCCACGCAGGAATCTTCAGCAAGAAGCTTATCGGTGGAAAGTCTGCCGAGAAGGCGAAGCCAACACCGCCCGAGGAAGCGCTGCGAGCTTACGTGGAGCGCGTGCGGGCCCAGAAGGACGCTGAAGTCCGGACTCCCGGCTCCATATGGAGCGATCAGGGGCGGCTAGTGCGACTTTCAACTGACGCCAAGGCAGCCCGCTTGCATGATGTAATTTCAATTGTCGTCTCTGAAAGTCTGGCTGCGTCGACAGATGGCCAAGTAAAGAATTCGCGAGCTTCAAATGCCAATTCAGGACTGACGGCACTCTTTGGATCCCTGTCCGCTACCAACAAGCTGCAGAATCTTGTTGGCCAGACTTCCTCTTCTGGTTTGACAGCGCAGGGCCAGAGCGTAACCAACTCCAGCCTTGCGACGACCTTTGGCGGCGAAGTTGTCGAAGTATTACCGAACGGGATGCTGGTCGTCCAGGCGACGCGGCAGTTGACATTCTCCCAGCAGACGCAGGTCATCCGGCTGCGCGGACTGGTGCGTCCCGAGGACGTGAGTGCGCAGAACCAGGTGCAATCGACAGCGATGACCGATCTTGAACTGGAGGTTACCGGCAAGGGAATTATCAGCGACACTACCTATCGACAGAATCCTGTTTGGCGGTTCCTGCAAAAGCTGCTGGTCTTTTAGGGCAATTGGGTAGAACAGTTCATTGGAAGCATCCGGGATCTTGCTCTTTGCGCACTGCAGGTGACCATGATGAGATTAAAGGAACGGAGTTGATCGTGATTGGTTTGAAATTGAAAGCAAGACAAATCCGGGAAGGGTCGCGGCTCCTGCAGGTCATTACAGGGCTCTGGTTGACACTCCCCGCCGGCTTGGCATTCGGTCAGAGTCAGTCAATTCAGCCTGTGCAGGCTATCTCTGCGGTGCAAAGGCCTGCGGCTGTTCCCGAGAAAACGACGATGGAGGCAAGAGCTGCCCAGGCCGTAGGATTGGGGTTAGCCTCGCAACGGACGCGCATCAAGGATGTTGCTTCAATTGAAGGGATTCGAGACAACCAGTTGATTGGCTACGGCCTTGTCGTAGGTCTGCGCGGTACTGGAGACACGCAACAGACTGTCTACCCCGTCCAAAGCTTGCTCTCAACACTCGAAAGACTCGGTGTCACGGTTCCTACGGCAGGAGGTAGTCTGCAGGTTAAAAATATGGCGGCTGTCTTTGTGGTTGCCACGCTTCCCCCCTTTAGTAGGACTGGCTCGCGGCTGGATATTACGGTTTCCTCCTCTGGTGATGCACGGTCTCTGGAGGGTGGTGTCTTGTTGATGACACCGCTGTATGGGCCGGATGGCCAGATTTATGCTCAGGCTCAGGGTCCACTGGTACTCGGGGGGTATCAAGTGACGGGTGGCGGCAGTTCTCGCCAGATGAATCACCCGACCACCGCGCGGATTCCTTCCGGGGCTCTCGTGGAACGCACTGTGCCCTTTGATTTGAAGCAGATGCACATGATCAACGTGGTGCTGAACGACGCAGATTTTCACACCGTGGAACGGATGGCCGGTGCGATCAACGCAGTGCTGAAGACGGAACGAGCCCATGCCTCGGACAGTCGACGTGTCGAAATTCCTGTCGAGCCGGAGGAGGACGTGCCAGCACTTCTAGACCGAATTGAAGCAGTCGAGATTGATGTCTTTCCCAAGGCCCGTGTGGTCGTGAATGAACGCACCGGGACTGTGGTAATCGGTGGAAAAGTACGCTTGCAGCCAGTTTCGATTCTGCATGGCGGCTTGTCGATCAACGTCATTGTCGAAAACCAGGTTTCGCAGCCGAATGCTCTCGCACAGGGGGCGACGCAGGTTGTACAACAGACAACACTCCAGGCTCAGGATAAGCCAGTGAATCGAATCGAGCTAAAAGAAGGAGCTACGGTTGAAGACCTGGTGCAGGAGTTGCAACAGATTGGCGCGACAGCCCGCGATGTGATTTCAATTTTGCAGGGAATGAAGGAAGCCGGTGCACTTGAGGCAGATCTGGAGGTGTTGTAATGAGCGATGTGTCTTTTCATTTAATCGGAGGAGTCCATGCCAAAGTCTCATCGGTTGAACCACGCCTGGTCAAAGCGGCGCATGAGTTTGAAGCTGCGATGATGAAGGAATTGATGAGCCGATTGCAGCCAAAGGCCAACGCATGGGGCGATGAGGCAGACAACAGTTCTGAGAATGCGCTGACTTCTTTCGCATCCGATGCACTGAGTCAGGCCATCTCTATGCGCGGCGGCTTTGGAATTGCAGATCGTGTGATTCACCAAATCTCACAGCAAAGTAACCATTCTGGGAACTCTCCCGTACCGGTTCTTCCGGCTGCACGTACTGTGCTTCATCTTTCAAATGACTACAGTGATTAGAATGGCTGACGATATGCAAAGTAGGGAGAAATTGAAATGAATGTCCGCAATGGAATTGACAGCTTAACCCAGACACAACAACCCCAGTCCCCATCGACTGCGTCGGCACCGAAGAGTGCTCCAGCAGCTACTGGACAGACACTTTCGGAAGACAAAGCGCAAGTGTCTCTAACGGCCAGCCAGATCGCGCAATCGAGTCCAGTTTCCGACGTGCGTCTGGATAAGGTAGCCAGTATCCAGGCAGCGATACAAACAGGAACCTATCATGTTTCGGCTACAGACGTGGCGCAAAAGGTAATTACCTCCATGCTGTCGAATGATAAGTAGGATGCAAGTTGCACAAATCCGAGTGCTCTCAAGGTGCCCGGCACGGCAGAGGTGAGTGAGCAATGACATCAGGTTGGCAACAGCAGATACGCCCAGGAGCGGCACTGCGCGAGATCGTTCAACAGGCAACGCTTGCATTGGTCGCAATGGACAGTGATCGTCTGGAGGAGTTAGCGCGTTGTTGCGCCGATTTGAATCGCGATTTGCAAATTCCCGCAGAACGTGCTGACGCAGGTGAACAATTGCAGTCATCTGAAGCAGAGCTGCGACTTCTCGGTCGGATTTTGTTTGAAACGAGGGCCAACCTCTCGATTTTCTCCATCCTGGATCAGAGTCGCAGCTGCTTGGCCTCTGATCATTTTCGATCTAATAAATCTCAGGAAAGTCAGGAGCCGCGAGGTTCCACTAAGGCGGCCGAAAGGGTGGAGTATGGGGACGATTAATGCAGCGCTGAGCCTCATCGCTGGAGCGCTCAACGCGGACGAAAGCGCGATCAACGTCGTATCCAACAACGTGGCCAATTCATCGAGCCTGAGTTATACACGGCAAGTGCCAAACTGGGCTGAAAATCAACCCCTTTATATCAATGGCCTGATACTTGGTTCTGGCGTGAGTCTGACGGGCGGAGTTTCTCAGCGGGATCGTGTGCTAGAGCAGCGATTGCAGCAACAGCAGCAGCTCAGCGCATCTTCGACCTCTCTGCTGACAGCGCTTTCCACGATTGAAAGCAGCTTCAGGCCATCGGGTGGAACATCGACTTCAGGGGACATCGGCGCAGACATATCGAACTTCTTCAATGCCTATACCCAACTGGAATCCAACCCCACCAGTAATCCTTTGCGCCAACAGGTTCTTGCCAGTGCTACCACGCTTGCAGGAGATATTTCAAGCCGCGCCGCGAGTCTAAACGGGCAACAATCATCGCTCGATGAATCGGCGACAACGGTTGTCGCACAGGTAAATGCGGTTTCTGCATCGTTGGCGCAACTGAATCAAAAGATACAATCGCTTTCGCCCACCCAAGATGCAGGGCCCCTGGAAGATCAACGTCAGGCAGATCTGAGCCAACTATCGCAGTTGATTGGGGTGAATCAAATCAGCACGGAACAGAATGGTTTGAGCATTACCACAACGGGAGGGCAACTTCTAGCATCGGAAGGTAACTCATATCAGATCACAACCGGAGCCATCAATGGAGTAACTCATTTCTTTCTGGGTGGAAACGACATAACCAGCCAGCTGGCCTCAGGTGGTGGTCAGATTGGGGGCATCCTGACGGCTCGCGACCAGAGTATTCCAAATCTCCTTGGTTCTCTTGATCAACTTGCTTACGGACTGGCAACCAAGGTGAATGCAGTCAATAATGCGGGCACCGATCTGGTGGGCGATAACGGCAATGCCGGCAATATCTTCAGTGCGCCTGCGGCGGTTGCTGGTGCTGCACAGTCGCTGCAGGTGTTGATGACGGACCCCAATAAGATTGCAGCGGCTGGATTAGGTGCCGGTACGGGAAACAATGCAAATGCTGTCGCTGCTTCCAGTCTGGCGA
>JANYDG010000020.1 GCA_025359885.1 Acidobacteriota bacterium
CGCTCAGCAAAGGCGCGAACCACAGAGGCGCTCGATCTGGCCATTGCAGAACTACTGCCGCTACTGACTCCGGCAGATGCAAAAGCATGGTTCAGGCTTCCATTCAAGACTCTACAGCAATAGGAGAGATGCTCTAAACCCTTGGGGCCCTGCTGTAACTCAAATTCGACGGATTCGCCCTCTGTGAGTGAACGATAGCCATCGGACTGGATTGCCGAAAAGTGAACGAAGACATCTTCGCCGTTTGAGCGCTGAATAAAGCCGTATCCTTTCGCTCCATTGAACCACTTTACAACTCCTGTTTCCTTCACTTTCACTCTCCTTATGAACGACTTACGAAAGATGATGATGGATGAAAGGCTTTTTCCGAGGCATGAAATCTGGTCGACTGCATGGACGCCTGGAGCCATGCTCAAGGATGCCGACGTAGCTCGGAAGCTGTGAACACCGGATAACAGTTTCCGTGAGTCAGGAATTTCCCGCTCACTTTTTTTGACCAGATTCGTCGGGTCTGTGCTTTGGTTATGTCAGGAATCTTATGAAAATGCAAGAAAAAACAGCCCTGGGCTCTTAGTCGAACTGTGTCGCAAGAGCGGAGATGCAGGGTTAAAGCGGGTTCGAATCTAGTCTCTGGTAGCATCGCACTTAGTGCCCATGATGAAGCCCATCTCAATATCTGAGACTGAATCCGCGACAGAGAGCCTTTACGAGTCGAGCGCGCGGAGCGAATTGTCGCCTGCAGAAGAGGGGACCGAGGCCGGTGAGAGGGGTGCGGATGCGGGGCCGCTGCCGATTTATGGGTTTTCATGGCGGCGGGACGGCAAGCTGCTGGGGAAGTATTTGATGGACAGCGAAGTGCATACTTATGCATTCAGCGTGGCGGCAAACGCGATTCTGTCTTTTATTCCCTTCATCGTAATGCTGTACACGATTGCGCACAGCGTCTTTCACTCGACGGCGATGATGCTGGTGATTGGCGATATGGTGAAGTACCTGCTTCCCTCGAACCAGGATTTTGTGGCGCAGAATCTGGCGATTGTGGCGGCGAAGCAGGGGATCCAGGTGTTTTCACTGCTGATGATTCTGGTGAGCTGTACGGGGATCTTCTTGCCGCTGGAGGTAGCGCTGAACCGGTCGTGGGGCATTACGAAGAGCCGCAACTACCTGATGAATCAGTTGGTTGCGCTGGGTCTGGCGGTATGGATGGTGGTGCTGGGGGTAGCCAGCATCCTGTTGAATGCGGGGGAGCGGTGGCTGCTGACGCTGCTCTTTTTTGGCCATGCCGACAATCTTATTTTTCGTTTAATCAGCGAATCCTGGCTGGTGATGTCGACGGCGGCCGCGAGTATTCTGCTGTTTTTCTCAATTTACTGGCTCCTGCCCAACCGCAAATTGCCAGCAAGGGCGGTACTGCGGGTTTCGATTGTGACCGGGTTGTTGTGGGTGGCGGCGAAGTATCTTTTCGTGGCGCTGCTGCCGCGGCTGGACCTGAAGGCGCTTTACGGGCCGTTTTCGGTTTCGGTTGGGCTGCTGCTGTGGGCTTATGTTTCAGGATTGCTGCTGTTTGCGGGGGCGCAGTTCAGTGCGACGCGCCATCAGCGGATTGAACGAAGCTGAGGTGACACTGCGATGGGTCTTGTTAAAGGCATTTCAGGAATTCTGTGAAGTCTCTCGCTTGGGTGAGGTTGTATTTTTCTTGATGAAAAATCCAGTGAGCAAAGCTTCTTTGGTCTACACCATTGCTGAAAATGCTCGAGTCGCAGCGGTCAAAGCAGTGGTTGGGGCGGCAAGGCCAGGCGAACGAACTCGCCGAGGGTGCAATGGGCTACCAGGGCATGGCGGAGGGGCAGGGCGGCGTTGACCTGATATTGATTGCGGCGGCCATCCTTGGTGACCAGCAGGTATCCGGTTGCGGTCAATTCTTCAACGATCCGCTGCACGGCTCGCTCGGTGATGCCGATATCCGCTGCGATCTCGCGCATCCGTTTATTTTCATTGGCTGCAATCAGCAAAATGACGTAGGCATGGTTGGTAAGGAATGTGAATCCGTACGTAACGGAGTTAGAAATCTCGGGTGAATCACTCATCATCGGGGCTCTTTATAGGCTCAGACAACTTCGGCCATTTGACCGGAAGGATGCCTTGAGATTGGTCTGAAGTAACGAATTGTTGGTGGCCGATTGTGCGAGATATATTCGGCGTTGAGAACTGACAATGAAAAGCTATCTATCCGAAGGGTTGAGCTTCGGGCGCAGATTTGCTGTGTTACTTGTCTCTGAAATTGACGTTCCTGAGTTGTTGACTATAAGCGTTGTCCTAAAACGGGGCATGTGTCAATGACTGGTTTGAGAATACTTCATTTTGTAAATCTGATGCAAAACGATGGAAAATATTTTATTTGTGTGAAATTTGAGCGAGGTGCATGCTTTCACTTGAGGGGTGTGTCAGGGAACGCGGAACGATTTAATGGCAATTGCGTTGGGCTGGCGGCCGGTGGGCAGCAGGGTGAAGAGCGAGCGGGTGCTGGCGCGAATGACGGCGAGATCGCTGGAGCGGGCATCGACGGCAAAGAGGAGTTGGCCGCCGGCGGAAAAGGCGAGAGCGTCTGGGCCATCGCCGACGTGGATGGAACCGGCGCGCTTGCCGTCGTCGATGGCGAAGACGGAGATTTCCTGGGAGCTGAAGTTGCTTTCGAAGAGCAGGGAATTGTCAGCGCTGACGAGGCCGCGGACGGGGTGGGAGCCCATGAGATAGGCACCGCCGACGTCGTTGGTGGTGGTGACGACCTCAGAGATGGAGTTTGAATCATAGTTTGAAACGAAGAGTTCGCCGCCATCTGGCTTGAGGGCGAGATGGACGGGTGCGCGGCCGACGTCGAGGAGTGCTTCGAGGGAGTCGCTGCGCGCGGGAACTTTAGCACCCGACTGGGCGAGGGCGATGGCGAGGAGCTGGTGGCTGGCGGAGCAGGAGACGAAGGCCTTGCTGGAGTCTGGGAGGAAGACGGCGTCGGTAGCTCCGGGGCATCCTACGATGACTTTGCGGAGGCTGGGGGCGGTGTTGGTGGCTGCACCAGGATTGAGGAGGCTGACGCTGTTCCCCAGGCGGTTGGTGACGAGGAGAGTTTTGCCGTCGGGGGAGATTTTGGCCAGTCCTGGGGCTTCGCCGGTGCCGACGACGGCGATTTCGCGGCGGGCTTTGAGGTCGAGGATGGAAACGGAGTTGGAGCCGGAGTTGGCGACGTAGGCGAAGTCGCCGGCTGGATCGACATCGAGGAAGTAGGGCTGGCGATGGACGGGGATGGTGGCGACGACTGCGTTCCGGGTGGTATCGATGACGGAGATCGAACCGTTTGCGCCATTGGTTCCATTTGTCCCGTTGGCTCCGGTGGCCTGGAGCGAGCCGGAATTGACGACGTAGACTTCGTTGCGGACGGGGTTGGCGGTGACGCCGGTGGGATTGAGGCCGACCTGGATTTCGCGATCGAGGCGGACGTGGACGACGTCAAAGATGGAGACGGTGTTGCTGCCGCCGTTTGAAACATAGGCGAATTCGCGGTAGTTGGCGGGGACTTCAGGGAAGTCGTGATTTTTACAGGCGGTGAGGAGGGTGGTGATGAGGGAGAGGAGGAGGACAACGACTCCTGCAGGTTTGTTCCTTCCACCTTTGGCACGATGGGGCCGTGGCAGGGACGGGGCGCCCGGAGATTGGATGTTTTGGCCTGGAGAGTTGTAGTTTTCGGTCATATTGCTGGGGTTTCCACGTGGATGCCGCGGGGGACATGGCGGTGGAGGACGGCGGCGATTTGTTCGAGCTGGTCCATCATTTCGGTAAATTGCTCGGGGTAGATGGATTGAGGGCCGTCGGAGAGGGCTTTTTCTGGCTGGTGATGGACCTCGACCATGATGCCATCTGCACCGACGGCGACGGCGGCGCGGGCGAGGGGCACGACCTTATTGCGCTTGCCGGTGCCGTGGCTGGGGTCAACCAGGATGGGCAGGTGGCTGAGGCGCTGGACGGCGGGGACGATGCTGAGATCGAGCGTGTTGCGGGTGTGGTCGGCAAAGGTGCGGACGCCGCGTTCGCAGAGGATGACCTGGTAGTTGCCCTCGCTCATGACGTATTCAGCGGACATGAGGAACTCGTCGAGGGTGGCGGACATGCCGCGTTTGACGAGGACAGGTTTGCGGGTGCGTCCGGCTTTTTTGAGCAGCGAATAGTTTTGCATGTTGCGAGCGCCGATCTGGATGACGTCGGCGTATTCGGTGACCATGGCGAGGGATTCGCTGTCGATGGCCTCGGTGATGATGCGCATGCCGGTGCGTTCGCGGATTTCAGCCATGATCTGGAGAGCTTCGAGGCCGAGGCCCTGGAAGGCGTAGGGGGAGGTGCGTGGTTTGAATGCGCCGCCGCGAAAGAACTGCGCGCCGGAGGCGGCGACGGCATCGGCGATGGCAAAGGCCTGCTCGCGGGTTTCGATGGAGCAGGGGCCGGCGACAATGGCCACATTGCTGCCGCCGCCGATGATGGCGTCGGTGCCGGGGAAGCGGATGACGGTGTTTTCTTCCTTCACGTCGCGGCTGGCGAGTTTGTAGGCTTTGCTGACGCGGATGACTTCGGCGACGCCGGGGAGGGATTCGATATTGCCTCGATCGACTTCACCCTGGTTGCCGGTGATGCCGATGGCGGTGCGCTGGGCACCGGGCAGGGAGTGGGCGCGAAAGCCCAGTTGCTCAATGTGTTGGCAGACGGCGTTGACCTGCTCGGATGTTGCTTGGGCTTTCATGACGACCAGCATGGGATTCCCCCCAAACAAAGAGTGTAATGGGTGCTGCAGAGGAGGGCAACGGGGGCAGTTGGTGGGCTGAAGTTCGCGCTGAGGCGATCAGCTTTTCAATTCGAGCGAACGGCTGGCGTGTGCCGAAAACTCAGGGTGAATGCTGGAGTGATTCTGGCCTCGATCATCCGGTGCCATTGGCCGGATGACCGGGTTGGCGTGCTGATTGGAAACGAGGGGCTGGAATTATTCGGGGTTGGTTTCTGAGGTGCCGGAGTATGCGGCGACGATGGCTGGGGTGATTACCATTCCGATAAAAGTGAGAGCGATAAGAATGTCATGCATTGGATTGTTCTCCTTTGTGGGGTTCGGTTGAACCTCTCCACACCATTAGGATGCCTTAGGTAACGAAAAACTAAAATAGCACTATTACTTTGGTTCGAATCAGGACAGTGGTATGCCCACTCACCCGGAAGGGTCAGGTCGTTTTGGGACACCGATGAAGCCCGAAATTCCGGTAGTGGGTCAGTTTGAATTTCCACAGGCTCGCTTTAGCATTCCGGCTTGTGGGATGATGGTTCCATGACCATCGGCAAGGGCAAACGTCCCCGCGATCCGAACCAGCTCGCCAAGTGGATTGTAGAGCAGTCCACGGAAGAGGTGCAGCCAGTCCCAGCACCACTGAGCGGCTTGTCGGCTTACATGGCAGCTATGGGACGTAAAGGCGGCCTGGTGGGCGGCAAGCGCCGCTTGGTAACTATGACACCAGAGGCGCGGAAGAGAGCGGCGGCTAAAGCTGCTCGGGCGCGATGGGGAAAGCCAAAGAAAGATCAGGCATGAGAAAAGGAATCATCGCGCTATTGTTCTCACTGCTTGCCTCGGCCAGTTTCGGGCAAGACGCCCAAAGCGGCACCGTGCTGAAATGGGAGAGCAAATCCTATTCGCAGAGCGCCCATATCATTCGGGACCATATCGTGTACTGGGTCCAGGTGGGCGATGCCAGTCTTCAGATCGCGCGGCGAAGCGATAAGGCGGAGATGGCTGTCGGCCAGCACGTACAGTGTCGAATAGATAAAGACCACATCTTCGTGGTGGACGAGAAAGGTAAGAAAACCAAATACGATATTGTTGGTTCAGAGCCTTTCACGGAATCTACTGTAAAATAAGTGACAAATAGAAAAGCGGCCTGCCAGGGCCGCCTCTCCGAATCCTTGTGTCCACAAATCTAAGGATACGCGGAGGTGTGCGATTTTTCAACCTACTCCCCAAATATCACCCCGGCAATCTGCGGCGGTTGCGCCGGACGATGCATCTCCTCACATTGCACCTCACGCCCGAATTTCCAAGTACGACACAAGTTCTGCACTTGGGAGTGCATGGTTCCCCTTTTCGCTGCTCCAAGTATTGAAATGCGAAATTCGCAGCCTGCCTGGGCGCATTCGAGAAGCACGCAAAACGGAACTATATCAGTGGGGGATTGCTGTCCTCCCAGAATGGTTCGGCGCTCTGATTGGACCGGAATACTTGACTGCCCAACAGTCTTGCAATGAGGACACGCAAAAAATATCTCAATCCCATAAGTGGATGATGTTGATCGATACCCTAATTTTCCTTCAAGGCTGGACGCTAGGAGCGGCGTGGGCGTATCGCAACAAAAACAGTGGGTGTTCTTCACGAGAATTGGCTGCATCGGAGAAACCTCTTTCAGGAAGTCGCTAGTCTAACCCGAGGCCGATTGCGCGATCAACTATTCTATTTTTCTATTGACATGCTAAATCCGCTTTAGCGTGTCAATATGAACTGCTTGGACTCCCAAACCCGCTCAAGAGTGATTGGTTGCCTGATCGAAGGCTGCTCGATCCGAGCGACTTGCCGCATGACCGGAGTTGCCAAGAATACCGTTGTGAAACTACTGGAAGATATGGGCACAGCCTGCGCCACGTTCCACGATTTCCATGTTCGAAATCTCAAGGTACGCAGGATGCAGGCTGATGAAATCTGGTGCTTTGTCGGCTGCAAGAAAAAGAACGCCAGCCCCGAACAAAAGGCGGAAGGTTGGGGAGATGTCTGGACTTGGGTAGGGATCGACGCCGATACAAAGCTGGTCATCGGTTATCTTGTGGGCGGTCGCGATGGAGGCTGGGCGCAAGACTTCATGGAAGACTGCGCCAGCCGCATCCGCAACAGAGTGCAGTTGACGACCGACGCCCACAAGCCATATCTGAAGGCGGTTGAGAATGCCTTTGGAGCCGAAATCGACTACGCCATGCTCCACAAGATTTTCGGCGCTCCCACCGATGAAGAGACGCGCAGCTATTCTCCAGCCAAGTGTATCGGCTCGGATATGAAAACGGTCATGGGCGATCCAGACCCAGCGCACGTTTCCACCAGTTACGTCGAACGCCAGAACCTAACCATGCGCATGTCGATGCGGCGGTTTACCCGGCTTACTAACGGATTCAGCAAAAAGGCTGAGAATCACGCTCATGCGGTCGCCCTGCACTACATGCATTACAACTATTGCCGCATCCATCAATCATTGAGAGTGACGCCGGCAATGGAAGCGGGCCTGGCGGATCACGTTTGGAGCATAGAGGAACTGATAGCACTGTTGCCCAAGCCCACGGTATCGAAATCGACTATCGACCGTGATCTGTTCCGCAGGGCGCTCGGGGAAATCGCCTAATCCCAAAAATGTGGATCATTGTCTTGGCCGATCCGCAGAGCGTCAAATAGAAATTTTTGAGAATTATTCAAGGACCGAACGCGGTCAAAATACTGCTCAAACCTATTGGCTGTTTCAATCTCAAAATCACCTCTCACTTGCGCGAGTTCATGAATCAATCCCCAAGTGAGAGCCTGAAGGCGGGGAATGAATTCGCCACCTGGATAGATCTCCACCTTGCAGCCAGAATCGATTGCTCCCCGGTTCTTCATAACGAGCATTTCCGCTTCCCCTCCGACGGTCTCAACGTAGTTGATTGCGCTATTGACGGCAAATGAAGCGATCAATCCAACATCTTGTAGGGTGTTGGCGTTATGGCTCGCTCGGCGGTATTGACGGATCAGATACACCGCCAGATGCGCCCCGGTCCCGAGGCAGTCATAGCCATCTACCGTAACGAGCATCGTTTCGCGGGATCTGAACATTCGCGTTTCCCCGCCGAGCCAAATCCCGATTAGAAACTCGAAATCGACGGCACCGCCCGCGCCCCGGTCTGGATGCGGAAAGATGTGTTGCTTGTAGAATTTAGCCAAGGCTGATTGAATCGTTTTCCGGATCGACTCGATATTGATTGCTGTGTCGATGAAGTTGACGCTTAGAATTGCACCTTCGCACGACTCAATAGCCGCCTTTGCGAATTTCAAGTCGTACCCGGAAATAGCAAATGCCGTCGCACATTTCCCGTCACCATAAGTCTGGTAGAGTATCTTGCTTTCGTTTGTCTTGATGTCGGTTGAGATTTTGGTATCGACACAGAACAGGAGTCCTTCGTCATAAACGAAACCGGCGGCAACGGTCATAGGC
This sequence comes from Acidobacteriota bacterium, assembly GCA_025359885.1. Classification (GTDB taxonomy): domain Bacteria; phylum Acidobacteriota; class Terriglobia; order Terriglobales; family Acidobacteriaceae; genus Acidicapsa. Next base: position 8,304 of record JANYDG010000020.1, read on the forward strand.
TTTCTCCGGAACCGATCCGCCGTTTGGGGATGATGAGACTTAGGGCATATCCGAATTGGCGGCGGAAACAGCTTAGGCGGAATTGTACCCGTCTGCGGCCGTCCCGTGCGGAACGATCCCCATCCAAGCGATTTGGACTCGAAGCTACCTAGGTGCTCAATCATACGTTTCTCCTTTCGTTTCCTGTGGAAATCCAAACTGACCCACTACCGAAATTCCTCGAGACTTGATTTGCAGGGATTTTCCAGCGACAAACCGCGTGGGTGCGGAGCCGTCTGCTTTGACCGGGCCAGATGGGAATTCTGGGGGGAATTCTGGGGGGAATTCGGAGAGGGCACTGCAGGGGGCTTTGCAGGAGATGTCTCTTGATTTTTGAGGAGACGTGAACTGCCTGGAGGGGGAATTTCATTTTGGGAGGCGGCAAGAGAGAAGGCTTTTCATTCAAGGATGATCGCCATGGTGGCGTCTGGCCTTAACGTCATCTCGCCGGGGCGGACCGGGCAAACGAGCGATTATTCGGGGTTGGTTTCTGAGGTGCCAGAGTATGCGGCGACGATGGCTGGGGTGATTACCATTCCGATGAAAGTGAGGGCGATAAGAATGTCATGCATGGTGTTGTTCTCCTTTGTGGGGTTCGGTTGAACCTCTCCACACAATTAGGATGCCTTAGGTAACAAGAAATCGAAATAGCACTATTATCTTGGCGCATTTCTGGACAGTGGTATGGGTACTCCCCCGGAAGTGTTAGTTCATTTTCAGACAGAATCGGTGAATTGGTGGACGCGGCTGAGGCAGATTGAGGCGACGGTGGGAGCAATACTGAGAGGTGAAGAGACAAAAGTGGTCAACCGGCGGCCCATGAACGGGGCACAGAATACACAGCGGACGAGCTTGATGGGATTTGAAAGTGGGGAAGGGATGAGGGGATTTTGCAGGCCAGCCCTCAGAGGCTTTGATAAGGCATTGGGCACGCGTGGGTGCCCTGGGTGGGGTCAGGGTCAGTCGGGGTTGGTTTCGGAACTGCCGGAGAAGGCAGCAACGACGGCGGGAGCGATGAGCATGGCGACGAAGACGAGCGCGATAAGGATGTCGTGCATAATTGGCTTTCCTCTAGAGGGCCCTACGATTGCAGCCCACGCATGGAGGATGCCTTAAGTCACAGGAAATCGATATAGCACTATGATTTTGTTTCGATTGTAGACAGTGGCATGGTTGATACCCCTTTTGTGTGAGTGCGGGGCTCAGGGATTGTGCATCGTCGTCGGCAGAGACTGGATATACCTGCGCCAGAGGGCGGCGAGGGAGGCCCAGTCTTGGTCTGAGGGGGCCTCCTGGGTGGCTTCAGTGAGGGTGGTGAAGTAGAGCGCGGGAATACCGATGGAAGGTTGGGCCTGCATGTAGCTCCACCAATCGGAGAGGGTGGTGGAGGAGGCATTGTCAGTGTCAACGAGAGGCCAGCCAGTGATGAATGCCATGCGCGCCCGCAGGCGCAGCACGTCGGGAACGTTGCGGGTGGCGTACCAGATGTCGTTGAGGCGAATGACGTCGGAGGATTCACGGAAGAGGGCGTTGGTGGATTGAGTTTCGACGAGGGCGTCGAGCTTCCAGCGGTGGGTCTCGCTCCAGAGGATGGACTGGAAGCGGCGGAAGTATTCGATGCCAAAGGCGGGGCGAGCGTCGGATGTGGTGAGAGCGAGGCCGGGCAAGGCGGGCGCGCCGACCCAGTCTTCCTTGAAGCCGTCGACGCCAATGTCCTGCACAAGATGGCGGATGCGGGGACGGAGGAACTCTTCATAGGCTGGGTTTCCGAGGTCGGCTCCGGCGCATTTGCCCTGGTAGCGGAGGCAGAGCTGGTCGGGCAGCCCCTCCTGGTGGGCGACCGGGACCCAGAGCAGGACGTGGCGGCCTGCGGCGTGCTGGGCGGTGACGAAGGCCTTCATGTCGGGCCATTTTTCTTTATCGACCTCAAAGCCGCCGTAGGCACTCTGCCACTTGTCGTCAATGACGATGGTGCCGATGGGCAGGTGGCGGGCCTCCAGTGTGGCAATCCACTTTTCATAATTGGCCTGGGTGGCGAGTTTGTTGGGGGCGCGGCCGAGGGGGACGGATTCGACGGTCTGCTGGGCCCATCCGCAGAAGATAGGCAAGTGGTGCCAGGCTACTTCGTGCCGGGCCGATGGGGTGGAGAAGCCGGAGGCATCGAGCCAGGCTGTGTATTTTTCGAGAACGTCGAGGGGATCGTAGGCGAAGTGGATGGAGAGGGAGGGCGAGGCAAATTCGCTGTCTGGAGTGAGGGACCGGTAGCCCATGTAGTCGACGAAAAAGGAAGCTCCGGCGTAGCGCGAGCCTGAGTATTCGAGGGCAGGGAACTGGTATTGGCCGGGTTTGGCTCCGATGCCGATGCTGGTCCAGGCGTGGTCCTGGTGGAAGGCGAGCATGAGGGGCGGTGGGGCAAAGGTACCGGGCATGCGCTCGGGGCGGAAATCCTGCTCGGAGGCTGTTTCGCGGCCCTGGCTGAAACCGAGGATCTGGGGCATGGCGGTATTGAATTCAAACTGGTTGGCGAGGTTGGGGTTGGGGGCGAAGTACTTGTCGGCATAGAGGGTGGTGACCCAGTTGTGCCCGGGGGCGGAGCCGTTGTCCCAGCGATTGGAGATGCCGTTCGAAAGGAAGAAGGCGCGGCCAAGAGCGCAATGGCCACGCGCGAATTGCTGGAATTCAACGTGGTCAGGCAAGAAGCGCCACTCGAAGCGACGGCTGGCCCAGAGAGAGCTTTGAGCCGTGGCTGTGATCGTCCAGGACTGGTCGGACGCCTGCTGCACGGTGTACGCGATGGCGGAGAGTTTCTCTGGCTGTGAGGTGCCGTCGGAGAAGCTTTCGAGGCCGGAGACCAGGGGGAATTGGAAGGCGAGCTGATGGTCTCGTGTGAGCTGAAGGACCGGCGGCTCACCGGGAAGAATGCGCACTGAGTAGCGCAGCATCTGGATGCTGTCAGGCTGCGGGGCCGATGCCCGGAGATGATGTGGGAGCGACGCAAGGAGGCCGCAGATCAGGAAGGAGTTCAGGGAAAAAGTGCGGAGTCGGTTTCGCAGGCGCATGGTTTTTGACTTTTCGAGGACCGTGCCAGCTTAAGTGAGCGGGGAAAGGTTGTCGAGCCTGCTTTGGAGTTTGAGTTGGGTGAGTCTTTTGTTTGGAGGAAGGTTTTTGCGGATTTCTGTTGTTGAATGCAGTTCCTTTTGACACCTTTTTTATTTGTTGCGCATCTATACTGTATCTATGCCCAAATATTCCATCGTGGTCCCCTTCCACAATGAAGAAGAGAACGTAACTGTCCTCTATGATCGCCTCAAATCCGTCATGGAGATGATTGGAGATCGCTTTGAGCTGGTGCTGGTTGATGACGGATCCAGTGACCGCACGTACAAGCTGCTTGAAGAGATTGCGGCAGTTGACAGCCGGGTGCTGGTGGTAAAGCTGCGTCGTAACTTTGGCCAGACTTCAGCGCTGGCTGCCGGGTTTGACAATGCCTCCGGCGACTACATCATCGCCATGGACGGCGATTTGCAGCATGATCCGAACGAGATTCCTGCGTTCATCGAGAAGCTTGAAGAGGGCTACGATGTGGTCAGCGGCTGGCGCAAGGAGCGGATTGACAACTTTGTCATGCGCCGCATTCCTTCGCGGTGTGCGAACTGGCTGATGGCCAAGCTGTCGGAAGTGGATATCCACGACTTTGGAACGACCTACAAGGCGTATCGCCGGGAAATTATCCACAACATTCCGCTGTATGGCGAAATGCACCGGTTTATACCTGCGCTGGCGGCCTGGTACGGCGCCTCGATCTGCGAGATTCCGATCAAGAATGTGAACCGCGAGCGGGGCAAGAGCCACTACGGGATTGGCCGGACGTTCAGGGTTTTCTTTGATCTGCTGACGATTCGCTTTCTGCTGAAGCACATGAGCAGACCGCTGCACTTCTTTGGCGGCTTTGGTGCTCTCGGGATCATGTTTGGCGGGATTCTTTCGACCATTCTGCTGGGTTTGAAGCTGGCGAACTGGCACCAGAACATCATGGATCAGCATGGTCCTCTGTTTGTGGTGGCAGCGGTGATGATTGTGGCGGGCATTCAGATGCTGGCGATTGGGTTGCTGGGCGAGTTGCAGGTGCGGCATTACCACACCAGCAGCCACCGCGCTCCGTATGCGATTGACCGGCTGGTGCGGCTGCGGGCTCCGGAAGAGCCCAGTTTGCTTTCGGGCAACTAAGGCAAGCATGAGATGAGGCAAGACAAACCCCGCTCCGGATCGCCGGAGCGGGGTTTTTGCTGGGCAGCGTGCAGGCGGTTTGTGTAGACTTGCGGCTGTCAAAGTTGCATCGACCCTTCAGTTTGGAAAGGTAGTCTACCGTGGTTCGAAAATTGGCTGTACTCTTTGGAATTCTGCTTGGCTCTGCTTCGCTGGTGCTTGCTCAGGCTGCTGACAGCAAACACTACGAGCCGACGATTAGTTCGCTCGATACGCATCCGCTGCCGGGTTGGTATGCGGATGCGAAGCTGGGGATTTTCATCCACTGGGGCTTGTACTCGGTGCCGGGATGGGCCCCGCTGGATCACCCGGATCACGACTTTTCATCGCAGGATTACATTGTCTATAACCCTTATGCCGAGTGGTATCTCAATGTGGTGAGAATCCCAGACTCACCGACGGCGAAATATGATCGAGAACACTTTGGTGAGGGGCATAACTACTATGACTTCGCAACGCAGTTTAATGCGGAGTCGAAGAAGTGGAATCCGGATAAGATGGCGGCCGCATTTGCCGATGCCGGTGCCAGGTATGTGGTGCTGACGAGCAAGCATCATGAGGGTTTTACGCTGTGGCCGAGCAAGGTTGTCAATCCTAACCAGATGCATCTAAGTGCGGAGCGGGATATTGTTGGAGAACTGACCGAGTCAGTGCGCAAGAGCGGACTGAAAATGGGCCTGTATTACTCGGGCGGGTATGACTGGACCTTTAATCGGGGGCCTATCATGCAGTCGGCGGATTATGACAATGTGAAGCCGCAATCGACGGCTTATGGAAGATATGCCGATGCGCAGCTTGAGGAGCTTATCGAGAGGTATCATCCTGCGGTGTTGTGGAATGACATTGACTGGCCGAAATCTGGCAAGCCGCTGAAGTTGATGGCGGATTACTACAACGCGGTCCCGGATGGGGTGATTGATGACCGGTTTGGCGTGCCGCATTCGGATTTCACTTCGCCGGAATACGCGAAACTGGACCAGATCAGTGCGAAGAAGTGGGAGGAGTGCCGCGGGTTGGGGCGATCTTTTGGCTACAACCGGGCAGAAGGTGAGGCGGAGACGATTGCGCCGCAGGAGCTGATCGAACTGCTGGTGGATATTGTGAGCAAGAACGGTAATCTGCTGCTGGATGTGGGGCCGGAAGCGGATGGGACGATCCCGCCAGTGCAGCTTGACCGACTGCAAAAGCTGGGCGCGTGGCTGAAGCAGAATGGCGAGGCAATCTACGGGACGAAGCCATGGACGCGGGCCAATGGCACGACGAACCAGGTTGATACGGCCGGCCGGGCGGTGGAGTTGCGGTTTACGCAAAAGGACGGCAAGCTGTTTGCGACGCTGTTTGGGAAGCCGACGGAGCAGACCATTCTGCTGCATAACGTGGCTGCAGCGCCTGGGTCGGCGGTGAATCTGCTGGGGAGCGCGGAAAATCTGAAGTGGACGCAGAAAGGGTCGGATCTGGAAGTGACTTTGCCCGCGCGTATGCCGGGGAGTTATGACTGGGCATTGCGCTTGCAGCCGGCAAAATGAGGGGTGGGCGGGGTAGTATCGAGAGGGACAGACTGTTTCTGGAGCAGGCATGAACCTTTCGATACTCTGGTATCTCTCTTATTTTGTGTGGATTGCGGCAGAGATATACATTGGCGTTGCGACCCGGACGCGGAATAGCAGCGGCACGGTCCGGGACCGTGGTACGTTGCGGCTGCTTTGGGTTGTGATTGGCCTGTCGCTTTCGGTGGGAACGACGGTGGGTCAAATCCGGGGCTCGAATCTGCCGGATGGTGCTCGCTGGCTCGAGGGTTGTTCGCTGGGGTTGCTGGTGTGCGGGATGGTGCTGCGATGGGCGGCGGTGATCACGCTGGGCCGGGCTTTCAGCTCGAATGTGGCCATCCATGCGACGCAAACTGTGATGAAATCAGGACTTTACCGGTGGATGCGGCATCCATCGTATACCGGGCTGCTGCTGTCAATTTTGGCGGTGGGGCTGCATACACGGAACTGGATTGCGCTGTTGGTGGTGATTTTACCGACCACGACGGCGCTGCTGTATCGCATTTTTGTGGAGGAGACGGCACTGCGGGAGCACTTTGGGCTGGAGTATGAGGAGTATTCGCGGGCGACGAAGCGGCTGATCCCTGGAGTCTATTAGGTGGAAACCGGGATCAGAGTCGGGTGGATTGAGCAGAAAACGGAATTTGGGGGATGAAATGAAGGCTATTCAGATTTTTCAGACGGGTGGGCCGGAGGTTTTGACGCTGGTGGATGTGCCGGTACCGGTGCCTGGGCCGGGGCAGGTGCTGATCAAGGTTGCGGCGATTGGCGTGAACTTCATTGAGATCTACTTTCGTGAAGGGCGGTACAAGGCACCGCTGCCGCTGGTTCCAGGATCAGAGGCTTCAGGGACGGTGGAGGCGGTGGGCGCCGAGGTCGAGGGGTTTGCGGTGGGCGACTGGGTGGCCTCGGTAAGCGTGATGGGGAGCTATGCGGAGTTTGCGCTGGTGCCTGCTGCGCAACTGGTGAAAGTGCCGGCAGGGATGGATTTGAAGCTGGCCGCGGCGGCGCTGTTGCAGGGGATGACGGCGCACTATCTGTCGCATTCGACGTTTCCATTGAAGGCCGGGGATACGGCGCTGGTGCATGCGGCGGCTGGCGGAACAGGGCTGCTGCTGACCCAGATGGCCAAGTCGGTGGGGGCGCGCGTGATTGCGACGGTTTCAACGGAGGCCAAGGCAGAGCTGGCGCGAGCGGCAGGGGCGGATGAAGTGATTCTCTACACCGATGCTGATTTTGAAGTGGAGACGCGGCGTCTGACCGATGGGCGGGGGGTCGATGTGGTGTATGACTCGGTGGGCCGGACGACGTTTGACAAGTCACTGAACTGCCTGCGGCCGCGGGGAATGATGGTGCTTTTTGGCGGGTCGAGCGGAGCGGTGCCGCCGTTTGATCTGATCCAGCTTTCGGTGAAGGGTTCTCTGTTTGTAACGCGGCCAACGCTGTTTCAGTATATGGCGACGCGGGCGGAGTTGGAGGAGCGCGCGGGGTTTGTACTGAATGGCGTGGCGGCGGGCAGGTTGGCGCTGCGGACGGAGCATACCTATCCGCTGGCGTCGGCGGCAGTGGCTCAGGTGGATATTGCTTCGCGCGGGACGACGGGGAAGCTGCTGCTGGTTCCCTAGGGGCGAGTGGTTAGAGATTGGTGATTGGTGATGGGTGTGACGGCGCTTGAGATTTCTGAGACGGACCAGGTATTTGTGCTGACGGGTGCGGGCGTCAGTGCGGAGAGTGGGCTGGCGACGTTTCGCGATTCAGACGGGCTTTGGGCGGAGCACGCGGTTGAGGATGTGTGCACGCCGAAGGCCTGGGAGCGGAATCCGGAGTTGGTCTGGCAGTTTTATTCGGCGCGGCGGGAGGGGGCGGAGAAGGCGCAGCCCAATGCGGCGCATGTGGCGCTGGCTGAACTGGAAAAGCGGCTCGCGGGGCGGTTTTTCTTATGCACACAGAATGTGGATGACCTGCATGAGCGGGCCGGGTCGCTCAATTTGATGCATATGCATGGAGAGCTTTTTGTTTCGCGATGCAGCGGGGAGTGTGGGCGCGCTCCGCGGCGGGATCATGCTCTGTACCCGAGGCTCGTGGACGTGGCGCGGTGCGAGTGCGGGGCGCTGATGCGGCCGCACATTGTCTGGTTTGGCGAGGTGCCGATGGGCATGGACCATATTTCAGCGGAATTGAGCAGGGCGATGGTGATGTTGGTGGTGGGGACTTCGGGGTCGGTCTATCCTGCGGCAAATTTTGTGCGATGGGCTGGTCAGTCTGGCGCACGGACTGTTTACGTGGGGCGGGAGGCTCCGCTGAATGCGCATGCGTTTACGCAGGTGGTGCTGGGCAAGGCGGGGGAGGTTTTGCCGGGCTTGCTGGCCGATTGAGTTGAGTCGAAATTCAGTTATGGTTTGCTCTTCTGTGTGAAAAGCCGTTCGCCGCATTGATTCGCCTTATCTCTTCGTAAGGAGAGTTGCTTTTGCAGCAGGACCAGCGATGAAGGGAAGGTGGCGCCCCCGGCTTCATGCCTTGCAATTTTTCGCAAAGCCGGGGGCGGCAACATGATCGGCGAGCCGTTATTTCTTGACCGAGAATAAATTGGAATAGCTTCTGGCTCCGAGGACTCCTCCGATGATTGGAGCCAGCCAGAAGAGCCAGAGTTGGCCGATGGCCCAACCGCCGACGAAGATAGCCTGGCCAGTACTGCGGGCGGGGTTGACCGAGGTGTTGGTGATTGGAATGCTGATGAGATGGATGAGAGTCAGTGAGAGTCCAATGGCGATAGGAGCAAAGCCTTTGGGTGCCCGTTCGTCAGTTGACCCCATGATGATGATGAGGAAGAAGGCAGTCAGGACCACTTCTGCGATGAAGCAGGAGAGCATCGTGTAGTGGTCAGGGGAGTGTTCGGCGTATCCGTTTGAGGCGAATCCGCCGGCGAGGGAGAAGCCGGGCTTGCCGTTGGCGATGCCGAGAAGCACACCGGCGGCGGTGATGGCTCCGATGACCTGAGCGACGATGTACTGCAATGCTTCGTTGAGCGGGAAGCGCTTGCCGGCGACCAGCCCGAGGGTGACGGCGGGGTTGAGGTGGCAGCCGGAGATGTGTCCTATGGCGAAGGCCATGGTGAGGACGGTGAGGCCGAAGGCGAAAGCAACGCCTACGAATCCAATGCCGAGGGTTGGGTAAGCGGCGGCGAAAATTGCGCTGCCGCAACCTCCGAAGACGAGCCAGAATGTGCCGAAGAACTCAGCGACACATCGTTTTGTAAGCGACAAGGGATTTTTCCTGAAGGTTTGGGATTGCTCTCGTGAAGCGGATGAGGAACTCGCGCAACCATACAGGAGGTTTCGGATGAAGAGCAACATAAATCAGGGCCAGAAAAGGAAGAAGATTAGAGTGGATTCAAAGGAGGCCCTATAGAGATTGCAGAGCCGCATTTGCCAGGATTGAGCGGTACAGCTCAGGCCGCCCTTGTTCAAAAGGGGACTGCCTGAGCTTTGCACCATTTTTTGAGGTTGCAGTCTTTCAAATGCTGGCCGTTGGCAACTCTAGTGAGGAAGATCAACCAGGATGTCCCGATTTAAGCGGGACCCCTGCAGAAAATCCTAGCGGGTTTGCAAGAAGTGGAAGCGCCACCGCAGTTCTGCCGAGATGAGGCGGGGGTCGTTGTAATGGAAGCCACCGATGGTGAGGGAGTTGTCCTCGAGGACGCGGTGGTTGGTGAGGTTAACGATGTTGATGGCGAGTTTGCAGCGTTCGCCGAGAGTGGTACCGGCGGCGAGATCAAGGGTGGTGTGGGCAGGCAGGTAGGCGCCCTGGTAGGGACTGCCGTTGGTTGGGTCACCACCGAGGCCGTTGGTGAAACCTGAGCCGTAGTAGACGTTGGAGGAGAACCAGGAGCGCAGAGGCAGGTTGGCGGTGAAACCGGTGTTGAGGGTGTGGCGCTGGTCGTGGTCAACGGGTTTGTAGGTAAAACCAGCATCGCAAGCGGGGTCGCCCAGGGGGGCGCAGATGAGGCCGCCGGTGATATTGCCGCGCTGCTCGGCGATCTGGTTGGAGTAGGCGAGGTGAAAGCGACCGAGTTTGCCGAGTTGGGGTGAGCTGAGGGTCGCTTCCCAAGCGCGCACGAGTGCTCCGTTCACGGTGACGGGGAAGTAGATGTTGGATTCGCCGACGTTGGAGTGGTCGAGGAAGTTGTTGATGCGCGTCTTGAAGTTGTCGATATCGAGGACCCAGCCGCTGGCTTTGCCGGGCAATGGAATCCGAAGGCCGAACTGGTGCTCTTCGTCGCGTTCGCCGTGGAGGGGAACGAACGTGGTGTTGTTCTGGTGGGCGTAGGCGGCGATGGGGCCATTGACGGTGATCAGAGGCGGGGCCTGGTAGAAGCGGCCATAGAATCCGCGGAAGACCCAGCGCAGTTTGGGAATGGTGATGGCAGCGCCGAAGCGAGGATCGATGTGGTTTTCGCTTAGGTCGCCTTGGAAATTCTGATAACGCAAGCCGGCGATGAGGGTGAGCCAGGAGGTGGCGCGCCAGTTGTCGGAAGCGTAGGCCTCGGTGAGTCCGGCGATGGCGGCGGCAGATTTGCGGAAGTCTGGTGCGGACTGGTCGTTGAAGAGGACGCCGAAGAGGCTGGAATCGTGCTGACCCCAGGCGTAAATGCCAGTGGCGAGATTGTGGTTGTGGAGTTGCCCGCGGAGATTGGCCTGGAGGCCGCCGTAGTTGCTGGTGCGATCCCAGGTGCTGGCGTCGGGGAGGTCGGTGGAATTGGGATCGTAATTGGCGGTGTTGAGGTGATAGAAGGGGGAAACCTCGAAGCCGGCACGGGGACTTAGGGTGCGGACCCAGGTGGCGAGGAGGAAGCTGTCGCGCTCGGTCTGCCCGTCGCGAAGGCCGCTGGAGTCGTAATGCTGATTTTCCCAGCTGGCGGGGTTGGGGTCGTAGGGAACCTCAAAAAAATCCTGGCGGAACTGGCCCACGAATCGGAGCTGGTCTTGCGAGCCACGATTGACGAGAACTGATCCAAAGCCAGACTGGCTGTTGGAAGCGTCGTGGAGGATTTTTGCAATCGGGGTCTGGAGACCGTAGGTGGAGCGTGCCCCGGCAAGGGAGGCATACCAGGCGACGTTGGCGGAGTGGTCACCGAGGCTGATCTGGGCGTTGGCGGTTTGCTGATTGCCGATGGAGAGGGTGAGCTCCGCTTCGCGGTCGCGCTCAAAGCCGCTGCGGGGCAGCACGTTGAAGACGCCGTAGGTGCGATCGCCCTCGTCGGCGGCGTAGGAGCCGCGCTGGGTCTCCAGGGATTCCATGTCTGCCGGGTCGATCTGGGGGCCCACGTTCGAGCCAATGTTGGTGTTGGGAATGGCGACGCCGTCGATGAGCCAACTGGTCTGGTGACCACCGCGCATGTGGAGCATGTCATGGGTGATGTAGGCGCCGGGTACGTAATCGGTGACGATGGCGAAGGAGCCGGAGCGGAGGGCGCCTGGGGTCTGGTCGATTTCTACGCGGGTGAGCAGGGTCGTAGGGGTGACGGTGTCGGAATCAACGAGGGGTGCGTTCACTGAGACGCTGGACTGGACGGAGGCGACGGCCAAAGCGAAATGTACAACCGGGTGGGTTCCGGATTGCACGGACACTGCTTCTTCGACGGCGGCAAAACCCTTTGCTTCGACGCGGATGCGGTAGACACCGAGGGGCACATTGGAAAACTCAAACGCGCCGTCGCTGGCGGTTGTCTGCTGGAAAGCGAGGCTTGAATTACTTGCGCTGAGGGTAATCGATGCCCCTGGCAAGGGGAAATGCTGTGCGTCATGGACGATGCCGCGGACAGTCGAGAAGACGGTGGCGAACGCTGGAGTAACCACGGCAAGGCACATGAATAAAAACAGGAGAAAGAATAGCTTAGGTGGTAAACGCATGCATCTGCTCCGGGGGTGTTGGGGAGGGCAGGAACTTCCATCAGCAGCCTGTGAAATGCAGCGCCAGGCGAGAGGTGGTCATACGCCGAAGGCGCCGACAGCCGTCTGGATGCGAAGGCTTGAAAGGGAAGAGCTAGAGCGACGGAGCAGAGGGGGGACCGCGTTGGGGCCAGGTGCGCTGGGCCTGGCGGCCGAAGACAGACGAGCCATGCAGCAGCGGCTCAAACCTGGTCAAGGAAGGCAAATGGAGTGAGGCCTGTAACAGGGCGGCAGCCGGGGCTGGCGTGGAGGCCAGGGTATTGGGCCAGCAGAGGCGGCAACCTGCAGCGGAGAGGGTTGCCTCGCCGCTTCCCGGGTTGCCGGGCTGATGCTTCATGGAGCAGTGATGCGCCCCGTCTTTGCGGCAGCAGGCAGGCAGATGTGACTCGTCAGGTTGCGTGGATGCGCCAAACGTGACTGCCCGCACGAGGTCGGCAGCAGAGGCGATTCCGGTCGCTGGTCCCAGGCTAAGAACCAGAACCAGCAAAATGGCAAAAATCCGACGCATTGAAAATGATGCTACACCATGGGTCATCGAGAAACGTGGATCGGGTCAGTTATCATCCAGAGGTAGTTTCGAAAAAAGATCGAGACCAGATCGGTCCTGTTCGAACATTGGAATTCCCCATTGAATCCATAAAAAAGGAATCCTTCGTGCCTCCATTCTCCGCCCCTTCGCCGTCTCCGTCCTCGGTTCCTGCTGGTTCACGCCCACTGCGCGTCGCCTTGTTTGGTTTTGGAACCGTAGGCCGGTCCGTTGCTCGCATCCTGATTGAATCCGCTCCGGCGGGGCTTGAGCTGACGCATATTTTCAATCGCAACGTGGCGCGAAAGCGTGTGGATTGGGTGCCGTCTTCGGTGATCTGGAGCGAAGATGCGGAGATGATTTTGTCAGCGGCGAAGGATTCTGCGCATGCCGTCGATGTTGTGGTGGAATTGGCCGGAGGTCTCGAGCCGGCAGGATCATGGGCACGAAAGGCACTCGCCGCGGGCAAAAGCGTGGTTACCGCGAACAAGAAGCTGATAGCCTACGACTGTCTTGAGCTGGAGGCCCTGGCGACAAAGCACGGCTGCCATTTGGTGTATGGGGCGGCGGTGGCCGGTGGTATCCCGGTCATTCCAGGTCTGGAACATGGGCTGGCCGGGGACCAGGTGGAGCGGATCGAAGGCATTCTGAATGGGACGTGCAACTTCATTCTGAGCAAGATGGAGGCGGGCGCAGACTATGCGACGGTGCTGGCGGAAGCGCAGGGTCTGGGGTATGCAGAGGCCGATCCGACTGAAGATGTGGCAGGCTACGACGCGCGGGCGAAGCTGGCGATTTTGATCCGGCTGGCGCTGCGGGCACAGGTACATCCTGAGGAGATCCAGACCTCGCCGATTACGACGGTGACAGCGATTGATTTTGCCTATGCGAAGGATTTGAACTGCACCATCCGACAGGTTGCGCGGGCGGAGCGGGTGGACGGGCACCTGGCGGCAACAGTGCGGCCGATGCTGGTGCCGATGACTTCGCCTCTGGCCTGGTCGCGGGGCACGGAGAATATGGTGATTACGACGGGACATTACGGCGGGGATGTGGTGTTTTCGGGCCATGGGGCGGGCGGCAATCCGACCGCGGTCGCAGTGGTGAGTGACTTGCTCGGCCTCGCGCATGGATCCTGCCGGATTTCACTCCCTTCACAGCCGACCAAGGTGGGCACAGAGCTGGAGGTGCCGCACTATATCCGCTTCCTGGTGAACGACCGGCCGGGGATTGTGGCGGGGATTGCCGGGGCGCTGGCGCATGAGCACATCAATTTGAACGCGATATTGCAGAAGCCGGGGTATCCGCTGAATGAGCTGCCTTTTGTGGTGACGGTGGAGCCATGCCGAACTTCAGCGCTGAAGCGGGCACTGGTGGAGATTGGGCGCATGCCTGCATTGCTGGAGAAGCCGCTGGATTTGCAGATTTTAGAGAAGTAGGGCGGGCGACGTATCTGCACTCATAGCCGCGCATAACCCCGTTCTATCCTGCAGCGACCTATGCCCGGTTTCTGACCGGGCCGGTGGATTCCCGGACGACCAACTCTGGCTGCACGACGACTTCTGCGGTGAGCGCGGTGTTTTCGGAGTGGGCGATGCGTTCGAGCAGAATGCGTGCGCCGAGCTTTCCCATTTCGTTGAGGGGCTGGCGGACTGTGGTGAGGCTCGGGGTGCAGAAGGCGGCGGACTGAATGTCGTCAAATCCTACGACAGAAACGTCGCCGGGAACGCTGAGGCCCGCTTCTGACAAGGCACGAATGGCTCCGATGGCAGCGATGTCGTTGAAGCAAAAGATTGCTGTGAAGTCGCGGGTTTTTCCAAGCAGGGCGCGCATGGGTTCGTAGCCGATTTCGGGCGACATGGGGTGGTGGCCGGTTTTTTCGCTCCAGCCGCCAGAGTCGATGCGGGTAACCAGGTTTGAATCGAGCTTGAGGCCGAGTGATTTTGCAGCGAGTTGGATGCCTTCCCAGCGGAATTCAGAATCGGGAATGACTTTCGGTCCGCGCATGAATGCGATGCGGCGGTGTCCGAGGGAATGGAGATGGGTGAGCGCCATTGTGACGGCCCGCTCGTGATCGAGGACGATGTGGGTGACGCCAGGCTCAGAGCCGTGGGCTGAGATGGCGACGACGGGTACGGGCACATCGATTTCTGCAGGCGTATTCAGCAGCAGAAAGCCGTCGACGGCGCGTTCGACGAGCATGCGGGGATATTCCTGCATCAACTCGGGCTTCCAGTCGTGGCATGCAGTGAAGTAGAAGTACTTGGCCTGGGTGAGTTCTTCGACGACGCCGCTCATCACGCGGGTGAAGTAGCCCTCGCTGAGGTCTGGTGCGAGTACGCCGACGCTCATGCTGCGGCTCTGGCGCAGGGAGCGGGCGAAGTAATTGGGGCGGTAGTTGAGCTTTTCCGCAGCATCCATGACCCTCTGTCTGGTTTCGTGAGGGATGGATTTGGCAGACGGGGAGTCATTGAGGACCAGTGACACGGTGGTCTGAGATAACTGGAGGTGCTCGGCGAGCATCTTCAGGTTGACATGGCCGGGCTTAGGTTCGGACTTTGTCTTAGCCATTCCCTGATTTGTAACAGAAGAGAGGCTGCGAGTAAAAGGCTTTTAATGGGATTGAACGGGTCAGGAAGCTCACGCGATGTAAACAGCTAGAGTCGTGGCTTGAATGATATGGCAAGGGGGCGGACAATTAACCGTTTCTCGAAGGAGGGCAAGGAAGTGTCTGCTTACTTTCGGGTGGATTCCCAGGCTTTGGCATATTTCCAACTGATATAGGAGGAGTGGTAGAGGTGGAAGATGAGGCCTTCGCGACCATCGAGAATACCGCCGCGGAAAATGTAATTTTTGAGGAAGGTAAGGATGGGGTTCATGACGGTCATGGCGATGAACTCAAACAGGCCGCGACAGGTTCGCCCCTTGCGCAGGACCAGGGGCACACTGGCGGAGCTGTAGCGGTTCATGTGTTCGACGTAAAGGGCGACGGTGGGGTACTGGTAGTGGAGCAGGTCGCCGTGAAGCTTGCCTTTGGGGCCGGCCCACTTCGGGGTGGCGTGGGGCTCGGTGTCTTCAGGAAGCCGGGCTGTGCCCTGGCGGAAAAGGCGGAGTTTGTAGTCAGGATAC
>JANYDG010000044.1 GCA_025359885.1 Acidobacteriota bacterium
TCGGCCAGGCCTGTTGGAATCGACCGATTACTTGCCAGGATGAGCAAGCCAAAAGCTGTCAGGACTGCAACGCGCGTCACTCGCACCTCATCACCCCCGCAAATCATCTGCGCAAAATCTAGTTCTATATTGAATTTTGTGCGGGTCGCTTCCTTGAAGGAAAGGTTCAATAAGTATGTAACTCTACAGCCTCCTTGTAGATTTACTTGGTTCCATTCAACCCTCCCCCTCAATGACCGCCCCCGGCCGCGAAGCATACTCCGCCCACGAGCCGTCATAGAGCCGCACACTCCGCGCCCCGGCCAGCTCCAGCCCCAGCGAAACCACCGCCGCCGTTACCCCCGACCCGCACGAGGTCACAATCGGCTTCTCCAGATCCACGCCCTTCGCCGCAAAATACGCCCGCAGCTCCTCCGCCGTCTTCATCCGCCCCCCCGCCGCCAGCTCCACAAACGGCACACTCGTCGCCCCCGGCATATGCCCCGACCGCAAACCCGCCCGCGGCTCCGGCAGCGTCCCCGCAAACCGCCCCGCCGACCGCGCATCCAATATCTGCTCGTGACCAGCAATCGCCCGCTCAATCCCCGCAAAATCTTCAACCGCGCCAGCCTGAAGCCGCGCCGCAAAGCTCGCCCTCGCCCGCTGCACCGCCCCAGCCTCCACCGGCAAACCCGCCGCCACCCACGCCTGCAACCCGCCATCCAGCAGATAGACGCGCTCCGCCCCAAACGTCCGCAGCATCCACCACGCCCGCGGCGCCGAATACACCCCCGCCTGCTCGTAGACCACGATCGTCATCTGGTCACCCACCCCCAGCGCCGCCATGCTCTCGGCAAAGGCCTCCGCCGTCGGCAGCGAATGAGGCAGCCCCGTCGAGTGGTCAGAAAGCTCCTCAATGTCAAAGAAACCCGCGCCCGGAATATGCCGCTGCCCGTAGCAGGCACGGCAATCGACCGGCGGCGTCACGCCCACCATGGGCATCGTCGCATCCAGCACCACAACGTTTGCATCGTTCATCCGCCCGGTTAACCGCTCGGCCAGCCATGCCGTTGAAACCAAAGGTGTGCTCATCCGTTATCTCCAATTCTCTGCACTCCATCTTCCCACGCGTGGCCCACTGACATGTTTCGCCCACTCGATAAGCCCCCTCACCATCCCACTTGACCGCCATCTCGACTTTGCGTGGAACTCCAAACGCAGCAAAGCCCCGGCTGCACGAAACGGCCAGGGCTTTTGCCCAAAAAAGATACGGCTTCTGCCGTAGACTTCCTCAAAAACTAGTCGGTCATCCGCATTTCGGGGCGCTCGTGCTCCAGAATCGCACTTGAAACTCGACCGCTTGCCTTGGGTGCATGGCTCTGCCGAGTCTTCTGCTGTTGATGCTGTTGATGTTGTTGACCATGATCTTTCTGATCCTGCTTGCTGACGGGAACTTTTGGATTTTTCATCTGTGGAACTCCTTCCGAAAAGGAATATACTCCATCAAAATCACAATCGTCTACCGCACATTGCATAAAGAAGCAATAAAGAAAATGAATGAATTCCTCATATGGTGAATTTTTACGCCCTGACTGCGACCCTACGACCTCTTCTCCATGGGAACAGCCACAACGTCCTCCGCCCCAGCCACTGCAATGTCACGCAGGGAAGGCGCGGTACTCCACGCTCAACCGGTTGCTGCTCATTTCCGGGCTCTCATAGGTTCGATGTAAAACGCTCTTCATAAAGACCAGGCCGTCGCCAACCTCAAGTTCCGGTCTCCAGAACTGCTCTGCCGGGAAACGACGGCGCAGGGCCGCGTCCCCAAGTTCGGTGAAGTGGAGCAGCGACGCCTGCCTGCCGCGGATGAATTCGAGGCCTGGGCTGTCGCCGCCGCAGCGCTGTAAGGGAATCCAGCAGGTCAATAACTCAGTCATTGGAATATCTGGCGACGGCGCCGCCGGAAATCGAACCCCCAGCGCTCCGTCCTGATGCCAATTCTGAAATGCCAGGACGCGGTCCGCAGTGAACGCTGGCGCAAACTTCTTCCGCACCCACGATTGCTCCATGCTGCAAGCCCAGGGGCCGTCCAGTGCCCCTTGAATCAAGTCGTCGAGCCCTGCCGTTGCCAGCGGAGAAAGCAATTCGCCAGAGCTCGCGCCAAAGTCCACCAGCGCCGTCACCAGCACGGAATGACCAGCGCGATTGAACCGGTAGCTATCTGGCGGCTGCAAGCCCGCATCAAGGGCTTCGAAGCACCGTTTGGCAGCGCCGTGCAGCCGGACAAGCAGGTCTACGTCAAAGACCCCTCGCAACAGCGCGATGCCGGTCTCTCGCAATTGCGTCGCCGCATTTCCGGCCGTCATGCTGAGCCTCCTGAACAGAACGGCCCGAAAGGCCCCGGTTACCGCGCCCCGTAGTTGGTGTCCATCCACTTCAGGTACTCGCCGCTGGTCACTTCCTGCACCCACGCCTGGTTGTCCAGGTACCAGCGCACGGTCTTGCGCAGTCCCGTCGCAAAGGTCTCTTTCGGCTTCCAGCCCAACTCCCGCTCCGCCTTGGTCGCATTAATGGCATAGCGCCGGTCATGACCCGGCCTGTCAGTCACGTAGGTCAGCAGTTGCGCATGCGGCCGATGCGGCGAATCCGGCAAAAACTCGTCCAGCAGCTCGCACAGCATCTGCACCGTGTCCAGATTCGCCTGCTCGTTCCAGCCGCCAATATTGTAGGTCTGCCCCGGAACACCCTTTTCCAGTGCCACCCGCAGCGCCGCCGCATGGTCGCCCACATACAGCCAGTCACGCACCTGCATCCCATCGCCATAGATCGGCAGCGGCTTGCCATGCAGCGCCCGGTCCAGCACCAGCGGCAACAGCTTCTCAGGGAATTGCAACGGCCCATAATTATTTGAGCAGTTAGTCACCACCGCCGGGAAGCCATAGCTCTTGCCCCAAGCCCGCACCAGCAGATCGCTCGAAGCCTTTGAAGCCGCATACGGCGAATTCGGCTTGAACGCAAAATGCTCCTCAAACGGCGCATCCCCCGGCTTCAGCGAACCAAAAACCTCGTCGGTGGAAACATGCAGGAAGCGGAACTTCGCCCGGTCGTCGGCATCCAGCTTGTCGAGATAGGCCCGCGCCGCCTCCAGCAGCACAAACGTGCCATTGATGTTGGTCGCCAAAAAGTCGCCCGGCCCCACCAGCGATCGGTCCACATGGCTCTCGGCCGCAAGGTGAACGATGGCGCGCGGGGCATATTCCGCCAGCAGCTTGTCGACAAGAGCCCGGTCCTGAATGTCGCCCCGCACAAAGTGGTAGCCAGGGTTGTCGGCAATCGGCTGCAGATTGCGCAGGTTGCCAGCGTAGGTCAGCTTGTCAAGGTTCACCAGCGGCGTACCGACCTCGGCAAACCAGTCGAGAACAAAGTGCGAGCCGATAAATCCGGCACCGCCCGTAACGAGAATGGGGGAGTCATTGGTAAGCATCGACCCCAGTGTACCCGTGCGAAACGCCAGGAGCGATAGCAGATTTGTGGTAGTCGAGCCTTTCGTCTTCCTTCCTTGCCGCCACGGCAGCCATTCCCGGTTCGTTCCAGCAGAATCCAAAGTGTCGCGGTCCAGGATCAGATCAGGACCAAACCAGGATCAGACCAGGACTAAACCAGGATCAAACCAGGACCAAACCAGGACCAAAGGGTCTGGAGAACAAAAAAAGGGCCCCCGACCGTGTCGGGGGCCAAGTTGCCTTGGTTCTCTCGTGTTGCGAGAGCTTGGTTGGCGGCCTCGGCTTGGGAGCCGGTCGGCGCGGGGAAAAGCCTCGGGGGAGTGGCTGCGACTTTACGGCCGCTCCGCACCAGACTGGGATGGGGATAACCGGGGGGTAGTCCCATCCGTGGCCGCCAAACTGTTTTCCATCAACCGTAGGTCTACGTAGCTGGTCCGAACCGGCTTGGCTTTCACTTCACCAGCGGTTTCGGTTGCCGACGCAATGCTTGCCACATTGCCCAGCGCTACGGAGTGCATCCGGTAGACAGGAATCTCGTGTTGAACTGCGAGGTAGCGTTTCACCGCTTCCGCCAACCGACCAGAGGTCTGAATGCCAACGCTGCCCGCTCCGGGTGCGTGTGCCTCAACCTCGAGCAGGTAGCCCTGGTGGCCAGTAAGCTTGGTCGCCAGCTCGTCGAGTTGCTCCTTGGCGGCAGGCGTCAGTACCAGCGAGCCCTTGCGGAAAGCAATCGATACCGTGTTCTTCTCTGCATATGTGTCCAGCCCATTGACCGTTCCGTTAATCTGGTCAACCTTGCCAACGGCTTGCCCTGCAATGCCGCCAGCCTTGCCCGCCTGTTCACCCGCTGCCGAAGCGACTTGATTCGCCTGCTCCGCTGTGGTCTGCGCCTTGCTGATGCCAGCCTGAGCGCGGCTGTCGACATCCTTGATGTCACGGCCATTTTTGGCGGTAACCTCGTCGAGTTCGTTCAGCTGGCCTTTGATCGGGTCCAGCCGCTTGTTCACCCACTTCTTCCGTGCGAGCGGGTTGATCCTGCCCCAGAACCCTTCCTTCGGCGGCGCACTCAGGTTAGCCTGAGCTGCGGGGGAGGGCTGCGACGCCGAAGGAGTCGGGTTGCTGGTTCCATCCGCGGTCTGTTGTCCTACCGCAGAAATTGAAAACGCAGATGCAAGCACTAAAATTGCGCACAAGCTTGGGGAAGCTTTTCGAATTGCCAATTGAATCGTCATAAAACTGCTCCCGATTCTGTTCGTCTTCGCGGGACTGAATTGTCCCTTTGAAGCGAAGTGGGTCATGCCCGCTTGCCCACTGGTATTGCAATGGGTGTGCCAAACAAAATGACAGATCGATGAATTCAGCATCCTGCATAAAATCAATGCTTTACGAGGACTCCGGTGAATCCTGGGCAGAGTTATAGGCTAATTTGGCAGGCAGGTAGAATGTAGTTTTTGCCAAAGAATGTAATTTTTACCAAGTAAATGCTGCGAGGTCGTCCAGAGTTTTGAAGAGGGGGCCCAGGTCTACCGGGATTCGACATGCAAAACACGGATCTCAGGCATCGCCCCAGCCCAGTCTGCGGACACAGAATCAAAAATCAGGCGGAAATCCTGCTCGCTGCCTGGTTTGAGCGGAGCAACAGAAACGGGCTCCGTATCTATATAAGGATCGCGTGTGCGAATCAATGTCAGCGGCATCGTCTCGTTCTGGGCAACCTTTTGCGCATAATCGCGAAAAAGCACCTGAACCGTAATGCCCGTCACCGTGCGGCTGCCTGCATTCGCGAGGTGGCCGTCAATATACATAACCTTCCCGCCAGCGAGATTTGTTGACTCGCTCATCGCCATGTTTGACAGTGTCAGACTTGCTGCATACGGGTCAGCCGGCGCATTGATCGGCGTCACCGCAATGATTCCTGCCCCGGACTTCGGTCGGCCCCCGATCAGCAATCCCACCAAAACAACGATGGCAACCAGGCCTGCCGCGATCATCAGCGGCAACCAATTGCGCTCAGCCGCCGGCTCCGGGCCAGTTGAAACTTCAGATGGGTCTTCGGCGCTCACATCGCAGATTTTACACCGTTACCTGCGCGCCTCGGCCATCGAAATATTCCGCAACCCAAAGACACATCAGTGTGATGATTTTGCCGCAATCCGGCGATACCTAAAGTACGTACTTAGGTCAAGCCCAGTCCTGCCCTGTCAAGCCCTGGCATGCCCTGTTTCCAGGAATCGACTGGGATTGCAAAAACATCCAACACCTGTGGCAATCGCTGGAACCGTCAGACGCTCGTCGCCGTACCTTCAACCATCCGGAACGATTAGAAAGGACTCCCGCGATGCCCGCTTCAACCTCTGTCACCAGCTATGTAGCTTGTCCAGATCAGGCGCTCTCGGCCCTCGCACCCGCCCCTGCACTCGGCGAAGCTGAGCAGCGAATGGGCCATTTGCTCTATCAGGGTGCAGTCGTGCTCGCCGTCCTGCTCTTTCTCATCAGCTTCTGGTCCTGCTAACCCGCGGATTGGTCCCCGGCCCGCAGCCTTCAGCCAAAACGCGCCTTCTTCGTTCCCTGGCGAAAGTCGCTGCCGCTCATCTCCACTCGAACGCACATCTCCGATATCCGGGACAACATCCGGTCACCAATACGGTCCCCTAAAGTCTCTTCCTTCGTGGTCCCTGCCTGGCGGTCTGCATAGTTCGTCGTGATGATCGTGGTCTTCTTGTCGTTGTAGCGCGTGTTCAGAATCAGCGCCACCGTGTCCCAGACCCAGCCGGTTGGCTTTTGCGCCCCCAACTCATCCAGAATCAACACTTCCGCATCAAACACCGGCTTCAAAATCTCAAGCTCCGTGGAATTTACTGACGGATTGTAGCTATTCTGTATCTGCTTCAAAAGCTCTCGATAATCAAAAAACAGCCCATGTGCACCGCGATTCTTTACCAGCGCCATCAGGATGCCTACGGCCAGGTGGGTCTTGCCTACCCCAATCGAGCCGGTAATCAGCAATCCCTTCCCGTCCGTTTCGACCGGATAGGCCTCAACAAAGCGCCTCGCCTCCCAATGTGCCTTGCGCAAGGAGGGGTCCGCCTTGGGAAAATCTGTCTCAAAACTATCCAGAATGCAATGCTCGTAGCGCCTCGGAATGCGCGCAGAACCAATGCGATGGGAACTCTGCGCCGCCTGCTGGCAGATGCAGACGCGCGCCGCCCGCCTGCCCGCCGCGTCCACTGTCAGCACCATCCCGGCGCCGCCGCACTTCTCGCACTCTACTTCCATCGCTCTATCAGCCTAGCGCAGTTTGCCGGTTTCAGGTGCCGTCGCGCGCCCTCTGCAAAAGTGGAATTCCCGCCCGCCTGCATCCAATTGCCTCAGAACTGAATCCAAGGTACACTAAGACGATTGCAGGAAAGGTACTTCCAAGTCATGCCGAAGCCAGGAATTCACCCCGCGTACGCCGCCGTTCAGGTCCACTGCTCATGCGGCAACACATTCGAGACGCGTTCAACCCACAAGGGAAAGATCAGTATCGAAATTTGCTCCAACTGCCACCCCTTCTTCACCGGCAAGCAGCGCCTCGTCGACACAGCAGGCCGCGTCGAACGCTTCCGCCGCAAGTACGCTGAAAAGGCCGTCCCGGCAGCAAAATAACTGCCCAGCAGTCAGGCACCACCCAAGGCCTCCGCTGCGGCGGGGGCCTTTTCGTGCTACCAATCAGAAATCGTCATCCTGAGCAAAGCGAAGGATCCGCTTTTCAAGAATCTGACAACTGACCCCTGATCCCCGACAACTGACCCCTGAAAGGCACCATGGCCGGCAAAGGCTTCACCATGAAAAAGGACTGGGACAACCCCCTCGAGCACGCCATGCCCGAGGCGGCCCGCGTCCCTGCGTCCTTTGCCATCGGCGGCATCCCCGTCGTCCCAGCCACCGTCCTCGCCCCCATGGTCGGCGTCACAGACACCGTCTTCCGCCGCTTCATCCGCAACGCCAGCCAGTTCACGACGCCGAATGCCCTTCCGGAGGGAGGCGGGGGTTTCAACCCCCGCAACATCCCAGCAACGACGAATGGGGCTTTAGCCCCGGCCCTCACTTCCGTCGAAGACGCTGTATCCAACCAGCAATCCGGCTGCGGACTCCTCATGACCGAGTTCACCTCCGCCGACGGGCTGTCGAGAATGAGGGAATCCAAACGCAAGCGCTACCTCACCTTCTACGACGATGAACACCCCATCGGCGCCCAGCTCTTCGGCTCAAATCACGAAACGCTCAGCGACGCCGCTCGCATCGTAGAGGACACCGGCTTCGACACCGTAGACCTTAACCTCGGCTGCCCGGCCAAGCGCGTCGTCGGCTGCAACGGAGGCTCAGGCCTGCTCCGCGACCTGCCCAAAATCGGCGAAATCTTCAAGGAAATCCGCAAAGCCGTCACCATACCCTTTACCGTCAAGTTCCGCCTCGGCTGGAACGACTCCAGCATCGTCTGCGTCGAGCTCGCCCGCATGGCCCAGGAGGAAGGCCTTTCGGCCGTCGCCCTCCACGCCCGGACGCGCGAGCAGGGTTATACCGGCCAGGCCCGCTGGGAGTGGATCGCCGCAGTCAAAGACGCCGTCACCATACCCGTCATCGGCAACGGAGACATCCGCACTCCAGAAGATGCGGCGGCCATGGTCGCCAAGACAGGCTGCGACGCCGTCATGATCGGCCGCGCCGCCCCGTCGAATCCCTGGATCTTCCGCCAGATCGCCGAATACACCGCCACTGGCCAATACACCCGTCCCACCGAGCAGGACCGCTACCGCATGATCCGGACCTACTTCCAAATGCTCCTCGAAGAAGCGGAAATGACCCAGGACCTGCCCCGCGCCCAGCGCCACGGCGAGACGGCTGGCAAAATGAAGCAGTTCGCCGCCTGGTTCACCCACGGCGTCCCCGGCGGCAGCAAACTCCGCCAGCAAATCTTCATGTCCAAAACCGGCCCCGCCGTCTTAGCCGCAGTAGACCAATTCTTCGAAACCCGGCTAAGCTCCCCCGTATCCGGTGAAGAAATCGATCTCCCTGAAACTCCAATCGAATTCGCCGAAGAAGTATCGGCTTGCGTAGACTGACTGGATGGATCTCAGCAAAGTTTTGAATGGCCGGATGCCCCATCTCGCCCTAGAGACCGTGGATCCACAATTGCCCGGTGCCCCAGTCTCGCCCATGAGACCGGGGATCCACAAATGAACATCGCCCATACCGCTCTCGCCCGATACGCGGCACCGTAGGTGCCCAGAGAAATTAGCCCAGCGTTTCAACGCTGGGAAAACCGCCCACACACATCCCCAGCCCCGTAGGGGCGGCGCAAAAGCGCTGAAACTACCGGTCAATCCTCAAGGCAAAAGGTGCGGAACAACGCCGCGTCCCACATCTCGCCCTTGAGATGTGGGAATGAATTCGTGCAAAACAGAACCCGGAGGGAGCAGTGGCCTTCAGGCCACTGAATCCGAAGCCGAGAGAAACCGGGCTTCAGCCCCGGGCCTTCCTACCGAACTCACACCCCCTTCGGCGCAAACTTCCTCTTGTAATACCGCGACCAAACCACAATCGCCGGAACTCCCACCATCGTCGGCCAGAGCCAGACCCACCACGCCGCCCCAAACCAGTGCCCCAGATTGACCGCCGAAAACGCCGTCATCGCCGCAATATAACTCGCAATCATCTCCTGCATGTGGTCAAACCACCAGAACATTTTCGTGGTCGGCTTCTTCACAAAACTCGCCATCGACCGCCACCCCAGCCGCACCCCAATCACCCCAAACACCACCGAAACAATGCTGATCGGATGCCCAGCCACGGTAATCACCCCTACGCGCATCAGCTCCGGCCGCAAAAACCCCATCACCATCAGCAGCAGGCTCGAAGCGATCGTAATCCCTGCCGCCAGCCAGTCAATCCACTTGGCCCGCCCACCCTTGTACATGTCCTTCAGGTAAAGCACCCGGTATCCGCAAAAGGAAGCATAAAAACTGAACACCGCCACCATCGCCAAAAACCAGATCGGCAGCAGAAACGACAGCGACAACGCCGTAACCGCCACCCCCGCCATCCCCCAGAAATAAATCTTCCCCCAAAGCCGATGCGTCTTCCCGCCCTTCACCGCAGCCAGCGCCACCGGAGCACACACAAACCCCACCACCCCGCAGGCAATGTGAAGCGTCAGCAAAACCTGCAAATAAAACGGCCAATGCGGATGCAATCCCACTCTTTCCCCCTTGAGCAATAGCTGAAATATACAGCAATCATGCTTTTTCTCTTGCCTTTCAAACTCCGCACTTCACACGCACACTTATCTGCCGCCCCATCATCGCCAGCGCCCAATTCTGTGCTAACCTCCAAAGTTATGCGGCCCCACTCCATCGGAATACGTCTGCTGCTTCTCTCCCTCGCCTGCGTGCCCATCGCCCTCGCCGCAACGCATCCCGACCCCGCAGCCGACGCTCCCGCCAACCCACAGCCCACCCAAACCTGGGACAAAGCCGCTGCCGCCCGCTACCTCGATAGCCGCCAAGTCTGGTGGCAGGAGTGGCCCCACGCCCAGAAAGATCACGGCACCGTCTGCGTCTCCTGCCACACCCAGGTCCCCTACGCCCTGGCCCGGCCGCTTCTGCGCAAACCCCTCGGCGAAGCGAGGATTTCTGACCCCGAGCAGGCCATGCTGGCCAGCATTCTCACCCGCGTCAAACTCGGCAGTGAAGCCGAAACCTTCTACAGCGATGCGGTCCACGGCCCCGGCAAGACCCAGGAAGCGCGCAACGCCGAAGCCGTCAACAATGCGCTCATCCTAGCCAGCTACGACGCCGCTGCGGGCCATCTCACCGAACCCACCCGGCAGGCCCTCACCGCCCTGTGGGCATTGCAGGAGCAGTCAGGCGACAAGGCCGGCGCCTGGCTCTGGCAGAACTTCCATTTCTCCCCCTGGGAGGCCCCTGAGAGCGAATACATGGGCGCTGCCCAGGCAGCCATCGCCGTCGCCATGGCCCCTGAAAACTACGCGGCCGACCCGAAGATTCAGCCCAATCTCAACCGGCTCCGCACCTACCTCCGCCGCGAAGCCCCCGCCCAGCCGCTCATCAACCGCGTCTACCTGCTCTGGGCCTCCGCAAAACTCACCGGCCTGATGACCGAGCCGGAAAAGAAAGCACTCGCCGCCGACATTTTCAAAAAGCAGCAGCCGGACGGAGGCTGGTGCCTTACCGATCTCGGCCTCAACCGGCAGGGCGCAACCGCCTGGAAGCGCCACGACAAAACCGCCTTCGAGACCCGCAGCGACGGATTCTCGACCGGGCTGGTCGTGCTTGCCCTCGAAGAAAACGGCCTCGGCAAGTCGCCAGAATCCCAACGCGGCATCCGCTGGCTTGTCGCGAACCAGAACAAGACCGACGGCGAATGGACAGCCTGGTCGGTCAACCTGCAGCGCGACCCTGCCACTGGCGTCGGCAAATTCATGAGCGACGCCGCCACCGGCTTCGCCATCCTTGCCCTGGAACATCGTCCCTGACCAAACCGCCGCGCACTGCCCTTCGTTGCACAAGGATTGCAAAACGTCACCCGCCGATTGCACATCACTCAGCAGCGATGACCACTTGCAGCACAACGATTGCGCTGCAAACGCGTTCGCTCAAGCGCCTCGTTTGCGGAAAACCACCCGCAGCTCCCGCCGCCACTGCTCGCTCATCGCCACCAACTCCCACTCCACCTGGGGCGAAAAGTAGCGCAAAACAACCTCGTTTGAAGGATGAATACGCAGGGCCGGTGCCACCAGCAGCAGCTTGGGAGCTCGCTCAGACAGCTCTGAGCCAGCGAAGTAGCCTTGCCGCTCAAACGCGCCAACACTCTTGCTTTGAACAACTTGCCGCTCAGCGTTCAGCGCCCGCACCCGAATCCAGTAGTCCAGTCCCTGCAAAGGCAGGTGCATATCCTCATCCGCC
Source organism: Acidobacteriota bacterium (assembly GCA_025359885.1). GTDB lineage: Bacteria > Acidobacteriota > Terriglobia > Terriglobales > Acidobacteriaceae > Acidicapsa. The sequence continues at coordinate 11,450 of JANYDG010000044.1, forward strand.
TTGACCTCTAAAATGACCAGCCGCCCCTGATGGTCCACCGTCAACAGATCCAGCATGCCGCGCTCACCAGCCCCGATGGCCGGCACCTGCGTGTAAAGAAATTCTCCGTGCAAGGTTGGGAACACTTCGGCAATATCGATGCGAATACGCGACTCGAGCCAACGCTCGGGTTGCAGGCGAAACAGCGCGTCGGTATGAATTCCATCAGGGTGGCGGCTGGCAAATAACCGGCTTAACAGCTCCCGGCAGAGCGGTTCGTTCTCCTCGGTCAGCGTGGTCTCGTTGGCTCCCGCGCCAAAGCTTATTTCTTCACGGTGCTCAAACGAGTTGGGCGCGAAACCCTGGCGCACCCGGGCAAATTCAAGACCGTGCAGCAGAATCCCCACTTCAGAGGCTGACCGCGCTCTCACCTCGACCCGCCCCCAGGCTTCAGTTGGAATCAACTCCCGCATCCGTGCAATTCCCGCCTGTGCTCGGTAAAGGGCTGTCGAAACGTCAAAAGCGTGAACCAGGCGCGACTCCAGATTGCCCGTGTCGTGAATGTCGATTTCGGTCAGCGCCTCAGAGCGCTCATCGAGAGTGAAAAGCTGAAAGCCTGCAATCGCTGGATTGAGCCAAGCCATGCGCTCCGCCGTCGTCCGCCAGGCCCCCTCCGGGACGATGACCTTGAGCCCGCCAAAGTGCTGGACTCCACCGGATTTCTTCCCCGCCGCATGCTCCCGGCAATGATCGAGCCAAAGCAGGCCCAGGGTCAGCACGCCGTCAACCATGGCGCCAGACTCGTCTGCGCCAACACCGATCACCGCTTCGGCCACCATGCCTTTTGATCCGCGCAGCAGCCTCCCGCGCACATACTGAGGGCCAAAACTGTGTTCCAGGTCGGTTGCCGAGCGCAGGCCTTCCAGCTTTTGTTCGGGGAAGGCCCTCGTAAGCGCCCGCTCAAGCAAACGAAGATACTGCCGCCGCGCTGCTTCGCGCGAATTCGGGGTGCGGCGATCGCGGGTCGGCACCAGTTCCAGCGCGACCGGCCTGGCGGCTCCCATGCGGCTGGTCATCAACCTCAGATTGCCCGATCGCCGCTCTGCCGACAACACGGTGCGAACGATGTTGCGCTCCTCGCTCCACAATTGCAGCACGCAGCGGCCATGGGAAGTAGCCACGGAATACCGGGTCAGGCGCATGTCAAACAGCACCTGGCCCTCTTCAAGAACTGCAGCAGCGAGGTTTTCCGCGAGAAAAGTCTCAATGCTCGCTGCAAGCAAAGACGGTGATGCTTTCTCGGCATCTTTGCCTGAAGCTCGCGCGGGCATCGTGCGGTTTACCAGCTCATCCTGCGGCGTAGATGCAGAATGTGAGCGGTATGATGCCGGCTGTGCCAGTCATAGAGAGCCAGCACCTGGGCCAGATTTTGCCGCCCCATCACGGGATGTTCGTAGCCCCCATGGAAGTCATCATCGGCCAGTGACTCCAGGAGCGAAACCCAGCGTGCATGCAGGGCAGTAATCAAATTCAAAGAGATATTCACAGGCAGCCAGCGCGCATCGGCCAGGTCCGCCCAGGCCGTTTCGTTGTAAGCCTTGATCGTGGGCCAATCTTCGGTGAGAGCAAGCTTGATGCGAACATAGGCGTTGGCGTGGCTGTCGGCCACGTGGTGCACCACCTGCCGTACCGTCCAGCCTGCCTCGCGATACGGCGTATCCAGCTGGTGGTCGTCCAAGTCTGCGACCGCAGCGGTCAAGCGCTCTGGCAGCAGGCGCAGTGTCTGAATATGCGCCGCTCGAATGCCTGCCATGCTGCTCGCTGGGCGGCTGAATTGGCCAATCGGGTAACGTAAATCGTCCATTCTACAAACCTCGAAAACCGAGTGTACAAGTCGCTCTCGGGGGTAAACCATTTTTCCGCCAGGCAAGCCAGCGGCTATGCCCAGTTTGGGAACTCTGGCACGCAGAGCAGTTGGGAGCACCACACCAACCTCGCCGACTGCGCACTTTACCCTTCAAACTGCCTCGGCGCGCGTAGCTTCTGCACTCAGGTTCGCGGCCAGCAACAGCAAAAATACAACATAGAGCATGCTGAGGTCACGCAACTCTCCCGGCATGCAAAAGAAAAAAACAAAGGCAAGTGAAGCGCCGCAGCAATCTGGCCGTGCCGCTGAATCGCAGGGGGCAGCAGCAGCCAGCCCCGCCAGACCGTCCACACAAGCAGAGCAAGGGGAATCAGGCTGAAGGCCTTGAAATGCGCGAAACCATACGTCACTTCCCAGTTGACCCAATGCGCCGGTTTCAACACAAATTTGATCTGGCTCTTCCACTTCAGCAGAACTGTTGCACCAGGGTTGTGCGCGGAGTGCACTCGATTGGCCATGTAAACCGCGCCGCTCGTCACCATCAGCAGGCCGACTGCGACAGCTGCCCGGATGCGCGAAGTGCGCTGGCGCAGCAAGGGGTAAAGCGTCGGCAGCATGAACAGGAAAGACTCCTTGTTCCACGTCGCCAGAGCAGCCACCGGCAACAGCCACCACCAGTCCAATCGCAGCGCTATCCACACCGCAAGCGCCATAAAAGCCAGCTCGGGATAATCATAAAAATAGCCCCCGCCGGTCATGAAACAGGGCACAGCAAGAATCATCACGACCGGTGCAATCACGCTCACCAGCGGTCGAAAACCCGCAGCCCGGCAAACCAGGTACATGGCAAAAACCGAGAGCCACGCAAAGAGAAACGTCGTGAAATAGATCACCAGGTAGCGGAAAAGTACTTTGGGTCGCCAGCCATAGGCGATTCAAACTTGAACTCCGACGCCGGTATCTCGTGGCTGGCCTCCTTTAAAAGGCGGTCCTTCAGAGCTTGCGGGGTGACGCGGTCAAGCCAGTTGGCAGCCGTGGGCAGCAATTGGCTGTAAACAAAAGGTCTGGCTGCGGTGCCGTCGAGGATATCCGCAAGCCCGTATCGATCCTGGCCATACAACCCCACGCCACCGATGACTCCCGGCTCGCGAAAGTGCCACTTGTCCTAAAAGCCATGAAAAGAGGCGGCTGCTGCGAAGAAAAACAGCAGTGCAGTGCACAGGCGGAGATGAAGTGGGGATGCGGAGGGAGCTGGTTTCATGGTCGGTCAGGGCTGGTGCGAAGTGACCCGGAGTGTATCGCGAAACCAGGCAGGACGACCGTTAAATTCGGATTTTTAACCGCCTCAATGCGACAGTTTGCATCGCAAAACGAGCCCCCCGGCTCAGATTGAGCGGGAATCTAAAGCCGGGGCGGGTGTTTAGGCGTGGCGGTGATGGTGCATCGCACGGTGGGGGTGATGGTGATGCTTGCGGGCAGCGAAAGCGGGGCTTGCGCAAACCAGCAAAAGGAGAGTGGCGGCCAATAGCTTCTTCATGTGAGGAAGCGTAGCACGATTCTGCAGCGCTGATATGCCCCCCCCGGGGAGCAGGAATCAAGTCCGCTACGGGTTCTTTCTGGCAGATTCAGCTTCAGTCCGCAGTGTGTCTCAGCAGCAATCCGATGGCAAAGGCTCATTCCGGGTACACTAGAGAGTAACCATGAGTGCTGCCCACGCCCACCCCATCCCGGCTCCCGCTTACAGTCACAAGCGGTATTTTTTTGAGAAATTCGGCATTACCGAGCGCCTGCTCGAGCGCTGCCTCGGCGAGGCCCTCGCTGCAGGCGGCGACTATGCCGACCTGTACTTCGAATCCGTGACCGCGACCGCGCTCGGAGTGGACGAGCAGATCGTCAAATCGGCCAGTTGCGGCACCAGCGCAGGATGCGGCATCCGCGTACTCTCGGGCGAGCGCACTGGCTACGCCTACACCGACAATCTCAGCCCCGAGCGGCTGCTGCATGCCGCCAAGACTGCCGCGCTGATCGCCTCAGGCCCGGCAAAGCACCCCATTCAGGGCTTTCAGGATGCCCCCGTCGCCGACCTCTACCCCGTTCCGCTGGGGGGATTTGACCTCGACCTGGCCGCCCGCCTTGACCTTATTCAACGCGCCGACCGCGCCGCCCGCGCCTTCAGTCCGCAGGTGATTCAGGTGCGGTCGAGCTACTCTGAAGAATTGCGCCGCATCCTCATCGCCGCCTCAGACGGCGCCTTTGCGTCGGATACGCAACCCCTCTGCCGCCTCAACGTCTTTGTCATTGCCAAGGACGACCAGAACACCACCCGCGGCTCCTCCGGTTGCGGCGGACGCGGAGGCCTCGAGATCTTTGTCGGCTCCAAGAGCCCTGAAAACCTGGCCCGCGAAGCCGCCCGCGGAGCGATCCTGCAGCTCGGCGCTGTACCCGCCCCGGCCGGCGAAATGGAAGTCGTCCTCGGCCCCGGCTGGCCCGGCATCCTGCTGCACGAGGCAGTCGGCCATGGCCTCGAGGCCGATTTCAACCGCAAAAAGACTTCAGCGTTTGCCGGATTGATCGGGCAGTCCGTCGCCAGCAGCAAGGTTTCGGTCGTCGATAACGGCACCATGACCGGGCGGCGCGGCTCGCTCAACGTCGACGACGAAGGCTCCCCAACCCAGGAGACCGTCCTCATCGAAAACGGCATCCTCAAGGGCTATCTCACCGACAAGCTGTCGTCGCGGCTCACCGGCGCCGCAAACACAGGCTCCGGGCGTCGCGAAAGCTATCAGTGCATCCCGATGCCGCGCATGACCAACACCTATATGCTGGCTGGCGACGACGAGCCTGAGGACATCATCCGCAGCGTCAAGCGCGGCCTCTACGCCGTCAACTTTGGCGGCGGCCAGGTCGATATCACCAACGGCAAGTTTGTCTTCTCGGCGTCAGAAGCCTACCTCATCGAAGACGGCCACATTACCGCTCCGGTCAAAGACGCCACCCTGATCGGCAACGGCCCTGAAGCACTGAAATATGTATCCATGGTCGGCCATGACCTCAAGCTCGACGAAGGCATCGGGACTTGCGGCAAGGCCGGTCAAAGTGTGCCCGTAGGCGTAGGCATGCCCACAATCAAACTAGACAGAATGACCGTCGGCGGCACCGGACGTTAATTCAAGGGAGTAGATTTTGAATCCAATGATTGAAGCAGTAGAAGTAAAGCGATGGCACGGAACAACCGATAATCGCGTATTTGGCTGGCACACAATGTCCGTGACCGATGCTCTGCGACTGCAGGACGAAACCTTCCGCTGCCCCGAATGCCTCGGCCGCATCAAACTACGTCAGGCTTCAGCGGAAAAGGAACTCGCAGCCCACGGCACCCACTACAGCAAAAATCCGGGATGCAGTCTCGGGGATTGCTTTGACGGCGAAAAACGCGCCCACATCAAGCCGGTGAACTAGGCGTTTTGTCTGGGCGTCCTGGGGAGAAGTCCTTAAAGACGCCGCGCCCGGAAAAACGCCGACTCTGCTTACAGTTTTGCTCAAAGTGCATGGCGTATCGATTGGGAAATCCAACAAATACCCAAAGGCGCGTGGCCCCTTCTTGTTTTCGTCTTTGACCCCTACGGCTTGACCAGGCAGACGAGGCTTGACCAGGCAGACCAGGCTTGACCACGCAGACCAGGCAGACCAGCGACATCCGCAACCCGCTCAGCGCGTCGTCAAAGTTGTCCGTCTCCCCCGGTCGAGAGCTATAATCGGCGACCATGTTCCCATACGACCAGCAACTGCTCGCTCTGCTTGCCACGCCGCCCGCCTCGGTCGCAGATGTACTCGCCACCATGCAGTCAATTGACGCGCTCACCATCGATGGCGACGGGCTGAAGTGGTTCAACTGGCTCTACATGCAGGTCACGCAGCAGGTAGAGACGCAGGTCAGTTCTCAGGGACTGGCCAGCTCCACCTTCCTGGCCGAGCTGGATGTACAGTTTGCCCAGCTCTACTTCAATGCGCTGAAGAGTTTCCTCTCCAACGACCCATTGCCGGAGTGCTGGAGGATTCTGTTTGAGCGCCGTAATCAGACGGCTCTTGCCCGGATTCAGTGTGCCTTGGCAGGGATCAACGCGCACATCAACCATGACTTGCCGGAAGCGATTGTGACTACCTGCCAGATGCAGGGCTTCGCGCCCAAACATGGCGCAACCGCCTACGCCAGCTACACGTCGCTGAACACGACGCTCGACGGCCTCATTGAAGAAGCAAAACAGGCCCTGCACGTGCGCCTGCTGGGAGACGTGCTGCCAGCCGCCGCTCATCTCGAGGACACCCTCGCTGCATGGAGTGTGAGCGCCGCCCGCGAATCAGCCTGGAACAATGCCGAACTGCTCTGGCATCTGCGCGGCGAGACGCTGCTTTCCAACGTATTCCTCGACACCGTGGACGGCCTCACCAGCGTGGTTGGCCAGGGCTTGCTCATTCCCATTTTGTAAAGCACAAGGCCTCGGCAGAATCAGGCGAAGAAGTTGAAAGCAAGACAAATTTGATAGCTTCAATCTATGGCCGACGTTTCAGCATCACCGACATTTGAAGCCGCCTCGACTGTTAACCTGCGCTCTCTGGCGGCGGAGGTCGTCGAGCGCGCCATCAGGGCCGGAGCCACAGACGCAGAAGTCGTGGTCCGCGAGGGCGACGAGTTTTCAGTTTCCGTTCGCATGGGCCAGGTCGAAACCCTGCAGGAATCCGGCTCACGCGGCCTGGGACTGCGCGTGCTGGTGGGCCAGCGGTCGGCCTCATCCTCGACCAGCGACCTGACGGCTGACGGCATCGCGCAGGTGGTCTCGAGTGCCCTGGCGCTGGCCCAGGTAACGGAAGAGGACGTGTTTGCGGGCCTCCCCGACGCGGCTGACATGGGGCAGCTTCCCGGCGATCTGCACCTTTATTTTGACGATGTGTATTCGCTGCCGGCGGCTGAGCGCATTGAGCGCGCACGCCGCGCCGAGGCTGCTGCGCTGGCCGCTGACCCGCGCATCACGAATTCGCAGGGCGGGGGCTTTGACGCGGCTACGGGGCGCAAGGTCTTTGCCAATTCGCGCGGATTCATTGGCGAATACCAGACCAGCTATTGCGGCATATCCGCTGCGCCGCTGGCGATGGACGCGAATGGCGCGATGCAGCGGGATTTCTGGTCATCGAGCGCGCGCCGCATCGGCGACCTCGAATCGCCCGAGGAAATCGGTCAGGAAGCGGCCAGGCGCGCCCTGCTTCGGCTCGGAGCCCGCCGCATGCCGACGCAGCAGGTGCCCATCGTCTTCGCCCCTGAAGTTGCCCGGTCGCTGCTCGGCCACCTGTTTGAGGCTGCCTCAGGCGACTCCATCTGGCGCTCGGCGTCCTTTCTGGTGGGGGAACTTGGCAAGACGATCGCTTCCCCCGGAATCACCGTCGTCGATGATCACACCATGATTCTGCCCAACGGCGTGGGCGGCTTTGGGACGTCTGCTTTTGACGGCGAGGGCCTGCCCTGCCGCCGCACCGTGGTCGTTCAAGACGGCGTGCTCGAGACCTACCTGCTCAACACCTACTCTGCGCGCAAGCTCAAGATGCGCTCGACCGGCAACGCTTCGCGCGGATTGGCGGGGGCGCCCGGCATCGGCGCAGGCAACCTCTACCTGCTGCCTGGAAAGCAATCACCCGAGCAGCTGATTGCGGCGATTCCGGCAGGGTTTTATGTGACCAGCCTGATGGGTTTTGGCGCCAATCTGGTCACCGGCGACTATTCGCGCGGAGCCTCGGGCCTGTGGATTGAAAACGGTGAACTCACGTTTGCTGTTGAAGAGGTCACCATCGCCGGCAACCTCCGCGCCATGTTCAAAAACATCACCGCCATCGCCAACGACCTGGTCTTTCGCGGGTCAGTGACTGCGCCGACCCTGCGCGTGGACGGCATGACAGTGGCCGGCGCGTAGAATCCAGGTGATGCTTTCCGAGAGCCAGCTTTTCGACCCGCTTGACCCTGAGACGGCGCTGCGGCAGCTGCCTTCGCGGCCTGCGGTCTTTGCACTCTACGGGGAAAACGAGTCCGCCGAACCGTACATTGGCGTCACGCCTGACCTGCGCCGCCGCCTGGAACGCCTGCTGCGCCCGGCCAAGGGCCAGACCAAGCGGCTGCAGCTCGTCTCCCGCGTGCGCCGCATCGCCTGGCAGGTTACCGGTTCAGAGTTTGAGTCGCTGCTGGTGCAATTTGCGCTGCTGGAGGCGCATTACGGAGCGAAAGCTCTGGAACGCATGAAGCTCCGCTCTTCGTCTTTTGTTCGCTTTCACGGCAGTAACCAATTCCCGCGTCTCACGGTGACGAACCGGCCCAGCCAGAAGGAGAGCCAGTGGGCCTTTGGGCCGTTCCCCTCGCGCGCGGCTGCTGAACGCTATGAGGAGGAAATGCTCAAGCTCTTCCTGTTGCGCCGCTGCGAAGAGAATCTTGACCCCCATCCCAGCCATCCTGGCTGCGTCTACTCCGAAATGAAGATGTGCCTTGCCCCCTGCTACCAGGGCTGCAGCGACGCCCGGTACGCTGATGAGGCAGAGGCCGTGCGCAGCTTTCTGGCGACGCGGGGCGAGAGCCGGCTGGCGCAGATTCGCACCCAGCGCGACGAGGCCTCAGAGCAGTTGGAGTTCGAAGCGGCGGCGGCGCTCCACGCCCAGTTTCAAAAGGTTGAGGCGGTGCGGGCGCTGGCTCCGGAGCTGGTGCGGCCGCTCAGCGAACTGCGCGCCTGCCTGCTGCAGGCCTCTGCCCATCCTGACGAGGTTGCAGTCTTTGTCTACGAGGATGGCCAGTGGCGGGGTCCGGCGGCGTTCAGCACGCTGGGGATGCGGATACAGAACGAGCAGTCGGGCTCGAGCTCGCTGTTTGCGCAGCCGATGGCGATTCAGCCCGTTCCTGAAGCCGAGCGCGCCATCCCCACAAAAGCCTCAGCAAGGCCAAGGTCAGATATCCTCGAAACCCGCCTCGAAGCCGCCCTCGAATCTCTCTCCACCCAGCGCCCCCAGCCCAGCAACACCATCCGCCAGGGCCACCTCGCCCTGCTAGCCCGCTGGTACTACCGCCCCCAGCAAAAGCGCATCGGCGAAATCTTCTTCCCCGACCCCCAGCAGAACGAATCTCCCACGAAATGGCCCCTAAAAACCCTCTTGCGCGGCATAGGCAGAGTAGCCGGATCGACCATCCAGACGACTGCCTAAAATCCGTGGTGAACCTCTGATTTAGTCGAGTTTCTTGAAGGGTACGGGCTTCAGCCCGTACATATAAGTCCCGCAGAATCACTGGGCTTCAGCCCCTGAGGGACGTTGCGCCAAGTTCTTCAGAGATTCCCTGGTCTGAGCCAGAGCCCGCACACTTGAACTTTGCCAGCAGGCAAACGTCTTAGACCCCCATAAGATTTCATCGAAAGGAACTTTTGCGCGACTTCATCAACGCCACCCTCGGCTTTCCCGCCCTGGCCGAGAAAACCAGCATCCATGCCAAGACTCTGCACAAAATGCTCGGCCCCAAAGGCAATCCCACCGCAGCAAATCTGTTCCGCATCCTGGCCTGCCTGCAAGAGCAGGAAGGTATCCGGCTCCAGGTCCGAGCCGCCCGGGCTGTAGCGTAATTACTTGCTCACAATCAACAGCGTAGCCCCATGCTTCACCAGCGTATCCGTAAACACCCCCGACCTCCGCCCCAGATCCTTACTCTTCCAAACATCCCGCACATTCCCGCCATTCTTGAATCCAATCGCCGCCAGATCCACCGAAACATCGCGCAGGGACCAACTGCGGTTAAAGAGGCCCACCGCGACGCGCCCGCCACTAAGCGGCTTGGTCCAGACCTCGAGGTCGCCGCTCTCATACAGTCGGTCGCCCTGCTTGCCCAACGAATCCTGATCAATCGCGATCGCCTCCTTGTTCATCAGCAGGCTCTTGTCGGCGTCCGTCATCTTGCTCAGGTCGTTCCCCGCCAGCAGCGGAGAAGCCAGCAACACCCACAGGCTCATGTGCGTGCGGTATTCGTCGGGGGTCATCTTCCCGTTGCCAATCTCCAGCATGTCCGGGTCGTTCCAGTGACCGGGCCCGGCAAACTTTGAAAGGCCCGCCTGGCTGAAGCCAATGGCGATCATCCGCCCGTAGGAGTCATCGATATCGTCCGTCGTGCGCCACATCGAAGCGCCGACCTCCGGCCCCCACTTCCACGGCTGGTCAACGCCGTACTGGCAGAGGCTGTAGACGATGGAGCGGCCGGTTTGCTTTGAAGCTGCCTTGAGCGCGTCGCCCATCTTGCGGTAGGCGGCGATCATCAGGTTCTTTTTGGCGTCGGGATCGTTGGGATGATCGGCCTTGGCCTGGAGCAGGTTGTCTTCAAAGGAGCAGAGATCGTACTTGAGAAAGTCCACGCCCCAGGCGGCATACATCTGCGCGTCCTGCGCTTCATGGTCCAGGCTGCCCTCGTAGCCCCCGCAGGTCTTCGCCCCCGGCCCCGAATAAATCCCAAACTTCAGCCCCTTGGAGTGGATGTAGTCTCCCAGCGCCTTCATGTCGGGGAAGCGGTCGTTGGTGTGGAGCACGCCCTGCGCATCGCGCGTGCCCTGCCAGGTGTCATCGACATTGACGTAGACGTAGCCGGCGTCACGCATGCCGGTAGAGACGAGCATGTCGGCTGCGGAACGCACGTCGGCGTCGGTGACGTGTTCGGCAAAGTGGTTCCAACTGTTCCAGCCCATGGGAGGGGTCATCGCTACAGACGCGACGAGTGGCGCAGCAGAGTTGCTCTGAGCAAGCGACGGAACTGCAACAAGAAGCAGGGCGGAGAACAAAACAGCGGGCACGCGCATGGGCAGGGGCACCTCGAAATTGGCAATCAGTGAGCGACTCAGCATAGCGCGGCTGACCTGCGGGCGTCGATTCTCCGCTGTGACGCAGCAGCCTTATCCTTGTGGCTGGTACACTTGAGGCTTCCGGAAGCATCGCGGGGGACTACCCCCAAGGCAAACAATTATGGTCGAATTGCTCCCATCCATACTTTCCGCGGATTTTGCCAATCTGGCCCGCGACGTCGCGGCAGCCGAGCGCGGCGGCGGCACGGTGATCCATGTCGATGTGATGGACGGGCACTTCGTGCCGAATATCACCCTCGGACCGCCGGTGGTCAAGAGCCTGCGCAAGGTCACAAGTCTACCGCTCGACTGCCACCTGATGATCCAGAATCCCAACGACTACATCCCCGCCTTTGCCGACGCGGGGGCAGACTGGGTCAGCGTCCACTATGAGGCTTGCCCCCACCTGCACCGGACACTGGAGCTGATTCAAAGCCATGGCATGAAGGCTGGCGTGGTCCTGAACCCGGCGACGCGGGTCAATTTCATCCGCGACATCCTGCCGATGCTGCACCATGTGCTGATCATGAGCGTTAATCCGGGCTTTGGCGGGCAGAAATTTATCCCTTTCTCGCTTGAAAAGATTCGCCGGCTGGTCGCGCTGCGCAACGAGCTCGGCCTGGCATTTAGAATTGAAGTGGATGGCGGCGTGGCTCACGATACCATTACTCAGGTCGTCCAAGCAGGTGCAGACCTGCTGGTGGCGGGCAATGCCGTCTTTGGCAGCGGCAGCGCCGAAGTGAATGCGCGAGAATTACTGGCCGCAGCCAGACAAGCAGCAGGCGAAGCGGCCTGAAACACAATCGAGGTGGTATGAAGCACTCCGTACAAGCACAATCAGGTAAGCAGCCAGGCTCGTCCGCAGGACGCATTGCCGTGACCGTAGGTATTCTGGCGCTTTCCATGGCACTGATTCCCGCACAGGCCAAGACCAAGGTTCCCAAGACCAAGAAGAATGTCGACCTGAGCGCCAATCCCCTGGCTAACGTCGCCAGCCGCCAGCCCGACAAAGAGCTCTTTGACAAGTCGATGGTCGCCCTCAAAAAAGGCCGCTACGATGTGGCCCGCCTTGACCTGCAGACGCTGCTCAATACCTATCCGAACTCCGAATTTCAGATGCGCGCCAAACTTGCTGTGGGCGATAGCTGGTTCAAAGAGGGCGGCACTGCAGCCCTGACTCAGGCCGAGGCCGAGTACAAGGACTTCATCACGTTCTTCCCTCAGGCTCCGGAAGCTGCCGAGGCCCAGATGAAGGTGGCCGACATCTACTTCATGCAGATGGAAAAGCCCGACCGCGACTTTAACAACGCGGTGCGCGCCGAGCAGGAATACCGCGCCATGATCGACCAGTTCCCTGATTCGTCTCTGGTACCGCGCGCCAAGCAGAAGCTGCGCGAAACCCAGGAAGTCCTCGCCGAGCGCGAGTTCCTCATTGGCTCCTACTACGCCAGCCGTGAAAACCCCGCCGGCGCCATTGCACGGTTGCAGACTGTCGCAGATACCTATCCCCTTTTCAGCAAGAGCGACCAGTTGTGGCTGACCATCGGCGATGCCTATGCTGGTGAAGCGCGGTCGGTTCAGTTGGCTAAAGGGCTCCCCGGAGCGATCCGCGAGCGCCTGCAGCAGGTGTACCTCGATAAGGCAAGTGCTGCGTACTCACGCGTCATCACCCGCTATCCCATGGCCCCCCGCGTCGAAGATGCCCGAGATCGCCTCGTCGCCATGAACCGGCCGGTTCCCGAGCCAACCCAGGAAGCCATCGCCGAAAGCGATGCGGAAGAACGCAGCCGTCAGCCCATGCGCTTTACCGACAAGACTCTCGGCATGATCAAGCATGGCCCCACCGTCGTTGAAGCCGCACACGTTGGCGACCCAACGATGACCCCCGCCAAGAGGACTATCGCTCCCTCGGTCACCAAGGAAAACCAGACCATCTTCGCCGCTGCAGTGAAGGCAACCCAGCCCGGAACCCCGGCTGAGGAAGCAGCAGCTCCCAAGCCAACCGGCGTGAACGAGCCCCCGCGCTCTGACCAGCCGCAGACTCCCCTCCAGTTTGAAAATGTTCCCGGCGGGGGCAACAGCGGCACCGGCATTTCTGCCTCCATCGTGAGCGCACCCAACGCTGCACCCGCCCCGGCCAAGGCCGAGGAAGACCCCAACGCAGTCGTCAAGGCGACCAAGACCACTGAAACGACCCTGCCTGCCGCCGAGGCTCCCGCCGCCGCGCCCGAGCAGGTCAACGACATCAAGCCCGGTTCCGTACCCGCGCAGAACACCGCCAACGAAGCCAACGCCAAGGGCAAAGCCAAAAAGCCCAAGCTTGACCAGAGCGACGAATCCTCAAGCAAGAAGAAAAAGAAGAAGGGCCTCTCCAAACTCAACCCCTTCTAGGTCATAGCGTTCGAATCTATAAAGAGGGTGGAGCCATCGAGCTCCACCCTCTTTCAGTTAAAAGCAGAAGCACTTGAACCGATATTTCCTTTAAAGCTCCGCCAACTTCTTCGGATCAATCACCAGCTGCCCGTTTTCCTTCTCGACAAATTTGCCTTTGAATGGCTTTTTGTCCGCATTCACAGGCCGCCAGCGCTTTTCATAGCCGTCGCGCCCGCCCTGGGGTCGGAGCTATTTTTGCTCGTAAAGGGGTCCGCACAGACTGATCGGTAGGGAATCGTCGGCACCGTGTCATGATCAAATGCCGGCTGCACACAGGAGTCGTCGTAGATAAAGTCTTTGGCGGGTTCATAGTTCCCGGCCTTCCCTGGCAAGGCCAGGTAGCGGCGATGGCCATCCTTTTCGTGAAAGAAAAGCTCGCAGTAGCAGTCAGGTCGCCCCACCAGGCACGGTTCTTTCCCCGTGGGCGCAGGCGGAATGCGCTCTCACTCTTTTCGCTGCGGACAGCAAAAGTCGCAGGCACAAAACTCAAAACCTTCCGGCAATCCTCTCGTGTTGCCCATCGTGACCTCCACGCTTACGATCACTCGTACAGGAAAGATCAACACGGCACATCGCAAGCGCACCCACGATACACACGGCTTTGGCGCACAGTGAACAGGAAATCAGCCGGTATTGCGCAGCCCCGCAGAGATGCCGCTGATCGTCGCCGAAATGGCACGATTCACCTCCGGCGTGTCTTCGCCTGCGCGCTTGCGGCGCAGCAGGTCAACCTGAATCAGGTGCATCGGATCCACATACGGGTTACGCAGTTTGATTGACCGGGCCAGCACAGGGTTGGTTTGCAGCAACTCGCTCTGCCGCGTAATCGCCAGTACCGCAGCCACCGTCCGGTGATATTCGGCTTCAAATCGGTTATAGACTCGCTCCCGCAGGGCGAGATCGTCCACCAGCGTCGAGTAGAGCCGCGCCGTACCCAGGTCCACCTTGCCCAAAGCCATCTCCACATTGCGCACCAGGTCGATGAAAAGCGGGAACTCCCTGGCCATCGTCTTCAACGTCCCGAGATCGCCGCCTTCAGCCAGGAATTTCTCGACCGCCGTACCCACGCCAAACCACGCCGGAATCAGCAGTCGCGACTGCGTCCACCCAAAGACCCAGGGAATAGCCCGCAGTGTCTCCAGGCTCAGCGATCCCTTGCGCTTCGATGGCCGCGAACCGATCTTCGCATGCTCCAGCTCGCCCATTGGCGTCGATTGCTCAAAGTAATCAAGCAGCCCAGCGTCGTCGAGGATGTGTTCCTTGTAGTATCCGTATGCCAGCTCAGAAAGTCGGTCCAGCGCCTGCTCCCACTCCGGCAGCAGAATACCGGTGAAATGCCCCTCGGGGTCGCGCGCATTGGGCCGGGCAAGCGCGTCGAGCGAGGCCGCAATCATCAATTCAAGATTGCGCTCGGCCAGCACCACGTCGGCGTATTTGAAGTTCAGCACCTCGCCCTGCTCAGTAATGCGAAACTGTCCTTCAAAGGAATCCAGAGGCTGAGCGAAAATTGCCCTGTGAGTCGGGCCGCCACCACGGCCCACCGTGCCGCCGCGGCCGTGGAAAAGTCGCAGATGAATCCCAGCCTCCCGAGCCACCACATGCAATGCACGATGAGCACGGAAAATCTCCCAGGTACTGGTCAGCATTCCACCGTCTTTGTTTGAGTCGGAGTAGCCCAGCATCACTTCCTGCGTGTTCCCCCAGCTCTTGAGCAGCGCCTGGTAGTCCGGGCGGGCCCACAGCTCGCGGCAAATCTCGGCGGCATTCTGCAGGTCGGTAATCGATTCAAACAACGGCACCGGCATCAGCCCAGGGTCTGCATACTGCCCCGGACCCTCGCCCTCCAGCTTCACCCCTGCCAGCCGTCCCAGCCGAACTACGGCCAACACATCGTCGACGCACGTCGCACCACTGATGACATAGTGACGAATCGCCTCCGGCGTGCATCCGGACTTCACCTCGGCAATCACGCGAAACGTCTCCAGGATGTTTGCCGTATCCGTCGACAAAGCTCCCGGCAGTTGCGGTGCCAGCGTGTCGGCGATCGACTCCTTCAGCGCCACCGCATGCAACCGCGCGTGCTGCCGAATATCCAGCGTGTGCAGATGCAGCCCAAACGTGTGCACCAGCAGCAGCAGTGGATCGATCAAATTCCGCGCAATACGCAGACCCCGATGCGCGGCCAGCGAATCCCGCAGGATGCGCAGATCATCCGCAAACTCTTCTGCCGACCGGTAGCCGGGCAGCACCTGCGCCAGCATCTCCTGCGATTCTGCCATCGGCGACGGCCGGGTCACAGCTGCCGCTGACAATCCGCCGGAATGCAGCGTACGCCGGGTTCGCGCGCGCACGCAGATCAAAAATCGCCGATACAGCTCAAACTCAAAGTGCTGTCCGTAGGATTCAGACTCGGCAGTCCGGATACGCGACTCATACTCGCCAAGCCGCATCCGCAGAGCATCGCTCACCGGAATCTGCTGCGCCGAGCTGCTCAGTAAATCAATCACGGTTTGCAGTTCACCATCGTAAAAATGCAACAGATGCTCACGCGCCAATTGGATCGCGTTCCGCGTCACTTCCGGCGTTACGAATGGGTTGCCATCGCGGTCGCCGCCAATCCAGGAGCCAAACGTCAGTACCTGCGGCAACTCGTGCGCTTCGATGTCCAGGTCATAGGCTGAATGCAGCGCCGCTGCAATCTCCCTGTACAAACTGGGCAAGGTGGCAAAGATTGAGACATCGTAGTAGTCCAGCCCCATCTTGATTTCGTCGTAAACTGTCGGCCGGCGGCTACGCACCTCGTCGGTCTGCCAAAGCGAAGTAATTTCTGAAAGCACCTGCTCCTGCAGGCGCGCCATGTCCTCTTCTGGCAGCGGTATACGGTCCAGCTCTTCCAGCAGTTCGCCGATGCGGCGCCGCTTGAACATCACCGACCGCCGCGCCACCTCCGTCGGATGTGCCGTGAACACCGGCACCACCAGCACCTTGCGCAGCCAATCAAGCGCTTCCCCGGCAGTAATGCCGACCCGCTCCATCGCATGCAGAGTGCCTGCCAGGCTCCCCCGCTGCTTGCCTGCTGCGCCAGTCAACTGCAGCGCCAGCCGACGCCGCTTGCGATGGTTGGTCTCCGCCAGGTTGATCAGTTCAAAGTAAAAGCCAAAAGCCCGTGTCAGCAGCAGCGCCCGCTCTACAGGCAGCTTGTGCACCAGTTCCATTGCGTGAGCCGCGTGCCCCGCTGCCGCGGCCAGCGCGCCCTGGTCCTCGGCTTCGCGGCGGCGAATCGTCCCCTGCCGCAACTCTTCTACCTGCGCAAAGAGTTCGTCCCCCGCCTGCTCGCGCAATACATCGCCCAGCAACGTCCCCAGGGAACGAACATCGCGACGCAGCGGAGCTTCTTTCAGCTCGCCAGAAGTCGCCTGCAACTCTGCCAGTCGCTGCGACCAGCTCTCAGGATTCCATAAAAGTGCCATCGTCTTTTGATTATGCCTGAATCGATCTAAGCAACTCGTCAGGAATGAGCCGATTGCTCTTCCAGGGCCATCATCAGCTCTTCCCACTCCTCGGTAAACGCGCCGAGTTGCCCCCGCAAGTCTTCCAGCAGCCGCGACTGCCGCTCCGTCTCAGCCACGGAAACGAAATTCCCCAGCGCGCCCTCGGTGTGTATGATCGAGGCCTCAATCCGCGGCACTTCTTCCTCAAGAAACGCGCAGCGCTCTTCCATCTGCTTGAGCTTGATGGGGTTCAGCTTCTTGACGCGGTCTTTGGCTCCGCCGTCGTCCTGGGCGGGCGTTTCCGTCTTTGTCGGCGCACTGGCGGCGCTGCTCGCGGCTCCGGCCGGAGCCTTTTCACTCCCCAGGGGCTTGCCCGCCGCAGCCTCTTCCTGGTCGCGGATGTACTCGGCAAAGGTGCTGGGATAGACAATCACGCTGCCATCTTTGACCTCCAGCACCTTGGTTGCGAGCCGGTCGAGGAAGTAGCGGTCATGCGAAACAAAAATCACCGTCCCCGAAAACGACTCAATCGCCTCCAGCAGCACGTCCTTGGCCCGCATATCGAGATGGTTGGTCGGCTCGTCGAGAAGGAGAAAATTGGAGGGCGAAACCAGAATCCGGGCCAGCGCAAAACGGTTCCGCTCGCCACCGGAGAGCACTCCCAGCGGCTTGAAAACATCGTCCCCCGAGAACAGGAAGCACCCCAGCAGCGACCGCAGCGCCAACTCTGGCACCTTGATAGCGGCGCGGCTGATGTCGTCGAGCATGCGCGCATCCGGGTCGAGCACCTTGTACTGGTCCTGCGCAAAATACTCTGCCAGCACGTTATGCCCCAGTTGGACCGTTCCGGAAGTCTGGGCCTCGACGCCGGTCAAGAGGCGAATCAGCGTCGATTTACCCGCGCCATTCTGACCCACAAGCGCCACCCGATCGCCGCGCTCGATGGTGAAATTAACATTCCGCAGCACCTGCTTTTCGCCGTAGCTCTTGGAAAGATTCTGCGCCGTGACCACCGTTTTGCCCGAGGGCGGGGGCTGCGGAAAGCTGAAGTGAATCACCGGTTCTTCTTCTGGAATCTCGATGCGTTCAATCTTTTCAAGCTCTTTGATCCGCGACTGCACCTGCTTGGCCTTGGTCGCCTGCGCCCGGAAGCGCGTGATAAACGCCTCCAGATGCTCAATTTGCTCTCGCTGATTCTTGTAGGCCGCCACCAGCTGCGCCTTCCGCTCCTCTTTCGACTTCAGGTACTTCGTGTAGTTACCGGCATAAATCTGCAGGCGCTTGTTCCATATCTCCACCGTCCGGTCGACTGTCACGTCGAGAAAATACCGGTCGTGAGAAATGAGAATGTAGCCAAAGGGATACTGACGAAGATAGCTCTCCAGCCAATTGCGGGTTTCAAGATCAAGGTGGTTGGTCGGCTCGTCGAGCAGCAGCAGATTGGGCCGGGCCAGCAGCAGTTTGGCCAGCGCAATCCGCATCTGCCACCCGCCTGAAAACTCCTCCGTCCGGCGCGCCCAATCGGTTTTGCTAAACCCCAAACCGCCGAGAACTGCGCCTACCTGGGCATCGAGCGCGTAGCCGTCCAGCGCATGAAACCGCCCTTGCAGCATCGAATACCGCTCCGCCGCAGCCGAATACTGCGAGCTGGCGTGGTCCAGAGTGGCAAGTTCCCCGGCCAGCCGCTCAATCTCGACCTCCATCTCGCGAAGCTCGTCAAAAACCGACAGGCACTCGTCAAAGACTGAACGGCCGCTCAGGCGCAGCCCTTCCTGAGGCAGGTAGCCAATGGACATGCCACGAGTCAGCTGCATGGTCCCATAGTCGAGCTGCTCCAGGCCGGCCAGCACCTTCATCAGCGTGGACTTGCCCGTCCCATTCGCCCCGACCAGCGCCGTTTTCTCCTGCGAAGTGATGAGCCAGTTCGCATCCTGAAAGAGAATCCGCGGCCCAAACCGCTTACCCGCATTGTGTAGTGAAAGCATTCCCTTTCAGGGTATCGCCTTTTGTTCGGTCACTGGAAGCGTGACTGGAAACGCGACTGGAAACGCGATACTCTCGGTCCAGATAGAGCCATCCAGACAAAGCGGCAAAGACAATGCGGCAAAGCCCGCCCCCGATTCACGAGACTCGATTTACGAGACTCGATGTACGAGACTCGATGTACGACAATAGCCCCATGGGTGTAACCGACAAAGTCCGCATCGACAAATGGCTCTGGGCTGCGCGCTTCTTCAAAACCCGCGCCCTGGCCCAGAAGTCCTGTGAGATGAACCGCATTCTGTCCAACGAAATCACCGCCAAACCCGCCCGCGACGTGCGCGTGGGAGACATGCTGCGCATCCGCAATGAGGCTGGCGAATTCCACGTCGAAGTTCTCACTTTGAGCGAAACCCGCGGCCCCGCCGCCGTTGCCCAAAAGCTCTATCGCGAAACCGAACTGAGCCGCGAAACCCGACTTCGCCTCGCTGCTGAGCAAAAAGCTCTCCAGGCGATTGAAGGCCTGCCCGCCGCAAAACCCTCCAAGCGCGACCGCCGCCAGATCAACCGCTTCCGCGGGCGGTAGTCAGCCGGACGTCCAGCCCGCCGAGTGGCGTGACCGATGTATCCTGTTCACGACTCAAACTCTGGGTATTTGAGGTAGCGCGTGACTCCATCTCTCTTTGATCTCTCAGGAAAAGTCGCCGTCGTCATCGGCGGCACCACGGGCATCGGCCATGCCCTTTCGCTCGGCATGGCTGATGCAGGGGCCGACGTGGTCGCCTCCTCCCGCCGCGCAGAAGAGGTCGAGAAGACCGCCGCCGAGTTGGAAGCTAAAGGCCGCCGGACACTGCGCCTGCCCGCGAACGTGAAAGACCGCGCCTCGCTTGTCGCCCTGCGCGACGGCGTTCTCGCGGCATTTGGCAAAATCGACATCCTCATCAACTGCGCCGGCACCACCAAGCGCGGCCCGACGCTGACTTTCAGCGAAGAGGACTGGGCGAACATCCTCGAAACCAACCTCACCGGCACCCTGCGCGGCTGCCAGGTCTTCGGCGAAGCCATGCTCGCAGCCGGGTACGGGCGCATCGTCAACATCGCCTCGCTCTCCACATTTGTGGCGCTCAATGAGGTGGCCGCCTACGCCGCCAGCAAAGCCGCTGTCGGTTCGCTGACCAAGTCGCTGGCGGTGGAGTGGTCCAAGCGCGGAGTGCTGGTCAACGCCATCGCCCCCGGCGTCTTCCGCACTGCGCTCAATTCGCAACTGCTGGACTCGACCCCGCGCGGGCAGGAATTCCTCACCCGCACGCCGATGGCCCGCTTTGGCAAGACGGAAGAGCTGGTCGGCGCGGCAATTTACCTGGCCTCCGACGCGGCCTCTTTTGTAACCGGCGAAATCATCACGGTTGACGGCGGCTTCCTCGCCAGCGGCGTTAACCAATAGGAGTATCGCGTTGAGTCTTACTCTAAAGCCTGAAGAATCAAACAAATGGGACCTCGTCTCGCTCGGCGAAGTCATGCTCCGCCTTGACCCCGGCGAGGGACGCGTCGCCACTACCCGTACCTTTCAGGCAAGGGAGGGCGGTGGCGAGTACAACGTCGCCCGCGGCCTCAAGCGCTGCTTTGGCCTGCGCACCGCCATCGTCACCGCCCTCGCCGACAACCCCGTGGGCCGCCTCGTCGAGGACCTCATGTACCAGGGCGGCGTCGATCAATCGCATGTTCGCTGGGCGAAGTACGACGGCGTTGGACGCACCGTACGCAACGGCCTCAACTTCACCGAGCGCGGCTTTGGCGTGCGCGCGGCTCTTGGCTGCTCTGACCGGGGCAACACCGCCATCTCGCAGCTCAAGCCCGGCGACATCGACTGGGACGAAATCTTTGTGAGGGAAGGCACGCGCTGGTTCCACACCGGGGGCATCTTTGCAGCCCTTTCGGAATCGACCCCTCTGGTCGCCAAAGAGGCCATCGAAGCCGCCCACCGCAACGGTGTCATCGTCAGCTACGATCTGAACTACCGCGACAGCCTCTGGAAGTCGATTGGCGGCAAGGCCCGCGCCCTCGAGGTCAACAGCGAACTCGCCCCCCTGGTCGATGTCATGCTCGGCAACGAAGAGGACTTCACCGCCTCGCTCGGCTTTGAGGTCGAAGGCCTGGGCAACGTCGATGAACACGTCGGCGCGCTCGACACCAGCAACTTCCGCCGCATGATCGAGCAGGCCGTCGCCAGATACCCCAACTTCAAAGTCGTCGCAACCACCCTGCGCACCGCCCACACCGCTACCGTCAATGACTGGGGCGCAGTCTGCTGGGCCGACGGCCAGTTTTACGAAGCACGTCCCATGCCGGGGCTCGAAATCCTCGACCGCGTCGGCGGCGGCGACAGCTTCGCCTCCGGCTTGATCTACGGCTTCCTGGCCGCAAAAGGCGCAGAATACGCCGTCAACTGCGGCTGCGCCCACGGAGCCCTCGCCATGACCACCCCCGGCGACACCACAATGGTCACTCTGCCTGAAGTCGAACGCGTGATGAAGGGCGGCGCGGCGCGCGTCCTCCGCTAAAAGGAATCGAAGGCTCGCAACGTTTTGAAAGGGCGCGGCTTCAGCCGTGCCGTAAAGCGAATCAGAATCAGTGGGGCTTTAGCCCCTGAGGGAACGATGCTCAAATCCGAAGTCCTCCAGAAAATCCGCCAGGTCGGCCTCGTCCCCGTTCTTCGAGCCGACAGCGAAGAAGAAGCCCTGGGCATCGCCTACGCTCTCGAAGCGGGCGGCGTCACGGTCCTTGAAGTCACCATGACCGTCCCCGGCGCAGTCGAAGTCATTCGCCGCCTCGCCAAAGAGGCTGGCGACCGTTTCCTCATCGGAGCTGGCACGGTCCTCGACCCTGAAACCGCCCGCGCATGCATTTTGGCCGGTGCGGAATTCATCGTCAGCCCGGCCCTCAATCTGCGCACCATCGAGCTCTGCCGCCGCTACAACATCGCTGTCTTTCCCGGTGGCCTCACCCCGACCGAGGTCGTCACCGCCTGGGAAGCAGGCGCGGACGCGGTCAAGGTCTTCCCCTGCTCGGCCATGGGCGGTGCCAGCTACCTGAAGGCGCTCAAAGCCCCGCTCCCGCAGATTGAACTCATCCCCACGGGCGGGGTTTCGCTGGCGACTGCAGCCGATTTCCTCAAGGCCGGGGCATTTGCCCTCGGCGTCGGCGGCGACCTCGTCGATAACAAAGCCTTCCGCGCCGGCAAGTCAGAGGTCATTACCGAAAGCGCCCGCAAATACCTCGAAATCGTCGCCGCCCACCGTAATTAAGCCCCTTCAGGAGAGGCTCGCGCCATGAAAGCACTGGTTCTGCAACAGCCCGGCGAAGCCGCCATTCAGAGCGTCGCGGACACCCCGCGCGTCGAAGAAAATGTTCTGCTGAAAGTTCGCCGCGTTGGCCTCTGCGGCAGCGACCTCAACTCCTTCCGCGGCAAAAACCCCATGGTCACCTTCCCCCGCATCCCCGGCCATGAAGTTGCCGCAACCATCGTTGAGTCGAGCAAGTCCCATCCCCAGTTCGCCGCCGGGGTCAACGTCACGCTGTCTCCCTACACGCAATGCGGCAAATGCCCCTCCTGCCTGCGCGGACGCCCCAACGCCTGCCAGTTCAACGAAACCCTCGGCGTGCAGCGCGACGGCGCTCTCGCCGAATACATCTCCGTCCCGCCAGAAAAGCTCTACCTCGCCAGGCTCAATCTCAAGGAGCTCTGCCTCGTCGAGCCCCTCACCGTCGGCTTCCACGCCGTGGCGCGCGGCCGCGTTACAGCCGAAGATACCGTCGCCATCATCGGCTGTGGCGGCGTCGGCCTGGGAGCCATCGCCGCGTCTGGTTTCCGCCGCGCACGCACGATCGGGATCGACGTAGACGATGCCAAGCTCGCCCTGGCCCTGAAATCAGGTGCCACTGACACCATCAACACCACCCGCGAAGACCTCCACGCAAAGCTCCAGCAACTCACCTGCGGCCGGGGCCCCGACGTGATCATCGAGGCCATCGGCCTGCCCCAGACCTTCCGCGCCGCCGTCGAAGAGGTCGCCTTCACCGGACGCGTCGTCTACATCGGCTACGCCAAAGAGCCCGTCGCCTACGAAACCCGACTCTTCGTCCAAAAAGAACTCGACATCCTCGGCTCCCGCAACGCCCTCCCCGAAGACTTCCGCGAAGTGATCCGCATGCTGGAAGAAGGCCGCTTCCCTGTCGACCAGGCTGTCAGCAACGTTGCCTCCCTTGCAGACGCCCCGGACCTGCTCAAAGCCTGGAGCCAAAACCCCGCGGCCTTCACCAAGATCATGATTACGCTGGACTAGAGCATTTTCAGGAATACTGTGAAGCGTCTAGCTTTCGCGAAGATGGATTTTTCTTGATGAAAATTCCAGTCAACGGTGCTGCCTCCCTGCATACCATTCCTGAAAATGCTTTAGCCGATTCTGCATCTTCAGACCCTTCCCCCTGCACGAAGGTGGAATTGGCATGCCCCGCCGGTCACCTCAGTTCATCTGAAGTACTATTCCCCACACGTTACTTCAGGGTAGATGCTCAGTGAATCAAGTGAGCGCCCATTACCGGTGCTGGGAGTGTCGAAAGTTATGCGTGAACTAATCTTTGTCCTGCTGTTTGCTGTCTTCCTGCTATCCCCCTCTGCCATTGCGTCCTTCTGCGCCAGTGAGCGAAGATTCCTCCGTTCCCGCTCCAACAACGAGTGTCCGGCGATGGACCGCCGCGACCCACGCTAAGGCTCGTCCCCTGCGCCGAAAAAGTGACCCAAAAAGAAACACCCCACGAGGAGAGTCTCCTCGTGGGGTGCCTGTTTTAAGCAATCAGCCTAGCTGCAGCCGCTCGTCGAACCGCAGCTCATGCAGCGATAGCACGATCCATTCCGCACCATGATCGCACCACACGTTCCGCAGCTTGGTGCGTCGCCCATGTCATACATCTCACGCATCGCATCAGCGGCATGATACAGGCCCCGATCCGTAAGTTTTGGCACAGAAGTCGAACCCAGCGCCGAACCCTGCGTTGCATCGCCCGATACGCGAATCTCAGCAACCGGCCCCGTCGCCGTCGTACTCACCTGGTTCAGCCGCCGCGCAATATCCTCGACCAGCTTGGTCAGCGCCGCGCCAGAGACCCCCGGAACCACTGATCCCGGCGCCGAATCCTCATACCCATCCGGAACCAGGCTGGGTGGAGGCACCGGCAGTTGCTGCGCCTGCGGAGCCAGCCCCGCAAACAGCGTCAACTGCGTTCCTGACAGGAAGCGCAACTGCAGCCAGCGGAAGATGTAGTCCATCAGGCTCTTGGCGTAGCCAATCTGCTCGTTGCCGGTCCAGCCGGAGGGCTCAAAGCGGGTGTGCGCAAACTTCTCGCACAGCACCTTCAGCGGCACTCCATGCTGCAAGGCCAGCGAAATCGAGGTCGCAAAGGCGTCCATCAAGCCCGAAACCGTCGAACCCTCCTTGGCCATCTTGATGAAGATTTCGCCCGGCTGCCCGGTCGGATACAAGCCGACCGTGATGTAGCCCTCGTGACCAGCAATCGAGAACTTGTGCGTCACCGATGCCCGCTCCTCGGGAAGCCGATGGCGAACGGCTTTGGGTGGCGCGTTCAAGTCCTGACCCGCCAGCGTTTGCGTGAAGGGAAGCACCGGCACCGCAGCAACCGGCTTGACCGCTGCCGCCTTGGCCAGCGACTCCAGTGTCTGCTGGAAGGACTGCGCCGCGGCAATGACCTGCTTCGAGCTGATTTCCAGCTTGTCGCTGATCTTGCCCTCGAGCGTCTTCACATCCAACTGATCGGCCGGCCCGCCCGCTGAAATCGCAGCCAGCACACGCGCACCTGCCGCATCCAGCGCGGTCGGCTCGTTCTTCCTGGCATCCTGGCTGGTGTTGAGCGGCTGCACGCCCTTTGAACCGTCCCGATAAATCGCCACCGACTTCAGTCCCTGACGCCAGCTTTCAGCGTAGGCCTCTGCAATGTCATGCACGGTTGCTTCGTGAGGCAGGTTGACCGTTTTTGAAATCGCGCCGGAAAGAAACGGCTGCGTTGCCGCCATCATCTTGATGTGGCCCATGTATTGAATCGACCGCGTGCCCTTTGATGGCTTGAAGGAGCAATCAAAGACGCTCAGGTGCTCTGGCTTGATGCCCGGCGCGCCCTCAATCGTGCCCGTCGCGTCAATGTAGCTCACAATCGCGTTCACTTCCTCGTCTTTGTAGCCCAGCTTGAAGAGGGCCGAGGGCACGGTGTTGTTGACGATCTTGATCATGCCGCCGCCGACCAGCTTCTTGTACTTCACCAGCGCCAGGTCAGGCTCGATGCCCGTCGTATCGCAATCCATCATGAAGCCAATCGTGCCCGTCGGTGCCAGCACGGTTACCTGCGAATTGCGGTAGCCATAGCGCTCGCCATAGATCAGCGCCATATCCCAGCACTCACGGCTGGCCTCGACCAGCGCGTCCAGTTGCGGGGCCACAAACGGCTCGTTGCTCGTCTTGGACTTGCCAATCTTGTTCACCTCAGCCCGGTGCATGCGAATCACGTCAAGGAACGGCTCGCGATTGACATAGAAGCCGGGGCAAGCTCCGCCCTGGCGGTCTACCTGCGCCGTCAGCGTCGTCGCCGAGGCCAGCGGTGGGCAGGTGGCCGCGATAATCGAGGACTGCAGATAAGCCTGCCCGCACATGATCGCCGTCAGGCAGCCAGCAAAGTCGCGCCCTGCGTCTGAATCATACGGCAGGCCGCAGGCCATCAGCAGCGCGCCAAGGTTGGCATATCCCAGGCCCAGCGGCCGGTACTCATGCGAATTCTTGGCAATTGCCTCGGTCGGATAGCCCGAGTTGTCGACCAGAATGTCCATCGCCGTGATCATGATCGACACCGCGTGGCGGTAGGCCGGAATATCAAACGTCCCCGCACCTGTGACAAACTTCAACAGATTGAAACTGGCCAGGTTGCAGGCCGAGTTATCCAGGAACATGTACTCCGAGCAGGGATTCGAGGCATTGATGCGGCCTGAATTCTTGCTCGTATGCCAGCGGTTGATGGTCGAGTCAAACTGCATGCCAGGGTCACCGCACTGCCAGGTCGCCTCGGCAATCTTGGCCATGATGTCGCGCGCCTTGTAAGTCTTCACCGGCTTGCGATCCTTGACCGTAAGCGTGGTGAACTCTCCATCCCGCTCGTATGCCCGCATGAACTCGTCATTCACACGCACTGAGTTATTCGCGTTCTGAAAGAAGATCGAAGAATACGCCTCAGAATCCGGTCCAGAACCGTCATAACCAGCCTTGATCAACGCGTACGCTTTCGCCTCTTCCTTCGACTTGCAATCGATGAAGTCGACAATATCGGGATGCTCCACATTCAGAATGACCATCTTGGCCGCGCGGCGCGTCTTGCCGCCCGACTTGATCACCCCCGCGAACGCATCAAAGCCGCGCATGAAGCTCAGCGGTCCAGAAGCCGTGCCGCCGCCCGACAACAGCTCCATTGACCCGCGAATCGACGACAGGTTCGTGCCCGTCCCTGAGCCCCACTTGAACAGCATTCCCTCCGTCTTGGCGAGGGTCAGAATCGCGTCCAGCGAGTCGTCTACCGCGTTGATAAAGCACGCCGAGCATTGCGGATTCCGGTAGCCCGTCACCGAGAAACGTACCGCGCAGGTGTGCGGATCCCAGTGCCAGTTCTGCGCATCAGAGTCCGGCTCCAGCCGATCACAGCCCACGTTGAACCATACCGGCGAGTTGAACGCCACCTTCTGCGAAACCAGCATGCTCACCAGCTCGTCATGAAAGATCGCCGCATCCTGCGCCGAGGCAAAGTACCCGCTCGTCAGGCCCCACTCGCGAATCGTCTCGGCCACCCGCCCCACCAACTGCCGTACGCCCGTCTCCCGCTCTGGCGTGTTCATCTGCCCATGCAGGTACTTCGAGGCCACGATGTTGGTCGCCGTCATCGACCAGTCAACCGGCACCTCAACGTCCTTCTGCTCAAAGATTGACTTGCCGCTGGCATCCGTGATCGAAGCCGTCCGGCGCTCCCACTGAACTTCGTCGTACGGCGAAAGGCCAGCCTTTGAAAACCGGCGCGTAAACGTAAGGCCGCCTCGGGAAAAGCTCGGCGAGTGAGAGCCGCCAGCAGAGGCAGCGGGGCTTGAAGTCGGGGTTGGGGAGTAGGTGTCGGGCATTCGGTCTCCTTCAAAAACGTGTGGGGGATTGGCTTAAAAAATCAATCGGTCGAAACGCGGTCTCTCTCGAAAAGGACCCTTGAACATTTAGATGACGCAGCTGACTTGAATGAGGCCAGCAACAAAAGCAAAAACAGAAAGGCGCAGCTCGCCAGTTTCAACGATGAAAGAAAGAGGCCACCGAAATCACATGCAATCCGGCGTCTGGGAGTTCCCCTTGAAATACCGAAGAAACCGGCAGGAAACCCGAATTCAAGTCATCGTACGTTAACAGCCGCAGATGCAAAAATACCGCTCTCGGTAGTGCAGGTCAAGCGAAAACCACAATATCTAGTGTTTTGTTGCGCTTAGGCAGCACCATCTTGGGTAACCCCTGCATTTCGCTGTGCAAAACAGAAAAACCCGCTCCAGCGGCGGGTTCCAGGGCGGCAATCGCCCACAAATTCAACGCATCTTTAACCCTAGTCCCATCGCCGCATGCTCGCAAGGCGCAGAAACGGTGCAATTCCGCCCCTGCCCTGTGCAAGCTGTGGAGAACCCGGTCCCGGCGTGTTCCGGGCTCGGGCGCAGCGCAACACGCCTAAAGCCGCAATGCCGTCACCTGCAGATAATGGTTGCAGACAAGTGTATGAGAGGTCGGATCACTGGCCGCATTCCCTGAAGCCCATAGAGCCTCCAGGTCGGCCGCGAGTGCCGCCTGCCCCGCTTCGTCAAGTCGGCTAAAGGCTACCTGCGTTGGCCCAAAGTAACGACGAAAAAAATCCACCGCTCCCGCCGGGCTCATCGGCAAATCAAAGTCGATGCTGATCAGCTCGGCCTCAATATCGGTAAACCCTGCCGCCAGCCGATCTCGCACCGTTGTCTCATCGCCCCACAGCACCGGTGGAGCCAGCCCCGGCGGCGGCGGAACGTGCCGACCCATGACCTGAAACATCTTCCCGCTAAAACCGGCCGGGTTCCAGTTCGCCATCGCCAGGCGGCCGCCGGGCTTGAGCACGCGGGCAAATTCTGCCGCAACTAACCCTGGCCGCGGCGCAAACATCGCCCCGAACATCGTCGTAACCACGTCAAACGATTCATCCGCGTACGGCAGTTGCTCCGCATCGCCCTCGTCAAATGTGACGCTCAAGCCTTCCGCTAGAGCGCGCTCGCGGGCCTGTACCAGCAGGTTCGGCGCAATGTCTACACCCGTCACCACCGCCCCGCCACGGGCCAGCGGGATGGCCGTGTTGCCCGTGCCACAGGCGATATCCAGCACCCGCCTACCGGCTGGAACCGCCAGCCGTGCCACAAACTCCTCGGCCGGTTTTGAGATGGTCCTGGCAACGACGCCAAAGTCTCCCGCCATCCACGCCGAACGCATGGAAGCTTTGACCTGCTCGATCGAGGGCCCGGAAGGAGTCCCTGAGGTGCTCGCTGAAGTGCTCATCTCTGACCTCTCGTGTGCCTGCCGAACCAGGCATGCATCCAACAGTGCGCGGCAAACGCCCTTCACGTCAAGCGGGAAGAGCCTGCCCCTACTCGCTGGCCTCGATCTTGCGCCCATGCGTCGGCTGCTCCAGGCGGCTGTTCACCTTGTACAGATACCCAAAGCTCTTCAACTGGTCCCGCGAAAGCTCAACTTCCTGCTCAAACACAATCCACTTCACACCCTCGGTGCAGGGCGGAGCGGTCAGTGAACCCATATAGCTCCAGTACGCCCGATCCGCTGGCAGCAGGCCCATCGGGCTCATGGATTCGGTCATCTTATCGGTCGCCCCCACCGTCTTTGGCAGATGCTCCCACAGCCCCGCCAGCACCGCGTTGGCGTTGCCCTCGTTCAGCCGGATGGCGATCACTGCCAGCTTGCCCTCCGCGTTCCTGTGCACCAGGTGCAGGCTCATGTCGGGTAGCTTGCCCTTCACCATCTCCTCGCCGGGGTGATGAAAATGAAACTGCACCAGATCGTAGCGCTCCCCGTTGACGATAATGTAGCTGCCCGCCGGCGGCGTCACCTGCACCGTATGTCCATTGTTCAGAAGCGACATGCCGCCGCTCACGTAGTGAAACTCGATCGGTGCCAGCGCTTTGTTCCGCCGCGCCCCGCGAATGTCAATCGGCGACTGCTCATGGCCCTCGGAACAAACCTTGTACGCCGGGTCGAGATGACTCCAGTTCAGCGGACCCAGCTTGCCTTCATACGCCCACGGCGCGCCCGCCTGGCCCAAACCCGGCTGAGCATTCCCGGCAACCGCGCCCGACACAGCAACCATCCCCAACAAACCCCAGCCCAGCATCAGCACTCGCGTAAAACGCATGACGATCCCCCTCATACTTACCCACACATTGTAAGGAATGGATGCGCCCGTGCGTGTTCCGTCCTTGCAGCAAAACAGAAAAGACCCCAGCGGTGAGGCTGAGGCCCTTTCGGTACACGATGTTGCGCCCTGTTTTGAAAACCTACTTCGCTACCGCCAGCATCCCGGCCTGCTCCGCCAGGGTCGCAGCCTTGTCCGTCGCCTCCCAGGTAAAGTCCGGCTCGTTGCGGCCAAAGTGTCCGTAAGCCGCCGTCTTGCGATAGATCGGCCGCCGCAGGTTGAGGCTGTCGATGATCCCCTTCGGCGTCAGCATAAAATTCTTCCGCACCAGCGTCGTCAGTTCCGGCCCCGTCAGCTTGCCCGTGCCAAAGGTATCCACCAGTACGCTCACCGGCTCGGCCACGCCAATGGCATACGCCAGCTGCACCTCAACTTTGTCGGCCAAACCTGCCGCAACGATGTTCTTGGCAATGTAGCGCGCTACATACGCCGCAGAACGGTCAACCTTTGTCGGATCCTTGCCACTGAACGCACCGCCACCGTGACGGCCTGCGCCACCGTAGGTGTCTACGATGATCTTGCGCCCGGTCAGCCCGGTATCGCCCATCGGTCCGCCAATGACAAAGCGCCCCGTCGGATTGATGTGATACTTCGTGTTCTCGTCCAGCCACTCCGCCGGCAGCACCTTCTGAATCACGTGCTTCAGAATGTCCCCGCGCAGTTCGTCATTCGAAATCTGCTCGGCATGCTGCGTCGAAACCACCACCGCATCAATGCGCACCGGCTTGCCTGCCTCGTCATACTCCACCGTCACCTGGCTCTTGCCGTCAGGACGCAGGTAAGACAGCTTGCCGGATTTGCGCACTTCGCTCAGCCGTTTGGTCAGCTTGTGAGCCAGCGAAATCGGGGCAGGCATCAGCTCCGGCGTCTCGTTGGTCGCATAGCCAAACATCATGCCCTGGTCACCAGCGCCACCCGTGTCCACGCCCTGGGCAATGTCGCCCGACTGGCGATTGATGGATGAAACTACCGCGCAGGTATTCGAATCAAAGCCATACAGCGCGTTGTCGTAGCCGATCGAGGCCACTACGCCCCGCACCAGCGTCTGAAAATCAACGTACGCCTTGGTCGTGATTTCTCCGGCGATCACCACCAGTCCAGTCGCCGTCAGCGTCTCCGCGGCAACACGGCTGTAAGGATCCTGCTCCAGGCAGGCATCCAGAATGGCGTCGGAAATCTGATCGGCAATCTTGTCCGGATGGCCTTCCGTCACGGATTCAGAGGTAAATAGAAAACGGTCACTCAAAAGTCTTTCCCTCCTGATACATCGGATGCAGGGGCGGTGTCCACGGTTCGCTTATTCCGGTCACAGCAGAAAACAGTTTTCTCTGCTCAGCCAACCAGCCAAAGCCCAGCACTGCATCCCTTTATCGTAATTGCCCTGAGCCCAATGCCGCAAAGAGACACACCCTCAACGGCCACCATCGCGGGTTCAGCCGCCAGTTCCATGGGTTCAATGGGAAATGCACGTGGCAGCCCGCGCACCGGCCAGACCGCGCCAGACCTGGCTAAACCGCGCTAAACCGCGCCAAACCGGGCCAGACGGGGCCAGTCAGCAGATTTAAGCATGGGAGTCCGGCCGGTCATGCAACTGCCGTACCTCACCGCCCACCGCTTCGCGGCCCGGAATCACCGTCGGCCACATCCCAGTCCGGTAGCCGTAGTAGCGCACTGCAAAATACATCGCCGTGCCCACCACGATCAGCAGCAGCAGAGCCCCCGCCCACTTCAGCCGTTCCGTCGCAGCATCCCTTGGACGCACCCGCGCACGCCCTACATTTGCTGCAAACTCAATCCAGTTGCGGTCGTCGTCCAGCACTTCGCCAGAAGCCATGTACGCCCGCTGGAAGCGCGAAATCCAATCCATCTCATCCAGGCCAAGCACCTTTACATAGCCGCGCACGATGCCCTTGTTGAGAATGCCCCCCGGAAGCACACGGAATTCATTCTCCTCCAGCGCCCTCAGGTGGCGCGGGCTGATTTTGGTGACCTCGGTAATCTTTTCCAGCGTGATTTCGCGGTTCAACCGCTCCATCCGCAGGTCTTCGCCAAAGCTTCCTTTGCTCATCGAATACAACTCACCGGGTACATTTCTCAGCAATCAGCTCAACAAAAACAGGCACACAATCCTAAAAAAAAGATTTCCACAGCCACAATAAAACCTGCTGGCTGCTCCGGTCAAAATCCCCCGCGCAACTTCTGCCAATCTTCTCAGAATTCGACCGGCAACATTGGCTTTTTCTGTCAGTGTAGGCCATTTTAGGAAACTTGTCCCCTATCCGAATGAATATTTACTCAACATAAACCTCCGTAGCATCGCCCCGTCTGGTTTATGCCTCTGCACGGTCACCAAAGTAACCTGTCCAGAGCCACCCCTCCCCCGGCTGATACCCTAGTCTGGGAGCCACACCATTGGCTCGACGACCTGACAATCCTGGCCTGCCATGAACAAACTCGTATTCGCTAATCTCGTCCATCGCCCCATGCGCTCCGTCATCTCGGTGGCCGCCATTGCGATTGAAATCGTGATGATCCTTTCCGTCGTCGCCATCTTCCTCGGCCAGCTCGACGGGCAAAAGATCCGCACCAACGGCATCGGCGCAGACATGCTCGTCCGTCCGCCCAATTCCTCCTTCCTTAGCGCCGTCGGCGGCGCGCCTGTGCCCGCCCGCAATGTCGAGGCCATCCGCCGACTGCCCCACGTCGCCGTCGCCTCGCCCGTCATTCAGGACTTTGCCATGGCCGGCGCACCGGAAATCATCTACGGCATCGACTACCCCAGCTACAACGCACTGCGCCCCTTCGTCTACGTCGAGGGCGGCCCCTTCACCGGGCCCAACGACGCCATCGTCGACGACGTCTTCGCCATAAAAGACAAGGGATACCACGTCGGAGACGTCATCCAGATCATCGGCCACCCCTTCAAGATCTGCGGCGTCGTCGAGGCCGGCAAAGGCGGCCGCAAGATGGTTGACATCAACACCCTCGGCACGCTCATGGCCGCCGATGGCAAAGCGTCCCTCTTCTACGTCAAGAGCGACGACGAAGCCAACCAGGAAGCCATTCGCCAGGAAATCAACGCCACCCCAGGCCTCCAGGACTACCCCGTCCAGACCATGCACGAGTGGATGTCGCTCATGACGCCCGACCACATTCCCGGCTTCAACATCTCACTCAACGTCGTCACCGCCATCGCCACGCTGGTCGGCTTCCTCGTCATCTTCCTCAGCATGTACACCGCCGTCCTTGAGCGCACCCGCGAAATCGGCATCCTCAAGTCGATGGGTGCCTCGAAGACCGCCATTGTCAGCATGGTCATCCGCGAATCGGTGCTCATGGCCATCGTCGGCGTCGCCGCAGGCATCGGCACCACGTACGCCATCCACGCCTGGCTGCTGCACAGCTTCCCGACTCTCTTCTTTGAAATCACCCGCGAGTGGGTCATCAAGGCCTCCATCATCGCATTCTGCGGAGCCGTACTCGGCGCAGCCTACCCCGCCCTCATGGCCGCCAGCAAAGACCCCATCGACGCCCTGTCGTATGAATAGACAAATGTCCCAGTAGACAGAAATGGCCGTCTGCTCAGTCAGTCGGCCATTTCTGTCTGCCTCGAACAACTGATTGAACGTTCAAGACCGGAAAGTCGCTCGAAGCTCGATTTTGGGATGCAGGTTCACGGAATCCGCCTCGAAGACCGCGATGGGGGGATGCGAGGGTTCCGGTTACAGAGGCAGGTTGCGGTCGAATCCGACTCCGCAGCTCAGGGCGCACACGCACACCCCCCTGAGACCGCCTGACTCTGAAACCAGGAGCAGATTGCGGCCTGCCACGCAGAAGGATCATTCTGACCCAGGTTGCCCTCCTCGATCACCCCATCGAAATCGTCCACATCCGGGCGGTTTGAGGTGTGAAGATAGACTTCGATGGGAACAAAGATAGTCGTCGTTGCCATGGCCCCTCCCGTGGATACCTCTTACTCCAAATCCCAACGCAAGCTTTGCCTGTAAGTCAAGCGACAATCGCTTGCGATGGGAACGGTCAATGGAATCCTGTTTCGCCCATCAAATTCGCCTGTATACTCGCGTTAAAGCCCCCTGAACCCCGACATTTTTTATCAAGCGCCACAGGAGAAGCCCTCAAGAATGCCCCTGAAACGCCTCGCATACCCGCTGTGGATCGTCTTTCTCGCCGTCTTCGCAGCCGCGCACGCCTGGCATCTCCGCGCCGATTTCCCCAACTTCTCCCCTTGGGAAGACTGGTCGAAATACACCGACGAGGGCTGGTACGGCAACGCCGCCATCCGCGCCCATCTCTTTGGCAACTGGTACGTCCCCGGCGACTTCAACCCCGCCCCCGCCGTCCCCGTCTGGCCCTTTCTCCAATGGCTGCTCTTCTTCGTCACCGGAGTCTCCATCCAGGCCGCCCGCGCCCTCTCCGTCGCCTTTTTCTTCCTCAACCTGCTGCTCAGCTACAAGCTTTTTCGCGAACGCGGCCCGCGCTGGGTCGGCCTGCTCGCCGTCACCCTGCTCGTCACCAGCCCCTTCCTCTACTGCTTCAGCCGCCTGGCCATCCTTGAGCCGCTGCTCATCGCCCTCACCCTCGGCGCAATGAATCTCGCTATCCGCATGCCGCGCTTCGTCCATAAAGAGGCGGTCGCCGCCCTCATCGGCCTCATCTTTACCCTGATGATGCTCACTAAAACTACAGCCATCTTCCTGCTGCCCGCCCTCATATGGACCATCGCCCTGCCCTT
The DNA here is from genome assembly GCA_025359885.1 of Acidobacteriota bacterium. GTDB lineage: Bacteria > Acidobacteriota > Terriglobia > Terriglobales > Acidobacteriaceae > Acidicapsa. The sequence continues at coordinate 45,431 of JANYDG010000044.1, forward strand.
CTGGAACCAGAAGCGCAAGCTCCTCCGCATGCTCGTCGCCGCCGGTGGCACAGCGCTCCTTACCTTCACCATGTGGATGCTCGTCGTCGTCAACAACGACCTCTTCGACGACTACAAATATCTTTTCTTCGTCAACGTCTACAAGAAACCCCACGGCGTCTGGGCGCGCTTCATGAGCTTCTGGTGGTCTTTCCACGGAGGCCTCTGGGCCGATCTCGTCCTCATCCCCCTCGCCGGAATCCTCATCCTCGCTGCCGTCTACACCCGCAGCCGCATCACCGCAAAAAACTGGCGTCCCAACTGGACCGCCGGCCTCTGGCGCGACCCCCTCTTTTCCGGCTCCGTGCTCATCGTCGCCGGCTACATCGGCTTCATGACCTACCAGAACCATCCCCAGCCGCGCTACTACGCCGTCGTCGCCTTCTTCAGCTTCTTTATCAATGTCCGGGTCACCGCCCAGCTTTTGTACCAGCAGGCCCGCGCCCACCAGGTCGGCCGCGCCATCCTCGGCCTCGTCATCCTCACCGCTGTCGGCAACAGCATCTGGAGCATGGGCTACATCCTCCACCCGCAGTACACCTTCGTGAACGCGGCACAGAACCTGACCCGCTACATCGACGAGCATCCCAACGGCAACCGGTTACTGGTCTCAATCAGCGGCGACGAAATCACCCTCATCACCCACCTCCAAGCCATCTGCGACGACTTCGGCACCCAGGACCTCGCCCCCAAACTCGCCCGCTACCAGCCCGGCTGGTACGCCACCTGGAACGACCTCGACCCCGATACCCTCGAAGACATCCACGCCCACTTCTCGCTCGAGCAAGTTGCCGGCTTCCCCGCCTTCGACGACCCGGAACGAAACACCCTCTACCTCTTCAAACTCCACCCACTCCCCAACGGCCAGGTCCGCGAACCCGACGGCCCGCTGCTCGAAAACCCCCTGCCCGACGACAAAATAAACATCCCCATCCAATAAGTACGCAGCACGGCAAACCGCAATTTCGCGTCGAGGCGATGTACGCTCTCTCGATGGGAATGATGAGATCGCTTCAGATCGCCTGCGCCACCCTCTTCGTATCATCCCTTCTCTGCGGAGGAAGCTCAATCATGGCTCAAACCTCGGAACACAGCCTCGTCCGACTCGCAGAACTGGAGATCGACCCCGCTCAGGTGGATGCATACAAACTTTCGCTTCAGGAAGAGATCCGGGCTTCGATTCAGCTCGAACCGGGCGTGCTGACCCTCTACGCCGTCTCCGTCAAAGACCACCCGGAGGAGATCCGGCTCTTTGAGGAATACCGTGACGAGGCCGCCTGTCAGGCCCACCTGCAGTCGCCTCATTTCGAGAAGTACAAAGCAGCCACACAATCCATGGTCAAAGGGCTGCGGCTGGTGGAAACGGATTCGATTCTGCTCAGAGCCAAGCCCCGGTAGTAGACTGACCGCCGGGCTCGCAACCCTACCGCCCCAGGTAAACCTTGTACTGCTGCTCCAGCACCCCGGTCGTCCTCGCCAGTTGCAGTTTCGCTAGATTGTACTGGTACAGGCTCTCCACCAGGTTGGTCTGCGCCCCGGCCAGAGAAGCCTGCGCACGCACCAGCGGCAGCGTATCATCCAGACCGGCATTGAAGCGGTCCGTCTCATCCGACAGCGCAGCCCCAGCCAGGTCCACGCTTGACCGCGCCACTTCCACCAGCTTCTGCGCCGCCTCGACATCCATCATCGCCGACCGTACCTGCACGTCAATGCGCGTGCGAATCTCGCCCAGCTGCAAATTGGCCCCGGCCAGTTGCGCCCGCGCCACATCCGCGTCGCCCCTCAGAGTCGCTTCCTTGAAGATCGGCACCCGCAGCGTACCCATTGCTGCCAGAGTTCCGTGATACACACTCCCGGTCACACCCGTCACTGCGTAATTCCCGCGGAAACTCAACGAGGGCAGCCGCTCTGCCTTGCGAGCGCCCAGCACCATTTGCGTTTCCCGCACCTGCGCCTGGTACTTCTGGTAGTCCTGGCGGTTTTCGTACGCCTGCGCCCGCAGCTCTTCAGCGCTCCGCGCTGCCAGCTCGCTATAAGGAGCCGTATCAGTCAGCGCGATCTTCTGTCCCGGCGCAACGCCAATCTCCCGCTTCAGCAGAATCTCGGCCTTTTCGTGCCGGTTTTCCGCCGCCACCACCATCTGCTGCTGCTGTTGAAACTGCACTCGCGCCCGCAGCTCATCCAGGTTCGCCACCACTCCGGCCTCGTGCTTGGCGTGCGCCTGGTCCAGCAGCACCCGGTCGGCGTCCATCAGAGCCTTGGCATTGTCCACTTCACTCTGCGCGGCAATCGCCGCCAGGTACGCCGTCGCCACCTGCTGAACGACTTCGCCGCGCCCCGACTTCATGTCAAAATAGGCGACTTTTTCCGCCGCCCGGACCGCTTTGTATCCATCAAACGTCGGACCGCTGAAAAGCGACTGCTCGTAATTGATCTGCCCAACCGTCACATCAGCCTTCGTGATGAACGACAGGTTCGACGGAAATCCGCCAGGAAACAGTCCGCCCAGTTTCTTGATGAATCCCGGCCCAAAGCCGAATGCCGCCAGGTTGTACTCATGAACGCTCGGCCCGCCGCTCACCGTAATTGTCGGCAGGAAGAGTTGCAACGCTTGCAGTTCCTGACCGCGCAGCGTCTTTTGGCCAGCTTCAGCATCCTTCAGACCCAGATTGTTTTCCAGGCCCCGCGTCACCGAGTCATCCAGCGAAAGCTTCACCACCTCATCCGTCGCCGGATGCAGCGTCACACTCCCGTAAAACGGGTTCGCCGCAGAGCTCATACCGCCATTGCGGTTGGCCTGGGCCAACACAGGCACACCAGCGCAGAGCGCAAGCAGCACAGCAGACACCGGCAAAAGCACCCGGCGCGTAGCGAATGAAAATTCAGGATTCACAACCATCATTCTCTCAGATGTACAAGTTGGCTCGAGGATTCTCACCTTTCACCTAACGGCAATAGAAAATTGCAAAACCCTTAGATCGCGCAGCTCAATTGCCCTTCGCCCCTCGACAGCTTCGCGCCAGACAAAACGGGCATTGCCCCCTCGGCAATGCCCGTCTCGATTTCCCATTGAGCGGAGATTCTTCGCAGCGGCTTCCTACTCGTCCTCCTCCGCCACGGGCTTCCGCGCACCAGCCACAATCTTCTCAGCCACCGCAGGCGGCACCACGTCGTAGTGCTTTACCTCCATGTGAAAGCTGCCCCGACCCTGCGTCAGGGAAGTCAGCGTCAGCCCGTAGGTCAACATCTCCGCCATCGGTACCTCCGCCTCAATCACCGTCGATCGGCCCCGCGCCAGCATTCCCTGCACTCGACCGCGTCGCCCGTTCAGGTCGCCCATCAGCGCCCCGGCAAACTCCTCCGGAGCCTCCACTTCCACCTTCATCACTGGCTCCAGCAAACACGGCCGCGCCTGCTCCATTGCCTTCCGGAAAGCCATCCGGCCCGCCACCTTGAACGAAAGCTCGTTCGAATCCACGTCATGGTAGCTACCGTCATACACCGTCGCCTTGAAATCAACCACCGGATACCCGGCCAGGAATCCCCTGAGCGCCGTCTCCAGAATCCCCTTCTCGACCGCCGGCACATACTGCCGCGGGATCGATCCACCAAAAATTTCGTTGCCAAACTCAAACCCTGACCCGCGCGGCAGCGGCTCGATGCGAATCTTGCAATCCCCAAACTGTCCATGTCCGCCCGACTGCTTCTTGTGCCGCCCCTGAGCCTCGGCCTTGGCGCGAATCGTCTCGCGGTACGGCACCTTCGGCGCCTTCAGCGTCACCTCCGTGTGATACCGCCGCTTGAGCCGCGAAACAATCGCCTCAATATGCTGCTGACCGGCTCCGGCCACCAGGAACTCATGCGTCTCAGCATCCCGGAAGAACCGCACCAGCTGGTCCTCTTCCATCAGCTTGTGCAGCGCCCCGGCCAGCTTGTCTTCGTCGGCCCGGGTCTTCGGCTCAATCGCGTAAGTCATGCTCGGCTCCGGACGCACTTCCGGCTCTACTCGAATCTCCGCGCCCTTCTGTCCCAGCGTATCGCCGGTAAACGTCTCGCGCAGCTTCGCCACCGCGCCCACGTCCCCAGCATGCAGTTCCATCACTTCCACTGCCTTGCGCCCCTGCATCACGCTCAGGTGCGAAAGCCGCTCCTGCCCCTTGCGCGTGTAGTTTTCTACCACAGTGTCGGTCTTCACCACGCCGCTAATCACTTTGAAAAAACTGATGCGCCCCGTAAACGGGTCACTCATCGTCTTGAAAACAAACAGCGCCACCGGCTCCCCATCCGCCACCGGCCGCAGCATGATCCCTGAGTCCAAACTACCCGCATGCCCGTGCCCGGCCCCGTTTCCAGAGCCATTTCCCGACCCGTTGCCCACGTGAATCGCCAACCCCGAACCATTCGCCTCATCGGCGGCCCCATTCGTCTCATGGGCCTCTTGGACTCCGTTCGCAGCCACCGACTCCATCACCCCAGACTCTGCCCCCATCACCGCCATCGGAGCACGTTCATCCGCAGCGGGCGCATACACCTTCAAAAAATCCAGCAGATGGTCCGTCGCCACATTTGTCAGCCCGCTCGCAAACAGCACCGGGAAGATCCGGTCCTCGCGAATCGCCTCATGCAGCGCCGTAATCAGGTGCTGCTCGGGAATCGTCCCGACAGCAAAATACTCCTCCATCAACTCGTCCTTGCCCTCAGCCACCAACTCCACCAGCGCCTCATGCGCTGCGCGCGCCGCTGCAAGCATCCCGGCAGGCACCTCGCCAATCCGCCCCCGGCCATCCCCGCCCGGCTCGTAATAGAAGGCCTGCATCGTCACCAGGTCAACCACCCCGTGAAAACCCTCCGGCCCGGTAATCGGCAACTGCACCGGAACGCACGTCCGGCCCCACCGCTCATGCAGATCCTCCATCAGCGCCGACAACCCCTGCCCGCCCCCGGCTCGTGGCGAATCCATCTGGTTCAGCACCACAATCCGCGGCAGGTTCGCCTCCTCGGCATACTTCCACACCCGCTCCGTTACCGCCTCAACACCACTCTGCGCATTTACCAGCACCAGCGCAGTTTCCACAGGCAGCATCGCCGCCCGCGCTTCATGAGCAAACATATGAAAGCCAGGAGTATCAACAAGATTGATCTTGACCCCTTGCCACTCGGCAAAGGCTACCGCGTTCTGCATTGTTGTTCCGCGCGCCACTTCTTCTTCGTCGTAGGCGGTCACCGCCGTCCCGTCTGCTACCCGTCCCTGGGTCGAGGTCATCTTCGCGGCATGCAGCAACGCGGCGATCAAAGTTGTTTTGCCACTGTGCGCATGCCCCATTGCAGCTACGTTGCGGATCTCGCTTCCTCGATACACCTTCATTTGCAGCACTCCTTCTTGCCAGTTTTAGGCGGACCATCTTCATCCGGGTACATCACGCTCGTCATGTCCGGCGGACACAGGTATCCCCGGCTCGCCCGGCACAGGCACCGTGTCATGAATTCAAGGCCTGTGTCGGCAACGCCGTCAAGATACGCAAAGAAGCGGGCGAACAACCCACGTCCACGGGAATTGGACCAAACTGGATTGGACGAGAAGGCTGCGGGAGACAGCCCACGGCGCGTTGGGTCAGGAATCGTGCTGCCGATATCCGTCATACGGAGACCTCCGGCAGGCGCCATCTGAGAGATTTGAGAGATTCATCGCTCAGCACAGCGTCGTCATTGAAGAAGACGCAGCCTATCACAATTCACACGCCATTCTCAATGCGCTGCAACACAACGATTGGTTAAGTAGCAAGTCAAGCCGCTGTCATGCAATCCTCTTCCCAGCCATGAAACTCCTCCTCAGCATCCTCCCCGGGTGCCCCATCCTTGTCGCAGTCCCATCGCGACATGGG
>JANYDG010000077.1 GCA_025359885.1 Acidobacteriota bacterium
TGGCGGCGATGGTCTCGGGTGGTGTGGATACGGGTTGGACATTTACAACGCCGATGTCGACGCACTTTTCAAATACCAACGTGATCACGACGGGGTTGGCGATCTTCATTGCGGGGTTCAGTTCAATCTTTACCGGATTGAACTTTATCGTCACGCTGCACCGGATGCGTGCGCCGGGTATGACGTGGTTCAAGATGCCGTTGTTCTGCTGGGCGCATTATGCTGCTTCGATTCTGATGGTGCTGGGAACGCCGGTCCTGGCAATTACTCTCGTGCTGGTGGTGCTGGAACGCACGGTAGGAATTGGCGTCTTTGACCCCACCAAGGGCGGGGACCCGATTCTCTTCCAGCATTTGTTCTGGTTCTACTCGCATCCGGCGGTATACATCATGATTTTGCCCGGTATGGGTGTGATCAGCGAGGTGATTTCGACCTTCAGCCGGAAGCGGGTGTTTGGCTATACGGCGGTCGCATTCAGCTCTGTGGCGATCGCGGTCTTTGGATTCTTTGTGTGGGCGCATCACATGTTCATCATGGGTGTGTCGAACTACGCGGTGCTGGTATTCAGCCTGCTGACGATGCTTGTAGCGGTGCCCTCAGCCATCAAGATTTTCAACTGGGCGTTTACGCTCTACAAGGGTTCAATCACATTTGAAACTCCAATGCTGTACGCGTTCGGGTTTATGGGACTCTTCACGATTGGCGGCCTTACGGGCGTTTTCCTGGGAACAGCCGGAACGGACATTCACCTGACGGAGACCTACTTCATCGTGGCGCACTTCCATTTTGTGATGGTGGGCGGCATGCTGATGGCGTTCCTGTCGGGTATCCACTTCTGGTGGCCGAAGCTGACCGGGCGCATGTATCCGGAGAAGATTTCGCAGCTGGCAGCGGTGGTGACCTTCATCGGCTTCAACTTCACCTTCTTCCCGCAGTTTCTGCTGGGCATGTTGGGAATGCCGCGGCGGTATGCAGCTTACCCGCAGGAGTTCCAGGTGCTGAACGTGTTTTCGACGGCTGGCGCTTCGATTCTCGGTGTGGGGTACCTGCTGCCGATGATCTACCTGGTGTGGTCATTGAAGTATGGTCAGATTGCCGGGAACAATCCCTGGCAGGCGACCGGCCTTGAATGGCAGATTCAATCCCCGCCGTTGACAGAGAATTTCACGACCATCCCGATTGTGACCCAGGATGTGTACGACTACGAGTGGCTGGAACGGCAGAAAGAGCATGAGGTGACGCATGTCGGATAGTCACGCAGTTGCGGTAGCAGAGCACGGGTCGCATGAGCACCCTGCGCACCTGCGGCACCATTTTGTGTCGCTGGAGCAGCAGGATGAGACTGCCAGCTTTGGCATGTGGTTATTCCTGCTGACGGAAATCATGTTCTTCGGTGGCTTGTTTACCGCTTACCTGATTTACCGCAACTGGTACTATCCGGCGTTTGTTGCAGCTTCGCATACACTCTCGATCAAGCTGGGGGCGATTAACACGCTGGTGCTGATCACGTCGAGCTTTACGATGGCGATGGGCGTGTGGTGTGCGGAAACGAAGAAGCAGAAGGGGCTTGTCTGGTCCCTTATCGCGACGCTGATTCTTGGATTCGCCTTCCTCGGCATCAAGACGGTCGAATACAAAGAGAAGTTTGAGAAACATCATGTGCCCGGATCGTCGTTCAGCATTCAGTCCTTTGTGCATCCGGTAGCAGAGGATGGCAAGGAGGCCGACAAGGCGCTGCCGGCAGATACGGCTTCGCGAACCGAGGTCTACTTCTCGCTGTATTTTGCCATGACGGGCATGCACGCGGTCCACATGATTATCGGCATCGGGTTACTGGTGATGATGCTGGTGCAGGCGATGCGCGGGGCATATTCCCATGGAAATATTGCGTTTGTCGAGAATTTTGGTTTGTACTGGCACTTTGTCGATCTGGTGTGGATTTTCCTGTTCCCACTTTTGTATTTGATCAGCCGACATTGATCTCAGGAATAAGGGAATAGGGACCAGGGAACAGAGACGACGGAATAGCCGCAGGGCAAATTGAAGCCTGGAGAGGATTAGAAAGATGTCAGAAAATCACGCGGAGGCCCACGAGGGCGAGCACTTTCATCAGAGCCATATTGTCAGCCCCATGGTCTACTTTGTGATCTTCATGGCGCTGCTGGCGGGTACAGCTTTGACGATCGGGGCCTCTTATATTGATATGGGACCATGGAATCCCGTCGTGGCACTGGCCATTGCGGTGACCAAGGCAACGCTGGTGGTGCTGTATTTCATGCACATCAAGTACAGCTCAAAGCTGATGAAGCTGACCGTGGGTGCGGGTGTTTTCACGTTTCTGATCCTGGTGGGGATGTCTCTATCGGATTACATCTCACGCGCCTGGGGACAATGGTAAGTTCCGTCGGAGTGGAAGAACAAGCGAGGGCTGCCGATTCCGGTGGCCCTTTCCATTTGTGCTGGGCCGGCTCGAAAAGAAAACTGAAGTTCTACCTGCGCTTCTCCCAAATCTCTTCATGACGGTCATCGCGGAGATGAATCGCATTGACGCGGCCCTGAGTGTCGTGTTCAAAGGTGAGGCGGGTAAGGGAGCCGGAGGGGTAGAAAAAGGTGCTGGTTGATTCGGCCATGATCTCGTTTATATCGCCTTGCGCATTCCTTATATAGACCTGGTCGCCCTGCCGCAGAATGGTTGCGATCAGCACGTTGGAGCTGTCGTGATACTCGCCGACATAGGTATCGAGGATGGCGGGAGGCAGCTTCAGGGCTGGCGGATGCAGGGGAACGAGGAGGCGTTCGGCGAGCGGCGACAACTGGGCAACCTGGCTGAGGCGATGGGAGAGGAGCCAGCGGGGGAGTTCGGGTTCGTTGTAGGCGCGGGACCAGGAATCGTGGTGGAGGCCCTGATACTCCCAGAGGCGGATGTGGCCAGCCTCGGCCTTGACGGCGTCAAACATAAGGTCGGATTGGCGGGGGACCACGGTTGTGTCTTCTGAACCGTGGAAGAGCCAGATCGGGACGCGGCCAATGCGGCGGGCGTACTCGGCGGGGAGGGTGGAGGCGGATTGCCAGCGCTCGGGGGCGTAGCTCCAGAAGATGCCGGCGGAGGCGATGGCGATGGCTGCCCAGCGGTGCGGATAGAGTTTCGCGAGCTCCCAGGCGCCGTAACCCCCGAGAGAGAGGCCGGTGAGGTAGGTGCGGTCGGGGTCGGCGTGAAACTCTTTGACTTCCTGATCGAGTGAGGCGAGGGCGAGTTGGAGCATTTCTGGATCAGTCCAGAAATGGCGCAGGGAGCATTGCGGCATGACGACGATGAAGGGCCATCGCTCGGGGTGGTCGCGCAGTTCCTGGGGGAGGCCGATCTGGGTTTGCCACATCCCTTCAGAGCCGCGCTCGCCACGGCCGTGGAGGAAGAGCATGATCGGTGGCTGCTCGGGCCCCCTTCCGGGGAACTTTGAGTTGCCGGTCGGCGGCTTTGGGCTGGCGAGGCTCTCTGGGATGAACACCTCGAACTTGAAAGTGACTCCAGCGACGGTGACGGAGCGATTGAGGAAGCCTGTCTCCTGGCGAGGCTCCGCATGGCGCGAGGCGGCGCCGGGAGTGGCACAAGACATGAGCATGGCAGACAGGAGCACCGCCCCTGCGCCCAAACGATGGAACGATTGCATGCACTCCATCCAAACATAGTTAGGTGGAGTTGGGAAGAGATGCCCGCGGAACGAAGGGCCGAGACAGGCTGCGCTGACCCTGCCCAGGCCCGGAAGGGACCTGAGGCAGGGGCGCGAATTGCAGCTAGGGTGTCCAGATGGCGCACTTGTGGTCGAGCGCAAAGGTGCCGCGGGTGACGGGGTTGGCCGGTTCGAGGGACTGGAAGAGGTCGTTGGGACCGTATTGCGGCCAGAACGGAGTCGCCGGGGAGTTGGGGTTGCCGGTCCTGGCAAAATGGGTCCAGTAGTGAATCATGGCGTCGGAAAGCTCGGCCTGGGCCTGGTTCTGGGGACCGGGGGCGATCAGGGAGCCGTCGCGTACGTTCATCAGGTACTGGAGTTCTGCGCTGTGGTACGCCCCGCCGGAGAAGCTCAGGGCTACACCGAGAAAGAGTGGGGCGTTGGGATCGTTGAACTCGTATTGGTAAGTGGGCGTAAAGCGCGCAAGCAGACCGGAGAGTGCGCGCGCGTTGCAGGCGAAGACGGCATCGGTGCCGAGGGCTCCCAGGGCAACGCTGGGGGAGGGGTAAGCGGCCAGCGGATAGACAGCGGTTCCGAGGAATCCGGCGACCGGCGTAGGGACCCCGAGCGTGGCCTGGATGGTGGGGATGTAGGCTGCCGACGAGAGGGGCGTGCCGGTGACGAGTTCGGTTTCACCGACGAAGAAGCGATATTCGTCGTGGTTGGAGCCCTCGATGATGGGCACGCGATTGAAGTTTCCGGTGCTGAAGGCGACCGCGGTAGAGACGGGGAGGATCTTGCCGTCCACGATGGGGGTGATGACTGTGGAGAAGGCTGCGTCCTGCACGGTAAGCAGAGTCGAAACAGGCAGGGCGCGAAGGCAGGCCGTGGTCTGGCTGACGCATCCGGCTACTCCCGCGACGTAGGCCCCGAGTGCCTCTGCATCGCTCAGCGAGGGCTGGGTAAAGGCGACGGGTGAGATGGCTCCGCTCTCGATGATGGCCTTGTGAAACAGCCCGGTCGAGGCCGGCGACGCGAGATGGGCGTGGACGCTGACGCCACCCGAGGATTCGCCGAAGATGGTCACGTTGCCGGGGTCGCCGCCAAAGTGAGCGACGTTGGCCTGGACCCAGCGCAGAGCGGCCTGCTGATCCATGAGGCCGTAGTTGCCGGAGGAGGCGATGGGCGACTCGGCGGTGAGTGCGGGGTGGGCGAGGAAGCCGAGGATGCCGAGGCGATAGTTGAGGGTGACGACGACCACGCCGCCCTTTTCGACGAGCGATGTGGGGTCATAGCTGTTGCTGGCGTCGACGGTGAGTCCGCCGCCGTGAAGGAAGACCATGACGGGGAGGCGTTTTGGGTCGCGATCTTCATCCCTGGCTTCGTCCCGGGGACGAGGCGCGAAGACGTTGAGGAAGAGGCAGTCTTCGTTGACACCGGGATAGAAGGCACCAAAGGCGGCGAGAGCCCCGCCAGTTTGCGGGCAAGGGCTGCCAAAGGTATCGGCGTCGAGCGGCGTGCGCCATAGGGCGTGAGGCTGAGGCGGCTGCCAGCGGAGCGGCCCCACCGGCGGGGCGGCGTAGGGAATTCCGAGGAATTTGTAGAGGCGAGGAGTGGCGGTGCCGCGGACGGGGCCGTTTTGGGTCAAGACCACTTTGGTACCGGACTTGCCGTGGTCGTCGGCGTGGGGTACAGCCATGATCGGTGCCGTGAGAAACGAGCCAGCCAGCAGCACGGCTGCCAGATTGCGCAAAGTAACCATCGAAGGTTCCTTTCAGGTTGAGTGGGGTTCCGGAAGGGACGCCGCGGAAGCGGTGGGCCTGAATGCAGACGTGGGGAGCACCCGATTGTAGGAAGGGCCGAAAGGGGATGTCAACCGGGGAGGCTCGATGGTCCGTGAACCCCTGATCACACACACAAAACCCCAAATCCCAAACGCGGGACCTGGGGATTTGTGTTGGTTAGAGACGCGGTTATTTGTTCTGGCTGACGACGGAAAAGACGACACCCTGGGGATCGGCAGCGGTGGCGATCCAGCCCCCGCCGGGTACCTGAGAGGGTCCGTTGAGGAGGGAGCCGCCGGCTGCGGTGGTGCGTTCAATGGCGGCGGAGGTGCTGTCGACGTTGAAGTAGAAGCCCCAGTAGGGGCGCGGAACGGCAGGGGGTTTGGTCATGATGCCGCCTGCGCCCATGGGCTTGTTATCGCCCTCGTCAAAGAGGCGATAGGTGCCCATGGCGCCCATGTCCATGTCGGTGAGCTTGGTCCAGCCGAAGTAGGTGGAGTAAAAGGTCCAGGCGGATTCGAGGTCGGCGGCGTAGAGTTCGTTCCAGCCGATGGTGCCGGGGGTGGGGGCAACGGGGAAGTTGTCGGGGGTTTTCATGTCGGGGTTGCTGGTGAAGAGGACGAAGGCCGCTCCCTGAGGGTCACTGGCGACGGCAAAACGGAGCATGCCGGGGACGTCGGTGGGTTGCTTCCAGATGGTGGCGCCGCCTTCGGTGATTTTGGCGCAGTGCGCGTCAACATCGTCGACGTGGATGTAGCCAATCCACGAGGGGGGCGCACCGGGAGGCAGGGGCATCATACCGGCAACGCCGTGCTCGCCGACCAGGAAGACGGTGTAGGGAGCTTCGGGGCTGCCCATCTCTTTGGTGCCCCAGCCGATGACGCTGGAGTAGAAAGTTGCAGAGGCGGCGGTGTCGGGGGTCATCAATTCGTACCAGCCGAATTTACCTTTTGGGGTGTACATGAGGATTCTCCAGTTTTTGATGGGATGGAAGTCGCGGTGAGGGGATGTAGACTCGGGTTCCTTCATATCAATGTATGCGGAGCAAGTCAAACCAATCTTGAGGGAATCGGGATGCGCCTTTGAATCGGGGTGACTTTTTCAGTTGAATCGACGATGATTGGCCCGATTTGTGGGTTTGCGGTGTCTATAGGGTTAGCTGCCTCTGCTGCTTCATGGGGCGCTTTGGAGAGGGTATATGCGAGGATTTCTGGCGGTAGCGGTTGCTGTGGCTTTGGGTGGGATGAGCATTGTGGCAGCGGCGCAGGAGCCCTCTGCCTCGGCTACCCGGCTGACGATTTACAACGAAGACTTTGCGGTGGCGCGGACGACAGTACCGCTGACGCTGAAGCCGGGTGTGAATGAGGTGACGACGACGAGCGTGACGAGCCAGTTGGAGCCTGATTCAGTGGTGCTGCGCGACCCGGAGAGCCATAACCCGATTCAAGTGCTGGAGCAAAGTTACGACTCGGCGGTGGTGACGCAGGGTTGGCTGCTGGAGAAATATGAGGGGCAGACGATTGACTTTCAACTGCCGGCACCGGCTTCCGGCGGGGTGGGACAGACGATTCAGGGGAAGATTGTGCGGGCCGGTGCGGACCCGCTGATTGAGGTGGGTGGGAAGCTGCAGTTTCAACTGCCGGGGGTGCCGCTGTTTCCGGCCGCCCTTCAGAATACGACGGATGGCCTGGTGCTCAAGCCTACCTTGCGCTGGAAAATCGACGCGCGGAAGGCCGCGAGCTTTCCGGCGGAGTTGGACTACATTACGCATGGGATGAAGTGGCAGGCGACGTATAACGTGCTGATTCCGGCAACTGAAGATACGACGGGGCCGGAGAAGGCCGATGTGATGGGGTGGGTGACGATTGAGAACCATACCGGGACGGAGTTTCCCGAGGCGACGATCCAGCTGATGGCAGGGGATGTGGCGAATGTCAAGCAGTTTCGGCCAAGGATGATGAACAAGGTCCTTGACGCAGTTGAGGTAAGTGCTGGAATTGTCGCTCCGCAGGTGACGCAAAAGGCCTTCGACGAATTTCATCTATATGACCTGCACCGGACGGTTGCGCTCAAGAATGGGGAGACGAAGCAGGTGCAGTTTCTTGAGGCGGCGGGCGTAGTGGTGCAGCGGCGGTTTGAGCTGGATAACCAGAGTGGCTATGACGAGGCCAATCCGGGGAACGCGGCGGTGGTCGAGAAGATCAAGAACTCTGAGACGAATCACCTGGGGATGCCGATTCCGGCGGGGCGGCTGCGGGTGTATCGGCGGGATACGGATGGGCAGGTGCAGTTCGTGGGCGAGAGCATGATTGAGCACACGCCGTCGGAGCAGGAGATCAACGTGGTGACCGGCAAGGCATTTGACGTGACGGGAAAGCGGCGGCAGACGGAGGCTCATTCGAGTTCGCACTCGTCGGATGAGTCCTATGAAATCAAGCTGGGCAACCAGAAGTCGCAGGCGGTGACGGTGCACGTGTTGGAGCACCTGAACCAGCAGAACTGGAAGATTACGGCGCGGTCTGGGGAATTTACGAAGAAGGACGCGAATACGGTGGATTTTGCGGTGGTGGTGCCGGCGAAGGGGGAGGCGGTGCTGACGTATTCGGTGCACTACAGCTGGTAGGGTGGGCTTACCTTGTGGTTCGAGAAACTGGCTCAGGAGGCAAGTGCGTTGGCGTCGAGCGTAGCCTGCCGGATGGGGTTGGTGAGGCCGAGTGTGGTGGTGAGTTAGAGGTCTACTGCGGTCCAGTTTTGCTCCGACCTGAGCGGTTCCGTCCCCAATGGCCAGGCTGGTGAGGTTTGCGAAGGCGTTTCAATAAGCGTGGACGGTTGTTTTGATGCAATTGGCAGACAAAGTTAAATATTATTTCCAAGCTTTACAGAATTAACCACAACTTGTGATAACGTTCGATTGCTAACTCATGATCGCTATCTGGTTGAATCCGCGCAGAAAGAGTTTATTTTGAAAACTGTGTTTACCCCCCCCCCCAATACTGCTTACTGTCTTTGGCTGCAATCCTTGCTGTTTTGCTAACCGGCTGTTTGCCGAAACCACCAAACAACAATCTTGAGGTGGACACCACCCTTGGCAAAGTCGTCACTGGCGGTTCGGTCTTCACACCACTTGGATCTCAGCCGGTCACCGGTCAGTGGGTGGCGGATATACCTGCCAGCTCTGCCGCCAATCCTGGCCACATCGCCCCTCTAGGTAGCCTCTACAGCTTCTCGGGCGAAACATCCCCATTTAACTCGGTAGCCACAGGATTGGGATATTGGCCTACTTATCTTTCAGAGACGAATACCCGAATGCCAGCCTATTGGGATTTTGCGTGGCAACATCCGTCGTATTGTGTCGATGTTGCGAACGCGCCCTATGGGCCTCTGGCGAATCCACTCGTCGTAACAGACTCGATTCTGCTGCCAAACTACAACTCTACGCACGGGCCGGTTGAGCGATTCAACTGTTTTATCAACAGCCCAGCGAACCCAGATTTTATCCCCACTGAAGTGAGTCCGCAGGTTGTCTTGGACGATGCGTTGCCCGCTACTTTGCGAGTGTCAGCTTTTGTGCCCATCAATGCCGCTGCGTCTATAACCAATTTGAGATTGTTCTCTACATCTCTTACGAATCCGGCAAACGTCACAGCACAATCTGTCGCGGCCGATGGCAGCAGCGCTGTATTCCCCTATCCAAGAGACTCTAGCGGCCACTCGCTTCCATCGGGTGCCTACATCACGACGATCACAACCGATCCCGTTGGCACCGACCAGACCACAAATGGCATGGAGCCGATCTATATCGCGCACGACGATACGACCTACACTTCAGCATTCGGTCTTGATGTAGCAATACCTACCGAAACCACCACTACGTACATTTACCAACGCTCCAACGTTAACAACAGCTGCATCAGCCCACCGACTGTCACGACTAATGTGTACGGGGGCAGTTCTTTGCCATTGGTCACACTACCAACGCTTGGAAAGCTCGCTGTAGGCAGTTCCACAAACACAATTGCCGTAGGTACAAATCCGACGATTGTCGTCCCGTACAATTCACAATTGCAGCAATACGCGAACGGCATGAATGACCCATGCGGCTCTTATGTCAACACAACCTACACGGGAGCGCAGTCTGCACTGGTGGTGAACACGGGTAGTAATAATGTGTCGCTCGTGAACATCGGACAATACGCTTACCCTACTGGGACAGTCGTTGTGGGAACGCAGCCAGTCGCCGCGGTCATCAACTCGGCGGGTACTCTTGCCTATATAGCGAACTACGGAAGCGGAACCATTTCAGAGATCAATCTTGCAAACGTGCAGTTGACGCGAACTCTCAGCGTCATGTCGCACCCAACCGCCCTTTCTTATGATTCGAGCGGGAACTTGTGGGTCGGTGGTCAGGGTTATCTGAAAAAAATCAATATATCGACGTGGGCGGTGGCATCTACGATTCCGGTCGATGGAACTATAACCGGTATGAGCTACGACGCAAATCAAGCCCTATTCGTGAATACTGTGCTGCAAAACGGTAACGCCACATCGCCGAGCAATGGTTCTACGCAGGCATTGGCTATCGCTTACAGCACATCAGCAGCTACATCTTATTCGACGACGCTTCTCGTTAATCCGGTGACCGGAACTTCCGCAGTGTCCGCTATAAGCTCCAATGCGACGCCGTATGCGCAGTCGAGTCTAAACTCTCATCTCGCGTATCCAGGACAGACCGCATTTAATCCGCCAATTTACTCCTCCTCGAACGGAGACTTAATCGCGACAGCGAACGGCAACAGCTTTACCGTTTCCGTACTCGCGTCCGGCAAGGTGCTGATTAACGGAACGCTGCCGCATCCAATTCGTGGAGTCAAGCTGACAACGACGATGCTCTACTTCACGATGGCAGAAAGCAATTCGCTTGTGACTCTTCCAATCCAATTGCCTTAATAGCAAAGGACAGATATGAGGATCGACAATCACCCCGAGGTATTTTGATGGCTAACTACGCTTATAGGCTGCTATTGCTCAGCTTAGTCCTTATCCACCCAGCTTTTGGGCAGTCAGCGAAGAACCTTGGTGGGCGGCAGGCACTTGGGGTATCGGTGAGCTATGCGCCAACTTCAAGCGACCTGCTCCTGGGCATTGCGGAAAAAAGACGTACATTGTCACTGGGAGGTGAATACTCCAGGCGACTGTGGAGCAGTGGCAATTTTTTTCTTGAGTACGCAGGGAGTATCGAACCATTTTTTCGGGAGAGTGATCCCACGCTCGTCGGCACAATTTCAGTACCCATCGCGGGGTTTCCGCCCGTGATTCAGCACACGGCGTCCGAACGCGTCATCCGAGTGAGCCATGCTGCGATAGGTGAGTCTTGCGGCGGCAGCTGTGTTCCTATCTATGGGCTATATGGCAGGGAGAATACCTATGCGTTCGCGGCCTCGCCGATCGGGGGAAGGTTTGGACTCTTCCAGGGAAAGCGACTTCAGCCTGGCTTTATGGCGAACACCGGCTTTGTGATCGCATCGCGCGACCTCCCTATCGATAATGCCGCAGGCTTCAATTATCAGTTTTCTTTCGGTCCTGGCGTTGAGGTTTATACGGCGCAGAGAACAGCATTTCGCTTGGAGTATGTTTTTCGCCATATCTCCAATGCAGATTCTGGAAAATATAATCCAGGAATCGATCAAGGTGTTTTTCGACTTTCTTTGTACCGTTATTGGTAAAGGCTTCCAGATGCTTGGCCGCCACCCAATCGAATTCAAAGAGCGGCAATGTCGTTGCCTTTGAGGGACTCATCTACCGAAAGGGCAGCGGTTGCTAAGGCAGAGCCACGGTCAGGAGGGGCTTTCCACTTCGGCGCGGAGGTTGGCCATGGTGGTGAGGTAGAAGTGGAGGTTGTGGATGCTGTTGAGGGTGCCGCCGAGGGGTTCTGCGGTTTGGGCGAGGTGGCGGAGGTAGGCGCGGCTGTAGCGGGAGCAGGTGGGGCAGGAGCAGTTGGGGTCGGGGGGATTGGGGTCGTCGGCGAACTGGCGATTTTTGATGTTGACGCGGCCCTCGCTGGTGAAGAGCAGGCCGTGGCGGGCGGCGCGAGTGGGGATGACGCAATCCATCATGTCGACGCCCATGCGGGCGTATTCGACAATTTCATCGGGGAAGCCTACGCCCATGACGTAGCGGGGCTTGTCGGGGGGCAGCAGGGGGATGACTTCTGCGATGACCTGGCGGGTGAGTTCGCGGGGCTCGCCGACGGAGAGGCCGCCGATGGCGTAGCCGTCAAAGCCCCGACCTTCGAGGTCCATTTCGACGAGGCGCTCGGCGGATTCGCGGCGGAGGTGCATGTGCATGCCGCCCTGGACGATGCCGAAGAGCGACTGGCTGGCCGGGGAGCCGTCGGGTCCGGTGGGGTTGGCGAGGGTTGGGTCATTGTGCCAGGGGACCTTGTGCTGGTTTTCGCGGAAGTGTTTGAGGGAGCGGGCGGCCCAGAGCATGGTGTAGTGGAGGCTTTCGGCGGCGCGAGCTTCATCGGCGGGGTACTCGGTGCACTCGTCAAAGGCCATGCAGATGTCTGCGCCGAGGGCGATCTGGACATTCATGGAGTGCTCGGGCGAAAACATGTGGCTGGAGCCGTCGAGGTGGGAGCGGAAGCGGACGCCCTCTTCGGTGAGCTTGCGGAGTTTGGAGAGGGAGAAGACCTGAAATCCGCCAGAATCGGTGAGCAGGGCGCGGGGCCAGGAGATGAACTTGTGGAGGCCGCCGAGCGAGGCGATGAGTTCGTGGCCGGGGCGGAGGTAGAGGTGGTAGGTGTTGCCGAGGATGATCTGCGCGCCCTGCTGGCCTGTATCGGAATTTCCGGGGCCGAGTTCTTCGAGGACATTCTGGGGGACGGCTTTGACGGTACCCTGGGTGCCGACGGGCATGAAGACGGGGGTTTCCACGGTCTGATGGGGCAGGTGGAGGCGGGCGCGGCGGATGCCTGACGGGTGAGTCGAGATGAGCGAAAACTTGAAGGGCACGCATTGATTTTAGCGGGTTTGCCTGTTGGGATGATTGCGGAGAAGCTTGTTGATGGTTTCACAATGGGCGACCTGATTCTGGACTATACTTTCTGCAATTCCGAGGAGGATGCAATGGCGCGCACGAAAGAGTTTGATCCGGAAGTGGCGGTGCAGGCGGCGGTGGGAGTTTTCTGGCGCGACGGGTATGAACGGGCTTCGCTGGATGAGTTGATGAAGGCGATGGGCATCGCGCGTCAGAGCCTCTATGACACGTTTGGCGATAAGCGGAAGCTTTATCTGCGGGCGTTGAAGCGGTATCGGGATGACCAGTTGGCGGCGACGAAAAAGATATTTGCCGAGGGGCGGCCGGTGAAGAAATGCTTCCGCGAGTTACTGGTTGGTTTGAGCGAATCAACCAAGGACAAACTGCTGCTGGGATGCCTGTTGGTTAGCGCGAATATCGAACGGGCGCAGGGCGATGAAGAGGTGGCGGAACTGCTGGAGGGGAACCAGAAAGCGGTGGAGATGATCTATCGCGACGCGCTGGAGCGGGCACAAAAGGCGGGTGAGCTGGGGAAGAAGAAAGATGCGGCGGCGCTGGCGCGGTTTTTTGTGGCTACGGTGCAGGGGATGCATGCGATGGGGCGGGTGGTGCCGAAGCACAAGCCGCTGGCGGCGGTGGCGGCGATTGCGCTGGAGGCGCTGGATTAGGGATGGAGAGTGGCTATGGGATTCACAAGTTGCGACTGGATAGATTTATAGATTCTGGAATCTGAACTTGTTGTGGATTTTTGAATCCAGAACCTCAGGAACGAGGGGAGTCTCATCCCACCCTGGCCGAAACAACAACGACCTGGCCAGGGCGGGGACCCGGATTTCTTCAACAGCATACGGTCGGCGATCAGTTAGCCGACTTCAGGTTAGCCGACGACGGAGCGGATTTTGGCTTCGATCATGCTGCATGGGACGAAGATGGGCTTTTCGGTGCAGTGGATGGTGAGGGATTCCGAGGGCTGATCGTAGTTCCAGGTGAAGTCGAGGCCCTGATAGGTTGTTTGGCCGCTGTCGCCGGTGAGGGCGAGGCCCTGTGATTGAGCGTTGACGAGAAGCGCGGCGTACTTTTCGGCAGTGATGCCGGAAAAGGTCATGGGTGCACAGTTGGACATGCTGTAAAACTCCTTCACCTAAGACCGTAGCAAAGTGGGGGGTAATTGTCGGCAACCGGGAGAGAGAAAGTTTTCCGGGTCGGATCAGCGCCAATCTCTGTCTCCCAGGCGCGAAAAATCCGGTCCTGGGGCACGCCGATTTACTTCATTTCACCCATGGGGACCGAGGGCATCAGGATTAGAAACGGGATGCGACGAGCGCGATGGCGGCGATGAGCGGGACGACGAGCCAGGCGGGGGCTTTGGCAAATACGAGCAGCGCCAGGGCGGCCAGGGCGAGTGCGACATCGGCGGGGGAGTGGAGCGTGGCCATGCAGAGGGGCTGGATGAGGGCGGCGAGCAGGATGCCGACGACCGAGGCGTTGACGGCGTGAAGGGCGGCGCGAATAAGGGGATTGGCGCGGAGGCGGGACCACCAGGGGAGGACGGCGGTGACGGCGAGCAGGCCGGGGAGGAAGAGGGCGAGCAGGGCGATTGTTCCGTAGAGGAGTGGGTTTGGCGAGGGGCGGATGGCGCTGCCGAGGTAGGCGGCGAGAGCGAAGACGGGGCCGGGGAGTGCCTGGGCTGCTCCGTAGCCGGCGAGGAAGGTGGATTGAGGGAGCCAGCCGGGGGCGACGACGGTGGATTCGAGCAGGGGCAGGACGACGTGACCGCCGCCGAAGACGAGGGCTCCCGAGCGGTAAAAGGCAGCGGCCAGCGTGGCTGCTGAGAGGCCCGACACGGGGACGAGCGAGGCGGCGAGGAGCAGCGAAAAGAGAATGCCGGCGGCGAGTCCGATGGATCTGGGGATCTGGATGGGGAGAATTTCGGCGTTGGCGTGAGGGTGATTGCGGAACAGGAGCTGGCCAATCGTGGCGGCGAGGGCGATGACGGCGAGCGTGGTGAACGGGCCGGGAAACTTGAGCAGAATGGCAGCGGCAACTGCGGCGATGAGGATGCGCTTGAGGTCTGGGGCGAGAGACCGCTGCATGGAGAGCACGGCCTGGGCGACGACGGCGACAGCAACGAGGGCGAGACCGTGGAGCAGTGCCAGGGCCAGGGTTCCGTTGAGGGCGGCGTGCGTGGCGGCAAACGCGAACATGAGCAGGGCTGATGGAAGGGTGAATCCGGCGAATGCGGCGAGGCCGCCGGGCAGGCCCGCGCGGAGAATGCCGAGGGCGAAGGCGACCTGGGAGCTGGCGGGACCGGGCAGGGACTGGGCGAGGGCGATGAGTTCGGCGAGGGTTTCCTGCGAGCACCAGCGGCGGCGAGTGATGAACTCCTTTTGATAGTAGCCGAGGTGGGCGATGGGCCCGCCAAAGCTGGTGCAGCCGAGGCGCAGGAAGACGAGGAAGACTTCGAGGGTGGAGCGGAGGCTGTTGATCAGCGCCGCCATTTCTGGTGTGAACTTTGCGATGAACGAGGCGACCTGTTCCTCGGCCAGAGCGGGGTCGGGAGCTGAGGTCGGTTTCTTCATCGAAGGACCATGTGTGGCGACGATAGCATTGGCTTTGCGGGGAAGACAAGGAGGATGCGAAGGGAGACAGGCGTCGGTTATAGTGAATTGTTCGCTGGAGGGGGTTTGATGGCGGTTCGATATGGGTTGGGTGTGATGGTGCTGGGTTTGGTGGCGGCTGCGGGTGGTGTGGCGCAGACGGGGGGGCGGTTGCTGGTGGTGGAAAAGGGCGCGCAGGCGCTGGGCGTGGTGGATCCTACAGCCAAAGAAGCTACGGGCAAATCGGTGGTCTCGATTTCGGAAGGGGCTCTGCCGGGCAAGGATACCGGGCATGAAGTGGCTGCTTCGCGGGATGGGAAGCTGGCGTATGTGCCGATCTATGGGGACTCCGGGGTAGGAAGTCCGGGCACAGATGGGCACATGATGGTGGTCATCGACCTGGCGACGCAGAAGGTGGTCAACACAGTGGATTTTGGTCATCCGGTGCGGCCGCATTTGCCGGTGCTGGGGCCTGCGGTGGCGGGGCATCCTGACGGCCTGCTGTATGTGACGACGGAGCTGGACAAGACGGTAACGGTGATTGACCCGACGACGATGAAGATGATCGGGGCGGTTCCGACGGGTGCGGTGCAGAGCCACATGCTGGCGGTTTCGCATGACGGCAAGCGTGGTTACACGGCCAATGTGAGGCCGGGGACGGTTTCGGTGCTGGACCTGGTGGGACGCAAGACTGTGGCGGTGATTCCGGTGTCTGGGATGACGCAGCGGATTTCGATTTCAAAGGACGACCGCTGGGTGTTTACCAGCGACCAGACCAAACCGGAGCTGGTGGTCATCGATACGAAGACAAATTCAATCAGTCGGCGGGTCGCGCTGCCGGGCCTGGGGTATGGAAGCGCTTCGACGGTGGACGGGCGCTGGCTGCTGGTGGCGCTGGATGTCGCGGACAAAGTGGCCGTAGTCGACTTGAAGACGTGGACGGTGGCGCGGACAATCGATGCTCTGGATGCTCCCCAGGCGGTGGTGATGAGCCCCGACGGGAAAGCGGCGTATGTTTCGTGCCAGACGAGCGGGCGCGCGGCTGAAATTGCCCTGGAGGGGGAACCCGCCGACTGGAAGGTGAAGCGGATGATTCTGGTGGGCAAGGGCGCGGACGGGCTTGCCTGGGCGGCTGGGCAGTAGGTGTCGTGTAACCCTGGAGGGCTCAGAGCACTCTCACCTGGTATGAAGAGTCTGAGTCTGGTGGGTGGAGTGTTGCTGGCATGTGCGGCGGTCGGCCTGTGTCCTTTGGGACTGCTGTTGCAGCCGAGGGTAGTGGGGGCGGCGAGCGACGCCGGGCCGGCGGTTCCGGTTCCCGCCGTTCCGGTTTTGGTGGAACTTTTTACTTCAGAGGGCTGCTCAAGTTGTCCACCGGCCGATGCTTTGCTGGCGAGGCTGGACGCGACGCAGCCGGTCGCCGGGGCGCGGGTGATCGTGCTCAGCGAGCATGTGACGTACTGGAATCATCTGGGGTGGCGGGATCCGTTTTCGCTGGACGCCATGACTGAGCGGCAGCAGAAGTATGCGGACCGATTTGGGCTGGGCGAAGTGTATAAGCCTCAGGTGGTGGTGGATGGCGCCGCAGAGCTGGTAGGCAGCGACGCGCGGGGGCTGGAGCGGGCGATTGCAAAATCCGCATCGATGGCGAAGTCGGAGCTGAAGATCGAGTCGGCTGCGGTAGCGGGCGGGGAGCTGCGGTTTGCGGTTCGCGGCAGCCTGGCGGCAGGGTCGATTTTGATGGCCGCAGTGGCGGAGGATGCTGCCGAGTCTGCCGTGCTGCGCGGGGAGAATTCAGGGCGGACTCTGAAGCATGTAGCGGTTGTCCGGGGGATGGAGGCACTCCCGGGAGGGTCTGCCGACGGGCGGCAGCTGGCGATGAAGCTGGCGAGTGAGGCCCACGGGCCGCTGCGGTTGGTGGTGTTTGACGTTGAGGCCAGAAGCGGGCGGGTGATGGCGGTGGCGGAGAAGGCGATTCCCCGGTAACCGGCGGTGCAAAGTGAAATCGAAGTGATAGAAATCCCCAATTCCAGTGCGGCTGAGCGCGCCTTTCTGGCGTGGTTGGGGCTAGAATTCAACTATGACTGATCGTTTACAAAAAGATTTTTCCCGTACGCTGGCCCAGGCTGATGCCGAGGTGGCGGCTGCCATTGACCATGAAGCGCTGCGCCAGCATGAAGGGCTGGAGATGATTGCCAGCGAAAACTTCGTCTCGGAGGCGGTGCTGGAGGCGGCGGGTTCGGTGTTCACGAACAAGTATGCCGAAGGGTATCCGGGGCGTCGCTACTACGGCGGCTGTGAGTATGCCGACGTGGTCGAGAACCTGGCGCGGGACCGGGCGAAGCAGCTTTTCGGGGCGGAGCACGCCAATGTGCAGCCGCACTCCGGATCGCAGGCCAATGCGGCGGCGTACATGGCGGTGCTGGAGCATGGCGATACGATTCTGGGCCTGGACCTGGCGCATGGCGGCCATCTGACGCACGGGCACAAGCTTAGCTTCAGCGGGAAGCAGTTCCGGCCGACGTTCTACACGGTTCGCAAGGACACGGAATTGATCGACTACGACGAGCTGGAGTCGATTGCGGTGCGCGAGCAGCCGAAGGTGATCATCGGCGGGGCGAGCGCGTATTCGCGTATCTGGGAGTTTGGCCGGATGCGGGAGATTGCCGACAAGGTCGGCGCGAAGTTAATGATCGATATGGCGCATATTGCCGGGCTGGTGGCGGGTGGGGTGCATCCCTCGCCGGTGCCGCATGCGCAGATTGTGACGACGACGACGCACAAGACGCTGCGTGGGCCGCGGGCAGGGCTGATTCTCTGCGAACAGGGGCTGGCGGCGTCGATTGACCGCGCGGTATTTCCTGGGCAGCAGGGCGGACCGCTGGTGCATATTGTGGCGGCCAAGGCGGTTGCGTTCAAAGAAGCGCTGGAGCCGAGCTTTGCGGATTACGCAGCGCAGGTAGTGGCCAATGCGCAGGCGCTGGCGGCTGGGTTGCAGGCTGGCGGCTGGCGGATTATCTCGGGCGGCACGGACAACCACGTGATGCTGGTGGACGTGTTTGTGCGCGGGATTCTTGGGTCAGAGGCGGAACTGGCGCTGGGCAAGGCGGGGATTACGGTGAACAAGAACGCGATTCCGTATGACACCAATCCGCCGCTGAAGCCATCGGGGATTCGCGTGGGTACGCCGGCGCTGACGACGCGCGGCATGAAGGAGCCGGAGATGCGGCAGATTGCAGCGTGGATCGGGCAGGCGCTGGAGAGCCGCGCGGATGATGCGGCGCTGGGGCGGATTCGCGGGGAAGTTGCGGAGATGGCGAACCGGTTCCCGCTCTATGCCTGGCGGCGCGAGGCGGTTGCGGTCGGGGTGTAGGTGGTTCCCTCCCTTGGCGCAGAAAGCGCGCAGAGGGTGGGGCACCTGGATTGGTTTGGATGAGTTTTCAGGATGGACAAAAAGGCCTTTCCCTGCGGGGAGAGGCCTTTGCTGTTTGTGGCGATGTACAGGACGGGCAAGCGGAATATAGGATGGGCCTGCCCTGACTTTCTCGATTGAGGTTTCCTGATGAAGATGTTTTTGCGCGCGCTTGCCGTTTTGACGGTGATTCTTTCATTGACCGGATTTGCTGTGGCACAGACTGCCGTGGCTGCGCCGATTGTGTTGACAGGGGCAGATAAGCGCCCGGGGCTTTCGCTGGACGGGGACTGGCACGTGATTGCTGACCCGTATGCGACGGGGCTTTATGACTTTCACAAACATGAGATCAAGCGCGGCTGGTTTGCGAATGAGAAGGCGAAGGCGGGAGATACCGGGCCGCTGGAGTATGACTTCGCCAAGTCGCCGACGATCAAGGTGCCGGGGGACTGGAATACGCAGCGGCCGGAGTTTTTCTATTACGAAGGGCTGATGTGGTACGAGAAGGATTTCAGTTATCAGGCCAAGCCGAATAGCAAGGTTTTCCTGCATGTGGGCGCGGCTAATTACAAGTCAATCTTCTGGGTGAATGGTACGAAGGTCTGCGAGCATGAGGGCGGGTTTACGGCGTTCAACTGCGACGTGACCCAGGCGCTGAAGGCGGGGGATAACTTCGTGGTGGCGGCGGTGGATAACACGCGGCATGAGGACAGCGTGCCGACGACGCAGACGGATTGGTGGAATTATGGCGGGTTGACGCGGTCGGTGAAGCTGATTGAGGTGCCTGAGGCGTTTATCGATCAGTATGATTTGCATTTGAGTCGCGGTCCAGAGACCGCATCGCCCATTGGGCTTCCATTGAGAAAAATCGAGGGCTGGGTTCAAGTCAACGGTGGGCACCCAGGCGACAGGATTGAGGTTTCGATCCCTGAGTTGAATGCCAATGGATCAGGAGT
Source organism: Acidobacteriota bacterium (assembly GCA_025359885.1). Taxonomy (GTDB): domain Bacteria; phylum Acidobacteriota; class Terriglobia; order Terriglobales; family Acidobacteriaceae; genus Acidicapsa. The sequence continues at coordinate 19,453 of JANYDG010000077.1, forward strand.
TATCAGGGAGAATGGTCGTGCAGATGTGGTTCTGGTCGCGGCAAAGATCAACCTTTGGTCGCCAGATAGTCCCAAACTTTACAAAGTTATGGTATCTGCCGCCGGAGATACAGTCACCGATGAAATAGGCTTCCGCACCGTTGAAGTGAAAGGCACGGAAATTCTGCTGAATGGCAAGCCGGTGTTTTTGCGCGGGGTGTGCATTCATGCGGAAGCGCCTTACCGGACGGGGCGCGCGAATACCGACAAGGACGCTGAAACGCTGCTAGGCTGGGCAAAGGAGATGGGGGCGAATTTTGTGCGGCTGGCGCACTATCCGCACGACGAGACGATGCTGCGCGCGGCCGACCGCATGGGGCTGCTGGTGTGGAGCGAGAATCCGGTCTACTGGGCGGTGCAGTTTGAGAAGCCCGAGGTTTACGCCAGGGCCGAGCAGCAGCTGCAGGAAGAGATTGGGACGAGCCGGAACCATGCCGCGATCATTCTGTGGTCGATGGCCAACGAGACGCCGATCAACGATGCACGGAACAAGTTTCTCTCATCGCTGGCCACTCGGGCGCGGGAGCTGGACCCGACGCGGCTGATCACTGCGGCGCTGCTGGTGCATACGGAGGCCAACGGCGCGCGTTCGACCAAGGTGGTGGACGACCCGCTGGGGCAGTTTCTTGACGTGATTGGGACCAATGAATACGTGGGCTGGTACGAGGGGCATCCCGATTCGGCTGACACGACGGACTGGCAAGTGAAGTATGAGAAGCCGCTGATCATGAGCGAGTTCGGCTCGGAAGCCAAAGCTGGTCTGCATGGCGGCCCGAACGATCGCTGGACCGAGGAATATCAGGCCAACGTCTTTGACCATCAGCTGGGGATGCTCAACCGCATCCCCCAATTGCGCGGCATCAGCCCATGGATTCTTATGGACTTTCGCTCGCCTCGGCGGGTGCTGCCGGGGGTGCAGGATAACTTCAACCGCAAGGGGCTGATCAGCGATCAGGGGGAGAAGAAGAAGGCGTTCTTCGTACTGCAAAAGGCTTATACGGAGAAGACGGTGGGGAAGGCGGAGTGAGTTTGGAGTTAGGATAGGTGCATGAGGCCGTCGGAAGCATTGCCGATTCATCGGGAGAGGATTCGCCAGCTGGTCATGGAAGCCGGCATGACCAATCCGCGCGTGTTCGGGTCTGCTCTGCACGGAGACGACATAGACGGTAGTGATCTTGATATTCTTGTCGATCCCGCATCTAAGACCAGTTTGCTTGATGTGGCGGGTCTACAGCTTCAAATGGAGCAGCTCCTGGGGATGCGGGTTGACCTCCTGACGCCGCGAGGTTTGCCGCCAAAGTTCAGGGACAAGGTTTTAAGCGAGGCTCAGCCGGTATGAGCAGGCGCAGCTTTCGTATCCGCGATTACTTGGAGCACATGGAAGAAGCTGTTGAGCGAGTGGCGAAATACACTCAGGGGAAATCTCAAGAGGAATTCTTGGCTGACCCGCTTCTACAGGACGCGGTCATGAGAAATTTCAACGTTCTGGGGGAAGCTGCCAACAACTGCGTCAAAGTCTCTCCCAGCATTGCCGTTCAATTCCCAAATCTTCCATTCGCCAGGATCTACGGTCTTCGGAACCAATTGACGCACGGCTACACCACGGTAGATTTAGAAATTCTCTGGAACGTAGTCGAAAAGGATGTTCCGGAACTGCGCAAACAGATCGCTAGCGTTCTGGAAACCATGAGCGAATCCGCTTAAACGTCTGCAATGACAAACGCGGTAGAATGAGTGCAGCAAGGGAGCTGGGCGGTCGCTGCCGGCGACTCCGCGAGGAGTTCACCGGGGGAGGAAAGTCCGAACTCCGCAGGGCAGTGTGCCGGATAACGTCCGGGACGTGAGCTTTAAGGCTCATGGACGGCCAGTGCCACAGAGAAGATACCGCCTCGGCTACCCCTGTCGCTTCGCAAGAGGCGGTCAGGGCCACCGGAAGGGTCCCCAGGTTCGCCTGGACGGCCAGTCCCGCCGGGGTAAGGGTGAAAAGGTGCGGTAAGAGCGCACCGCTCTCGCTGTAAAGCGCGAGGCAGGGTAAACCCCACACGGAGCAAGACCAAATAGGGAGGGATCTGCCAAACCCAAGAACCGGGTGGCGGGGCGCATCGGCTCGATGCGCGACAGGCGGTTCGAGCAATTGCCGAAACCTCCGGGTAGGTTGCTGATGAGCGTTCGCGGTAACGCGGCGCCTAGAGGAATGACCGCACACGACAGAATTCGGCTTACAGGCTCTTTTGCTCAAGTCACGGCCCCGCTCAGGTACACTCCTGGCGGGGCCGGCCTGATTTTGGGGCATGCAGCTTACCGCCATCGTAGGATGGATTCATGTTGCGAGTGAAGCTGTTGGCGGAGGGAGCCCGGTTGCCGGTAGTGGCGCATCCGGGTGAGGATCTGGGGTATGACGTTTTTGCGCTGGAGGCTGTGGAGCTTTGGGCGCGCCAGTCTGTGCGGGTGCGGACCGGGATTGCGGTCGAGGCGCGGCATCCGGAGACGGGCGCTGGGCTGGGACTGCTGGTACGCGACCGGTCTTCGATGGCGTCAAAGGGCATCGCGGTTACGGGTGGCGTGATTGACGCCGGGTATCGTGGGGAGATACAGATTCTGCTGACGAACCTGACCGATACGGCGATTCGGCTGGAGGCGGGGGACAGGATTGCGCAGATGATTCCCGTGCCAGTCCTGACCGGGGTGGTCGAGCAGGTAGAGGATCTGGGGGATTCTTCACGGGCGGAGAAGGGGTTTGGGAGTTCGGGACGATAAAGCAGGGACGGGGGAATAGAAAGGCCAGGAGGGTGATGCCTCCTGGCCTTTGTTGTGTGTGTTCAACGGCCTAGTTTTTGCCGAGGCCGTCGTTCTGGTGGTAGTTGGGGTAGGTGGGGACGGCCAGGGTTGGAACGGGGTGAGTCTTCAGCTCTTCGAGGACGAGGTTGACGCCGGTTTCGAGTTGGAGATCATGGCCTGCTGCGATGTCTTTGGGGGTTTCCTCGACAGCGATGTCGGGGGTGATGCCGTGGTTTTCGACCTCCCAATCGCCGTTGACGCCGTAAATGGCGTAGCGAGGAGCAGTGACACTGCCCCCGTCGAGCAGTCTGGGATAGCCGCCGATGCCGACCAATCCGCCCCAGGTGCGGGTGCCGATGAGCTTGCCGATGCCGGCTTTGCGGAAGTACCAGGGCATGGCGTCGCCGCCGGAGCCGGAGTTCTGGTTGATGATCATCGCCTTGGGGCCGAGGATGGCTCCGACGGAGTCGTGGATGGGTTTGCCGTCGCGCTCGATCGCTCCTGAAAGAAGCTGGCGGCGGAGGACATCGACGATGTAGTCGGCGATGAAGCCGCCCTCGTTCCAGCGTTCGTCGAGTACCAGGGCCTGCTTGTCGAGCTGGGCGTAGAAGTAGCGATTGAAGTTGGTGTATCCGGCACCAGCCGTGTTGGGCATATAGACGTAGGCGACCTTGCCGCCGGAGAGCTTGTCGACCTTGTGGCGGTTGCTCTCAATCCAGTCGAGGTTGCGCAGGCCGTCTTCATCGTCGGTGGGGATGACGTTGACTTCGCGGGAGGTGGACTTTCCGTCGGCAGCCTTGCCGGACGGGTCCGGTCCGACGCTGAGGATGGTCTGCTTGCCGGCGGTTCCGTCGAAGAAGGAGTAGAGGTTGTCGGCGGCGTGGAGTTCGCGGCCATTGACGGCGAGCAGGTATTCACCCTCTTTGACGGCAATGCCGGGCAGGGTGAGCGGGGAGCTGAGGCCGGGGGTCCAGTTTTGGCCGCCGAGGATTTTTGCGAAGCGGTAGCGGTCATTGTCGACGGTGTAGTCAGCGCCGAGCAGGCCGACGCCGGGGTTGTCCTCGTGTTTTTGCGGTCCACCGATGAACATGTGGCCGATGGTGACCTCACCGAGCATCTCAATCGAGAGATAGCTGAACTCGCTCCGCGAGGCCAAGCCGTCGAGATAGGGGCTGTAGCGGGCCTTGACCTTGGGAATGGAGAGGCCGTGGGTGTTGGGATCGTAGAGGAAGTCGCGCTGGAGGCGCCAGGTCTCGTTGAAGATCTGCTTCCACTCGGCGCGAGGGTCGATGGTGGCGGTCATGCCGCCGAGGTTGAGAGGTTTCCCGCCGTCGCCGCCGGGCTTGAGGTCATCGGTTGCGACCAGGGAAAAGTCGGCGTGTTTGGCGACCAGGGCCTTGGAGGCATCTGCTGAGACGAGGAAGTTATCAATGTCTGAGAGGACCTGCTCGGTCTTGCGCTTTTCGAGCGTGAAGCGCCAGACGGCGCGGATGCCGGGGCCTCCGCCCTCGTTGGAGCTGCGGCCAAAGGGCTGGCTTTCGAGCAGGTAGACGACGCCGGTTTTGCCGACGACCAGGGCGCCGTAGTTACGCGCTGGAACGGGCAGGGCGAGGATACGGTTGCCGATGTTTTCAAGATCAACCTTGACCTCGACCGGCTTTGCGTCTTTGCTGTCCTTTTCCTTTTCGTCGCCGCTGGCTGTGGCCTTGGCGTCTTTGGCGGACTTGGTGTCGTCTTTCTTATCGGACTTCTTGTCGTCCGCGGGCTTCTTATCTTCCTTTTTTTCGTCTTTAATCTTTTCGTCGTCGCTTTCGGGGGGCAGCGGAGAGGCTTCGTCCCTGGAGAGGACCACGACGTAGGCGGCGCTGGTCTGGGCACGATCAAGCGAAGAGAGATCGATGCCGGCGCGGGAGGGTCCGTCGTCGGTGGAGGCGAGGAAGTAGAGGAATTTGCCGTTGGGATCGAAGACGGGGTTTTGGGCATCGATCATGCCGTCGGTGACCTGGGTGGCGGTGTGGGTGGTGAGGGAGAAGAGGAAGACGCCGCGCAGCGCGTTATCCAGGTCTCGGGTGTAGGTGATCCATTTGGAGTCGGGCGACCAGGTGGCACGGAAGCCGTCTTCGCCAAAGCCGCCGTCGTGGGCGGTATCGACGAGGATCGGTTTGCCTGCGGGTACTTCCTTGCCTTTGTCGTCTTTGGAGGGTGCGTCGAGATACCAGAGGTGGAGATGCTTATCGGTATAGAGCAGGTGTTTGGAGTCAGGCGACCACTGCAGGTTATAGAAGTAGGAAGGGTCGGGGCCAAGGTCGATGACCGTGGGGGCTTTGAATCCAGTTTGCTCCTTGAGATAGAGCTGATATTCGCCGGAAGCGTCGGAGAAGTAGGCGATGGTCTTGCCGTCGGGGGACCAGGCTGGGGAGCGTTCAGCGGCGTTGGAGGTGTTGGTGAGGTTGCGTGTGTCGCCTTTTTCGGCAGGCACGGTGAAGATGTCGCCATGGGCCTCGACGGCGACGCGGGCACCGGTGGGGGATAGGGCTGCGTTCTGGATTTCGTCGGGCGCGATGGAGGCGAGGTGGGGAGCCAGGGTGGGCAGGTCGCCGTGAACGTGGATGGAGAGGGTTTCGTCTTTGCCTGGTTCGTTGGATGCGTTGAGGGCGAGCAGGTGGAGCGAGCCGAACTGCTCGTAGACGAGGGCTCCGGGGCCGGCCTGGACCGTCTTCAAATCGAGACCGGCGTTGGGAGTGGCGAGCGAGACGGCTTTGCTCCTGGTGTCGTAGCGGAAGAGAGAGACGGGACCATTGCGGTCAGAGAGGAAGTAGACCTGGTCGCCGACCCAGACGGGGTGGGAATCCATGTTGTTGTCGCTGGGGATTTTGACCAGATCGAGGGTTTTGAGGTTGACGATCCAGATGGGGAAGTTCTGACCGCCGTGGTAGCGCTTCCAGGCTGGCTGCCAGCGGGTGATGGATTGGTAGGCGATGAATTGGCCGTCGGGAGAAAAGGAACCTTCAGAGCCTGCGGGCAGCGGCAGGGCCTCTGGAATGCCGGAGCCATCGGCGTGGACGCGGAAGAGTCGGTTGAAATGGCGATAGCTGGTCATGCTGCTTGCGATGAGCAGGTCTTTGCCGTCCGGGGTCCAGCCGAGGATGAGGCTGCCGGCGGGGTGCCAGGTGATGCGTTTGGGAATGCCCCCGGTGGCAGGAATGACGTAGACGTCAGAGCTGCCGCTGAGGTGGGCGGAGTAGGCGATGCGGGAGCCGTCCGGGGAGAAATAGGGTCCACCGTTGACCTGGGCGACGGAAGTAAGGCGCTGGGCTTCGCCGCCGGTGCGGGCAACTGTCCAGATATCGTCGGCGTAACGAAAAGCAACCGTGGTCTGGCTGAGCGAGGGGTAACGGAGCAGTAGCGGCGGGTTCCCAATGCCGGCGGTGTCGGCGCTTGCGGCAAGAGGCAGCGTGGCGAGGCAGATGAGCGCGAAGGTGGCGAGACAAAAAACGAGACGGCGGGCATGGTTCTGGTAGGGCATTGGTTCTCCGGTGCGGCGTTCTGGAGTCAAATTTACTGTCTGTGGACGATACGAAGGAAGAATACGCTGGGTTCCATGCAATTGGGAACGTATCGGGAACTGGAATTGGAGCGACTGCGTAGACTCTTCTGAGTATACGTGTGGTTTGACTGCTAGACTTTTGGGCAGTGGGGGATTTTTGCCCCGGAAACACGCCGCTGGCCGGCTGCAAGGAACGGATCAAGATGCATTTCACTGAAGCCATCAAACTCGCTTTGCAGTCGTTGTGGGCAAACAAGCTGCGATCCATTCTGACGCTGATCGGCGTGGTGATGGGCGTGGCATCAGTGATTATGGTCATTACGCTGACCAATACGGCCAATGACTTTGTCGGGACAAAGCTTTCCGGTTATGGTGCCGATGTTTTCACGGTCACGAAATCGGCTTCGGTCAGCTTTGGTCCGGAGGATTTTTTCAAGTATCAGAAGCGAAAGATCCTGCGCTATGAGGATTACGAAGCCATTCGGAATGGCTGCACAGAGTGCAAGGAAGTTGGAGCGCTGCTGGGGCGTTCTGCCAACGTGGTGCACAACGGCCAATCGAGCAAGGACACAGGCGTGCGTGGCTACACGGCGACGATGTTTTCGCTGAACAACCTCAACATTGCCCTGGGCCGGGCGCTGACCGAGGCCGATATCGAGCATGCGACCCACGCGGTCGTCGTAGGGTACGACATTGTCGACAATATTCTGGGCGATGGCGACCCGATCGGCAAGGAGTTGCGGGTCGGAGGGGTACCGTACACAATTGTCGGCGTGGGTGAGCGTCAGGGCAAGACCTTTGGCCAGTCCCAGGATAACTGGGTGGCGGTGCCGATTACGACTTATCAGCACACCTATGGTTCCAATGACTCGCTGGATATCTATTCCCGTGCCAACGGGGACTCTGCAGTGATGACGCGGGCCGAGGATGAAGTGCGGGTGATCATGCGGACGCGGCGGCATGACGCTCCCGGAGCGGACGACAGCTTTCAGTTGGAGACCAACGACACGTTTCTCGATATCTGGAAGCAGATCAGTTCCCTGTTCACGTTTATCGTGCTCGGGCTGGCATCTATTTCACTCGTGGTCGGCGGCGTGGTGATCATGAATATCATGCTGGTCTCAGTGACAGAGCGGACGCGTGAAATAGGCATCCGCAAGGCACTCGGGGCGCGTCAGAGGGATGTGCTGCTGCAGTTTTTGATTGAGTCGGGCCTGATGGCCACGTTGGGCGGCTTCATCGGCATTCTGATCGGCATAGGCGCGGCGCAGTTGATCACACTCATTTTCGATGTTTCGGTGAATGTTTCGATTGGCTCGGTGCTGTTGGGTATGTTTATGGCCACGGGAACGGGAGTATTTTTCGGGGTGTATCCGGCGAGCAAGGCAGCAAAGCTTGACCCGATCGTGGCGCTCAGGTCTGAGATGTAGTGAGGCAGCTTCCAGCCAAAAGCTTCGCCAGTGCAGCAGGATTTATGAGAGTGTCTCGATAGAGTCGAGGCTGAAAGCCAGGAGTTTTTTATGGCGCAAGGACAAATGCGGGAATCGATCAAGATGGCGCTGGATACACTGCGCACCAACAAGCTCCGTTCCGGACTGACGGTTCTGGGCATCGTCATCGGCGTAACCTCGGTGATCGCGATTTCCTCGATCATCAACGGTTTGAATAATCGCGTGGGCGACTTCGTCAGTTCGCTGGGCAACAACGTCTTCTGGGTCTTCCATCTTCCAGTCATCGGAGTACGACCGACTACCGAGCAGTTGAACCGCAAGAAGCTCACCCTGGATGATGTGATCGCTCTGCGCCAGCTGCCCCATGTCCTGGCGGCTGACGGCGGCAAGCAGTACGTCAAGAATCAGCAATTCCGCGTGGGCGATGCGTCGGTCAAATACAACGGCAAAAAGATCAGTGGCGCGCTGATCCAGGGGTCTACCTCGCAGCTTGCCGATACCCAGGACATCCCGCTGATCGAAGGGCGTCTCTATACGGACGGGGAAGACCAGCGCCACGCCAAGGTGGTTGTGATCGGCCACGACACATGGGAAGAACTGTTCGGCACTGATCCGGCCGTCGGCAAGGAAATTACCGTCGAGAATGCGCTCTACACCGTGATTGGCGTTTTTGACAAGCGCAAGTCTCCCTTTGGCGGAGGCAAAAATCCCAATGACAACGCGATCTTCCTCCCCTTGGGCACGTTCGAAAACATTCACCCGGAAGAAAAAAATATGTGGGTGAGCGTCAAGTTTGACGACCAGAAGAACAAGCCTCTTGTCGAGGAAGAGATTCGTGAGCTTCTGCGCGTTCGCCGTCATGTCAAGGTTGAGGCCGAGGACAACTTCGAAATCTTTGGGCCGGATTCGCTTGCTCGCCTCTGGGGTCAGCTTTCCGGCGGTCTTTTCCTCTTTATGCTGGCGGTCTCCAGCGTGGGTCTGATGGTCGGCGGCGTGGGCGTGATGAATATCATGCTCGTTTCTGTGACCGAGCGCACCCGGGAAATCGGAATTCGAAAGGCGCTGGGCGCAACCAAGAAGACCATTCTCACGCAGTTCACCACGGAAGCAGTGACGTTGTGCGCGGTGGGCGGCGTAATCGGTGTGCTGGTGGGTGCGGTGATTACCTGGATCGTCTATTTCCTGCCCATTGGTCTGCCCGCCACCGTCTCACCGGTGTGGGTCATTGTTGGCTTTTCGGTGGCCTGCGGTATCGGGCTGCTGTTTGGGATTTATCCGGCGTGGAAGGCGGCGAATCTGGACCCGATCGAGGCGCTTCGTTACGAGTAGCAGGTGATTGCGTGAACCGACGGAGTTTATCTTCGATTGGTATGGGTACGATGACGGTCCTTTTCTGGAAAGAGCGCTGGAGAAGGGATTTCTGCAATCGGCGAAAGACTTTGTCGATCGGTCTGCGACTCAGCCTAAAATCATCAGGGTGAACTCCTGGAACGAATGGGACGAATGGACCGAGGGCAGCTCTCTGGAGCCGGATACGAAGCACGGACTCGGCTATCTGGAGCAGATCGCAAAGGTCTTTAAGACTTAGAAGGCGCCGCTCTGCGCATAGGGCCTTTACCATCAAAGGATGGCTTCGTTTTATTATTCCGTTGCGATTGCTATGACTGCCCTGACCGTGGCAAGCATGGTGTATTGCCTGCTGGTGCTGGGGGCGGCGTGGAGTTTTCGCCTTTACCAGCGGCGCAGCTCGCGCATGGTTCCTTTTGCGCCTTCGGTGAGCATTCTGAAGCCTGTGAAGGGCTTGGATGACGGTATGTATGAGGCCTTTCGCAGCCACTGCCTGCAGGAGTATGGGGGCGCGTATGAGCTGGTGTTTGGCGCGGGCTCGGCGGACGACCCGGCAGTTGCCGCAGTGGAGCGGCTGCAGGCGGAGTTTCCTGAGCGGCGCATCCGGCTGATGATTTGCCCGGAGCAGCTGGGAACCAACGGGAAGGTGTCGAACCTGATCCAGATGCAGGCGGCGGCAACGGGCGAATTCCTGCTGGTGAATGACTCGGATATTCGGGTTTCACCCCGGTATCTGGACAGCGTCCTGCGGCAGTTTGGAGTGGCGGGCAGGCGGCCGGTGGGGATGGTGACGGCGCTCTACCGGGGGCGCGCGGCGAATTGGACTGTGGGTGCTGCGCTTGAGGTGCTGGGGATTTCGACCGATTTCATGGCCGGAGTGCTCACCGCGCGTGTGGTGGAGCGGGGGATTCACTTTGGGCTGGGGTCAACGCTGGCGGTGCGGCGCGAGGCCCTGGCTGCCGCTGGAGGACTGGAAGCCCTGGTTGACCAGCTTGCCGACGACTACGAGATGGGTGCGCGGATTGACCGGGCCGGCTACGCAATCCGGCTCGCGGCCGAGGTGGTTGAGACGAGCGTGCCGTCGTATGACATTCGCGGCTTCTGGACCCACCAGATGCGCTGGGGCCGTACGGTGCGCGACAGCCGTAAGTGGGGATTTTTCGGGCTTCTCTTTACGCATACCCTGCCGCTGGCGCTGCTCAATGTGGTGGCGTCGGGGGCAAGTTTCTGGAGCGTTTGGCTGCTGGCGCTCGGGTACCTGCTGCGGCTGGCGATTGCGACCCAGGTGGGCTTTGGCGTGCTGCGCGACAGGCAGGTGCTGCGGGACCTTTGGCTGCTGCCGGTGCGCGATCTGGTCGGGTTTGCGGTGTGGGTGGGCAGCTTTGCCGGGAACACAATTGAGTGGCGGGGCGAGCGGTTTGTGCTGCGGGATGGACGGCTTGTAAAGGCGGCGGGTTAGCCGGTTCCCAGGTGGGTGCGAACTGCATGGTATGGTGGGGCGATGGCGGTTTTTGGGCAGATTCTGACGACAAATACGGCGGGTGTGCCCATTGGCGGCCCAACGGCGACGCTGATTTACGACGACTGGTATCCGGCGCTGCGCTCAGATGTGCTGCGGGATGGCAAGCTGCATACGGCGATGCTGCTGGACCTGCCGCTGGTGCTGGGCAGGCGCAAGGACGGGAAAATCTTTGCCATGCGCGACAGTTGCCCGCATCGGGGGATTCCGTTGAGCGTGGGCTGGTTTGACGGCGACCGGGTGACCTGCCGCTATCACGGCTGGGAGTTTGAGCCATGTTCGGGGAAGTGCGCGGTGATTCCGTCGCTCACCAGCTTTGACCGGCTGGACGCGACGCGCATCTATGCCACGGCCTATCCGTGCGTGGAGCGGGATGGCTATGCGTGGGTGTACATTCCGGGGGCCGGGGCGGGGCGCAAGCTGGAGGGGTCTGAGCTGCGCCCGGTGCCGGAGCTGCCCAAGTTCAGCGATCGGTTTCGCTCGGCGCACCTGACGGCAGACCTGCCCTGCAACGTGGACCACGGAATTATCGGGCTCATGGACCCGGCGCACGGGCCGTTTGTACACCAGGCGTGGTGGTGGCGCAGCCGGGCGTCGATTCGCGAAAAGACCAAGAAGTTTGAGCCGATTCCTGAAGGGTTCCGCATGGCAGCGCATGCGCCAAGCGGCAACTCTGCGCCATACAAACTGCTGGGCGTTTACGGCGAGCCGGTGGAGACGACGATTGATTTTGTGCTGCCCAACCGGCGGTGGGAGACGATTCGCTGTGGGCCCAAGTGGTTTACCAGCTTGACTACTGTGACTCCCGTGACGGCTTCGACATGCCGAATTGATGTTGTCGCCGCGTGGAATGTCTTTTACAACGTGCCGCTTGTGACGCCGATTGCAAAGTGGTTTGGGGCAAAGTTTGTGCGCCAGGACCAGGTGACCATGATTCAGCAGGCCGAGGGGTTGAAGCACAATCCCAGCCTGATGTTGATTGACGATGCAGACAAGCCGGCCAAGTGGTATTTTGCGCTGAAGCAGGCGCGGCTGGATGGAAACGCCGATGCCCGGCACCCGATGGAGGGGCCGGTTGAGCTGCACTGGCGTAGCTGAGGTTGCTGCGGTCGAGGGTGATGGCCTTGAGATTGAGTGCCTGGGCCTCGTCCAACTTGATGTCCTGGCGGGCATACCAATCGGCGAGCTGATCTTAGGCGGGTGCAAAGCGCGGGTCGGTTGCATTGCCGTTCGACTGAGAGATGGAGGCGAAGTTGTAGTGGGCGATGTAGCTTTGGGAGTCCAGATCAACGGCCTCGGTGTAGGTCTTTTGGGCGGCCGCCATGTCGCCGTCACGAAAGGCGAGATAGGCCTGCGGCTCCAGGGCCTCAAACTCTTTCTTGTTTTTTGCCGCGAACACGAGGATGGGGCCGGGCGGATCAACGTTGGCCTGAGGAAAGAGCGTCTGAAACATCCAGCGCATGCGCTCGAAGTTATCGAGGATGTGCCGCGCCTGCTTTTCGCCAGCGTTGGTGACCAGGGTGAAGTGAGGGCTTACCACTTGAATCGATTGCTGCTCGGCAGCGAGAGGCACTGCGCAGACGCCTGCGCAAACGCCTGCGAAGACAGTGACACCGACTGCGGCCATAAGGCAAAGGGGCAGGAATTTGCTGGGCATTGCGCGATCATCGCATCGTCGGCAAGGCACGTCAATGCAGCGTATTCCGGGTAAAGATTCCCTTTTTCAGGGGGGGGAAATTATCTGGAACCGGCCAAGCGGAGGGTCAGTTCCAGAGGTGAAGTGCGCCTGGTCAATTTGCCGCGACAGGGGCCATTTCTGCCGTGATGACGTCGCAGGCGATGGAGAGCGCGCAGCCAAGCTCGTGGAAATCGCGGGTCCATTGCGGTCGTTCTTCCGGGGAGTGGGCGGTGAGGGAGTAGGTTGAGCTGCGCAGGATTTCGTACCAGATATTTTGCGCCTGCCAGAGATTCTGCTCAAAGGGCAATTCGTTAAAGGTGCGGACGAGGTTGAGGGCGCGGTCGAGAATTTCAAGGGAGCCGGAGGACATGAGCAGCTCCAGCATGGAGCGCTTCATGCGCAGGTCAGCAATGTAACTGAGGGTGGTGGTATCGAGCTGGATTTCGTCTGCCTGTGCACTGGCCAGGAAAGAGCGGACCTGGGAGAGATCGATGGGGTCGGCCTCGAGGGCGCGGCGCAGGCCGGAGTTGACGGAGAAGGAGGCAGCCAGCGCGAGCGCGGGGGGCTTGGGCAAACCAGATTGAGAAAGATAGTGGAGCAGGCTGGCGTGATCCTCATAAATGTTTTTGAGGGAGCTTTCAATATCCGACATGGTGGAATTGAGGATGATCTGGATGATGCGCCGCTGCTCGTCGCGGAAGAGCGAGGTGAGCGAGTAGTCGAGGTCGTAATAGCGATCGAGGACGCGGATGACCTCGGGGAAGTTGGCGCGGAGCACTTGTTCGCGCGCCTGGGCTGCGACCTTCTCAAAGGCATCTGAGGAGGAGGCGTCGCTGGGGAGGTAAGCTTTGACGGCGGCTGTGATGTTCTGGTCGCCAAAGTGAAGCACGGCAAAGGAGAAACTCTGCGCCTGCCCGGTAATCGAGGAGGAGATACGGGCACGTCCAAGCGCCAGGCGGCCGCGGCCAGAGTTGAAGATTTCGTACGAGATGCGGTGTACCTGGTAGCAAAAGATCTCGGTTTCGTCGGCGAAGGATGAGAAAACCGAGCTGATAGCGTAATGGGCTGCGACCTGTTCAAGGCTCAGTTCGAGGCTGAGGCACTGCTCGGTGTAGATGCGGGCTCCGTCACCGGCACTGGAAGCGTTGGATTTGGCCAGCGTGAGCTTTTCCAGGAAGTTGATTTCAAGGCCTATCGCATCTTCTTTGAAGAGCTCCTGGGCGAGTTGGATGACGCGAGCAGCGTAGGCGATAATCTGCACAGTTTCGATGCCTGAGATGTCGTCAAAAAACCAGCCGCAACTGGTGTACATGAGCTGGGTATGGCGCTGCATCTCCATCAGCGAGAGGGCGCAGACGCGCTCCTCCGGGGAGAGGGGATGGCTCTGGTACGCAGCGAGGTAGCGATCAACCGTATCGGAGCTGCGATCGAGGATCACGTCGATGTAGCCATCGCGCGCGGCCCAAACATCGTTGAAAAGCGGCCCGCCGACTTTTTCGGTAAGCGGGGCGACGGCGTCGCGCAGGGTATCGAGAGCCTCGCGGAGGGGCGCGCGCCAGAGCTGGTTCCAGCCAGCCTTGCCGCCGTTACATCCACAATTGGAGCGCCAGCGCTCAACGCCGTGGTCGCAGCTCCAGGAAGAATTGTCGAAGATTTCAGCTTCGTATTTGGGAGGGAAGCGTTCGAGAAAGGCACCGTAGTTGATGAGGCGGGTGTTCTTGTCCTGTTCGAGGAGGCGGAGGGCGTAGGCGAGAGCCATTTCACCATGCTTGTGGTGGTGGCCGTAGCTTTCGCCGTCGGTGGCGACGTGAACCAACTGAGGTTCGCTGCTGTCGTGGAAGCCCTGCTTGAGGCGGTTGACGAAACTCTCGCCTGAGTTGAGCAGCCCCTCGAAGGCGATGGCGCGGGAGGTTGGGCCATCGTAGAAGAAGACTGCCAGCGACTTGCCCGAGGCAAAGCGCACGGTATAGGGGTGGGTGGGATCAACGATGGCATTGCCGGTGCTGATCCAACTATTCGCGTCATTGGAACCGAGAGGACGCACGCGCTTGCACTGGCGCGGCGCGAGCACGGTGAAGCGGATGCCCTCGTTTGCGAGCTGCTCCAGAGTCTCGGTATCGGCGGCAGTCTCAGCCAGCCACATGCCTTCGGGAGCGACGCCAAAACGGGTCTTGTAGTCGGTGATGCCCCAGCGAATCTGGGTAAGCCGGTCGCGGGTGTTGGCGAGGGGCATGATGAGGTGGTTGTAGACCTGGGCCATGGCCGAGCTGTGACCATCAAAAATCACGCGGCTGCGGCGCTCGCCGTCAAGGATGTTGCGATAGGTACGCGGTGCATTCTCGGCCAGCCAGCTGAGCAGCGTGGGGCCGAAATTGAAGCTCATACGCGCGTAGTTATTGAGGATGCGCGTGATCTGATTTTTGGTGTTCACGATGCGTGCGGCGCCGTTGGTGGCGTAGCACTCTGCACAGATGCGCTCGTTCCAGTCATGGTAAGGAGCAGCTGAATCCTGCGTTTCGACTGTTTCAAGCCAGGGGTTTTCGCGGGGTGGCTGGTAGAAGTGGCCGTGAATACAGACGAATCGCGTAGAAGAGGGCATGGGGGTAATTCCTCAATGGAAACGATTCCCTATCATAAGAGAAATTTCTTGCCAAAGTCGCGTGGAGATTGCAACAGTCGCATGAAATCGGTTGCCTGGTGAACAAATCCGGGACTGAGGCGTTCAAAAACAGGCCTAGATCATTGCCGGCGAGGTGGATTGTTTTTGAGTGGCGGCGAGGTCGCAGGCGCGCCACAGGTACCAGGCGGCGACTGACCGGTAGGGGGCCCAGCGCCGGGCGCGCTTGAGCATTGGTTCCGGCTTGGGCAAATCGGCGGCTGCGAGCGGCCTGGATTTCGGAAGGCGCTGGAAGGTGAGCGCAAAGCCCTTGCGGACGCCGTAATCGGTGACTGGGAATACGTCGGGGCGGCCGAGCGAAAAGATGAGCAGCATCTCGACGGTCCAGGTGCCAATGCCGCGCACTGCGGTGAGGCGGGCGATGATCTCTTCGTCGGGCAGGGTGCTGATGGCCGCCTGCGTCGGTACGGTGCCGTCGAGGGTGCGGGCGGCGAGGTCTTTGAGAGCTTTGATCTTGTTGCCGCTGACTCCGGCGGCGCGGAGCATTTCGTCGGGCGTGTCGAGCAGGGCCTGCGGAGCTGGGCCAGCTGAAGAATCGGGTTCGCCGTACAGGGCCAAAACGCGCTTGTGAATGGTGGCCGCCGCCTTGCCGTGGAGCTGCTGGTAGAGGATCGATTCAAGCAAGGCAGTAAAGGGCGAGCCGGTGGCCCCCAGCTTGAGCGTAAAGCCGCCGGTCTCTTCGACGCGGTCGATCAGGGCGGCGAGCTTTTTGTCGGTGGCGCGCAGGTGGGCGAGCGCGGTTTCAGCGTCGTAGGGGAGCTTGCGGTGGCCGTCGTGAATCATGGTTCTTTCAGCGGAGCTAGCGGGGCTCGCGGGGTTAGCGGAGCTGGATACTTCCTCTATTTGTTCAGAGCCTTGGCCAGGAAGTCGGCCATCAGGTGGTTGGCTTCGAGGGCTTCCGGGAGCTTGGTCGAGTACCAGAAGGCGTGGGGCAGCGCGTCGTACACGACAAGGCGGGCATCGTTGCCTGCGTTCAGAAAAGCCCGATGAAGGTTGACGGTGCCGCTCAAGAGCATGTCGCGGCCGCTGGTGACGAAGAGCGTCGGGGGCATGCCGTGCAGGTCGGCGAAGATGGGCGAGAGCACCGGGTCGCGCGGGTCGGTCTTTCCGACATAGTAGGGGTCGTGCGGGGCGTCATTCGGGCCGGGAGCGTCCAAGTGACCAGAGAAGCCGACCAGGGCATAGAGCGCCTGGGAGTCGCCGGTGCGGGCAAAGTCGCCCATGCCGCTGAAGATGCCGAGCGCGGCCGGCAGAGGCAGGCCGAGCTGCTTGAGCTTGACGGCGACTTCGCCGGTCAGGATCGCTCCGGCAGAGGTGCCGTACAGGACGATGTGGTCGGGTTTGTAGGTCTTGAGCAGCTCTTTGTAGACGGCAATCGCGTCATCTACGCCTGCCGGGAAGGGGTTTTCAGGGGCAAGGCGGTAGAGGACGGCGACGCACTTGATGCCGGTCATGCCTGCCATTGGAATCGATTCCGTGTAGGAGCCGGAGTCGGAGTTGAAACCACCGCCGTGCAGGTTGAGCAGGACTTTGTCCTTGTTCGCTGCCGAAAGGTTGGCTGGGACGACGATGCGGACCGGGACGCCGGCGATTTTGTCTTCAGTGAGCGTGCCGGGGTAGAGCTTGAACCAGGCGTCGCGGGCGGTCGCGGCCCAGGCATCGGTGTGGGCGCGCCGTGCCTCGAGGGATTCATGCGGGTCGTTGTCGGGAACGGGTTGCGAGAGCCAATACCGGGCCTCGCGACTGAGATAGCTGGGCACAGGCACGATGCGGGTAATGTGAGCCCGACCCTGAGCATCGATGAAGCTGGTGTCTCGCTGGGGAGCATCGGCCGCTGTTGTGGGCTGATCGATAGCTGCAGCGGCGGGTGCCGCGCTCTGCTGGCCTTGGGCGAGAGGCGAGGTGACCAGGACCGCAGCCGCCAGAAAGACTCCAAAATTGCGCATCGTCACTCCTTGGGCGCAGCGGCCCCGGGGTTGGCAGAGGTAGGCCGATCGGAAAAGCGGGCGGCGAGACCTACGATAGCAGATTTCCCGGCGGGCAAGGTCTCTGTACCGCTCTCTCGGGCCCAGCCGTTGTGGGATACTACTGGCCTGCGCGTTCGAGCGGAGGAGGAAGAGAGCGATGGGCCAGGCGGCGGAGAAGTTGGCGGTTTTGAATTATGTGGGCGGTGTGTGGCAGGCGGCGGGAACCGACGGCGGGCTGGCGCTGACCAATCCGGCGACAGGTGAGTCGCTGGGGCTCAGTGGTTCCGGTGGAGCCGCTGAGATTGGCGCGGCGGTGGCTGCGGCCCGGGCCGCTTTCCCGGCCTGGCGCGCGACTCCTGTAGGCGACCGCATCCAGTTCATTTTCAAGCTCAAGGCGCTGCTTGACCTGCATATCGACGAGCTGGCGCGGCTGGTGACCATCGAGAATGGCAAGACGCTGGGCGAGGCACGGGGCGAGATTCGGCGCGGGATTGAGAATGTCGAAGTGGCCTGCGGCATGCCGGTGCTGATGCAGGGCTATTCCCTTGAAGACATTGCCCCCGACATCGACGAAATCATGGTGCGGCAGCCGCTGGGCGTGGTGGGGATTATCACTCCTTTCAACTTTCCGCTGATGATCCCGCTGTGGTTTCTGCCGTATGCGATTGCGACGGGCAACACGGTCGTGCTGAAGCCCTCGGACCGGGTGCCGTTTGCAGTGCAGCGCCTGGTGGAGCTGGTGGCCGAAACGGGGCTGCCGGCGGGCGTCGTCAATCTGGTGCAGGGCGGCAAGCCGGCCGTCGATGCGCTGCTCGACCACCCGGATGTGCGGGCGATCAGCTTTGTCGGTTCCACGCCGGTGGCGCAGTACGTGTACACGCGCGGGTCGGCCAACGGCAAGCGGGTTCAGTGCCAGGGTGGCGCAAAAAATCACGTCGTGGTGCTGCCGGACGCCGAGCAGGAGACGACGACCAAGATCATTGCCGACTCTGCGTTTGGATGCGCCGGGCAGCGCTGCCTGGCGGTGAGCGTGACGGTGACGGTGGGGGAGGCGCAGGGGTGGTTTCGCGACCGGATTGCGGCGGCAGCGACCTCGCTCAAGGTGGGCGACGGACTGGATGAAACGGTCCAGATGGGACCAGTGATTACAGCGGCCAGCCAGGAGCGGATTGCCGCGCTGATCGCGCGCGGCCAGAGCCACGGGGCGCACACGATTACTGGAGCTATTACCGGGGCCGGAGCTGCGAACGGAAATTTCATTGCGCCGACGGTGCTCGACGGCTTGCCTGCGGCGAGCGACCTGATGGAGACGGAGATTTTTGGGCCGGTGCTGTCGCTGGTGCATGCCGATTCGGTGGAAGAAGCGATTGCGATGATTGACCGCTCGGCTTACGGGAACGCTTCGTCTATCTTCACCCAGAGTGGAGCATCGGCGCGGCGATTCCGCAACGCTGTTTCAACGGGCAACGTGGGCGTGAATATCGGGGTACCCGCGCCGATGGCGTATTTCCCATTTAGCGGGTGGAAGGGTAGCTTCTTTGGCGTGATGCATGCGCAAGGGCGCGACGCGGTGGAGTTTTTCACCGACAAAAAGGTGATTGTGGAGCGGTGGCCGAAGGAGTGGTCGCGGAAGTTCTAAAGGCAGACCTTCTATACTTGGACTTTGGACTTGAGCTTTGGGACGCATTGGAATCAGGGGAACAGGCATGGTAACGATTGCAGAAGTGGAACGCGTGGCAGAGTTGGCCAACCTGGAGCTGGCCGAGGACGAGAAGCCCCGGATGCAGCGGGATCTGAACGCCATTCTGGAGTATGTGGCGCAGTTGGGCGAGCTGGATACGACGGATGTTGAGCCGATGGCGCAGGTGAATGACTTGCTCAATGCGGGCGGCGGTGCGGGTGCGGATGCAGGGCATGGGGCCCATCTGAGGGTGGATATGCTGCGTCCTTCGCTGGACCGGGCGCGTGTGATGGCGGAGGCTCCGGAGACCGACGGAGCGTTTTTCAAGACGCCGAAAGTCATTGAGCGCTGAACCACATCGCGTTTAAGAGATGCAGGTAGACGACAGGTATTACGGAGAAGAACTTGAGTACGGAAACTTTAGTGGAAAAGCCGGCAAAGATTGCCTTGCTGCGTGAGGGAGTAGCCTCGGGAGCGGTGACGGCGACCGAGCTGGCGGAGACGTATTACGCGCGGATTGAGGCGCATAATCCTGTGTTGAATGTGTACCTGGCTCTGTCAAAAGAGCAGGCGCTGGAGCAGGCCGCCGCGGTGGATCTAGCGGCAGCCAAGGGAGATCCGCTGGGGCCTCTGGCCGGTATTCCTGTCGGCGTGAAAGACGTGCTGACCATGCAGGGGGTTGCGGCGACGGCAGGCTCGCGGATCCTGGAAGGCTATGTGCCGCCGTATGACGCAACCGCAGTGGCCCGGCTCAAGGCTGCGGGTGCGGTGATCCTGGGCAAGATCAACTGCGATGAGTTTGCGATGGGCTCGTCGAATGAGAATTCGGCGTATGGGCCGGTGCGCAATCCGCATGATCTGGAGCGGGTTCCGGGCGGCTCGAGTGGCGGGTCGGCGGCGGCGGTGGCGGCCAACCTGGCTGTGGCCACGCTGGGCACGGATACGGGCGGCTCGATTCGGCAGCCGGCCAGCTTTTGCGGCGTGGTGGGCGTGCTGCCTACGTATGGGCGAGTTTCGCGGTACGGGCTGATTGCGTTTGCCTCTTCGCTGGACCGGGTTGGCCCGTTTACCGCCAATGTGCGGGATGCGGCGTCGCTGCTCGAGGTGATTTCCGGGGCGGACGATCGGGATGCGACGAGCTCGCGGCGGCCTGTTCCTGGCTTTGCGGCGGAGTCGGACAAGGGCGTGCGCGGCCTGCATATCGGTATTCCCGAGGAGTATTTTGGAGCCGGGCTTGACCCGGAGGTGCGCGAGGCGATTGAGGACGGCATCGCGGCGCTGGAGAGTGCCGGCTGCATCATCAAGCGCATCCGGCTCAAGCACACCAGGTACGCCATCCCCACGTATTACCTGGTGGCGACGGCCGAGGCCAGCGCTAATCTGGCGCGCTTTGACGGCGTTCGCTATGGGCACAGGTCGGCGCAGGCGACGAATTTGTCGTCGATGTACAAGCTTTCGCGCGAAGAGGGTTTTGGCGCGGAGGTGAAGCGGCGCATTCTGCTGGGCACCTATGCGCTGAGCGCCGGGTACTATGACGCGTATTACAAGAAAGCACAGCAGGTACGACGGCTGCTGGCGGAGGAGTTTGTGGGCGCGTTTGCCGGGGTGGATGCGATTGTGACGCCGACTGCGCCGACGGCGGCTTTCAGGCTGGGCGAAAAAACGGATGACCCGCTGGCCATGTATCTCGCCGACATTTACACCGTTACCGCCAGCCTTGCAGGCATTTGCGGCGTCACCGTACCATGCGGCAAGACCAAGGCCGGTTTGCCGGTGGGGATGCAGGTGCTGGGACCGCATTTCGGCGAGGCGATGGCCTTCAGAGTTGCGCGCGCTGTGGAGCGGGCGCAGATTGACTAGCTGCCGGCTTCTGGCCGCTGGCTAAAGCTGCATTCGCGGTTCAGTGGCAAATCGGGTACTATCGGAGCGCGTATGCGTCTTCGTTGGTGCCCGATTTTCGTTGCTGGGATTCTCGTTGCCGGAATTTTCGTCGCCGGTTCGGTAGCGCCCACGGCCGGTGCCGCGCCGCCGCCGAAAAAGCCGCACGTTGTGGTGCTGGGCGCGGCGAAATCTGTGGCGTACTCCAGGGCGGGTGACCCGGCAGGCGCGGGGCCTGAGGAGACTGCGCTGAAAACGCGGCCGCTGGTTGTGGATGGCCGGGTGAGCGAGTGGACGACCGGCGAACCTCATGACGTGACAGACCGCAGTTTTGTGGTGCGGCGGGCGCTGCGGATCAACGACGCCCTGCCTGGGGACACAAGGCCGGGCGATGCGAAGTCCACTGCCAACCACTGGGTTTGGCAGCGCGGACCGTGGTTGCTGGTTGACCGCATGACGGGCCACGTCACGGCGCTCAAGCTGCCGGACTACGATCCGGGGGCGAGTCAGGTGGCGTGGTTTCGCGATTTTGGAGCGTATTGCGGCGTGACAGCGACGGCCAAAAGCCTGTACGCGGTGGTGTGGCAGGTGGGAGTTCGGCGGCCGGTGCTGGCCAAGAAACTTGCGGCCTACGATGCGGAGAATCATCCCTGGCCGGTGTGTGCGCAGACCGAGTGGCAGCGGGAGCCGCTGCGAGCGACTTTCCATCCTTCAGGCAAAGATGCCGTGAGTTTCGATGTCGTCGGAGGCTCGGCCGTTCTGGTTGAGGATGGGGATGCGGAAGAGCCAGCGAAGCCGTAGCCGGGAAGGCTGGAGGACGGGAAAGCTGGAGGGCGGGAAGGGTAGACCGATGGAGTCTTTTGAAGAATTAGTGGGGCGGGCAGAGGTCGCGCATGGGCACCTGTGCGCGGGACAGATCCTGGGCGTGCGGATGGCCATGCTGGCTTGCCGACGGCTTGAGATGGACGAGCCGCGTGGGGCTGACCGCAAAAAGCTGGTGTGTTTTGTTGAGATTGACCGCTGTGCCACCGACGCCATTGGCATGGTGACGGGGTGCCGGCTGGGCAAGCGGGCGCTGAAGTTTCGCGACTGGGGCAAGATGGCAGCGACCTTTGTGAATCTGGCAACGGGGCGGGCGGTGCGCGTGGTCGCACTTGAAACCTCGCGCGAACTTGCGCGGCTGCGCTACCAGGAGATTGAAAACAAGAGCCAGCAGCAGATGAAGGCCTATCGCGAACTGAGCGATGCAGAGCTATTTCGGACGCAGTGGGTGACGGTTGACCTCGATGCGCGCGAAATGCCCGGCTACAAGGGCGCGCGGGTCACCTGTGGCGAGTGCGGCGAGGGCGTGAATTTTGACAGGTTTGTGGTGCGCGACGGGCGCGAGCTTTGCCTGAGCTGCGCCAACCCGGAACTGCAGTACTGGAAGCCGCTGGCGGACTGAGTGGGCTGGCTCTGGGCCGGGCCAGGCCTGACCCCCGGAAAGTGGAGGATCTGGCGTGAATTTTGCAGATTGTTGCTCTATTTGCCGGTTTCGTAGATGTGTTTGCTAGACTGGTTGCGATGCAGTCAGGTCGGGAAAGTCGCGGGAAATCTGCGCTTGACTCGAAATGGGGCATTCAAAGCAGTTGCGGTGTCGAACAGGAAGCAGACGGCGGTTGGGTGAGGCGGCGGGTCTTTTTGAGGTGCCTTGACTGAATTGCCGACATTGCCATGGACGGGGACGCGAAGTCTAGATCTTTCCCCGGCCGGACCATTCCCGGAGACAAAAATACCAGGGGGGCAAGCGGGCCACATGGCTGAACGCGCCTCAAGTTCGGGCTAAATTGCCGAACGGATCAAGGACTTGTGTGTTGAATGAAGTAGCGATGTTTGCGGGGATGTTTGGTGCGGGTGGGTCGGGGCTCTCGATGCTGCTGCCGGTACTGATGATTGGCGTGGTTTATCTGATGATGATCCGGCCGCAGCAGAAGAAGCAGAAGGTCTGGGCGCAGATGCTCTCGGAGTTGAAGACGGGCGACCGGATCACGACGACGGGCGGAATTCGCGGGACGATTCTGAGCCTTAAGGATGATTCGCTGATTCTGCGGGTAGCACCCGATGGTTTGAAGATTGAGGTTGTGAAGAGCGCGATTGCGGCTGTGACAACCCAGGAAGAGGGCAAGTAGCCGCGGACCAGATCCTGGTCAGCGTGCACGGACTAATTCATCATGAAGAAGAATCTGAACGGCAAAATCGCAATTATTTTTGGAGTTCTGCTGGTCTGCCTGTACGGCATTTTTGGTCTGCCCAAGGGCGTGACTGGAGCTGCTCTGCAGGCGGCAATCACAGAGCGCATCCACCTGGGCCTTGATCTGCGCGGCGGCGCTCACCTGATTTTGCAGGTGGTCGTCAACGATGCAGTCAATGCAGAGACTGACAACACCGTGGCGCGGATCCAGCAGGATCTGCCGGTAGCCAAGATCACCTTTGGTTCGGTGCTCAAGCCGGACCCGGCGATGCCGCAGATGATCCGGATTCTCGGCGCCGACCCGGCCAAATCCGGCGACGTGCGGAACGAACTGAGCAACCGCTACGGCGCCGAGTATGACGTGACCGGTGGCGGCCCGGACGGCACCTGGACGCTGACCATGAAGCCGACCCAGTTGACTGACCTGCAGACGCGGACGGTTGACCAGACCATCGACACCATTCGCGACCGCGTGGACAAGCTCGGTGTCAGCGAGCCGGTGATTCAGAAGTACGGCCTCGGCGAAAACCAGATCCTGGTTGAGCTGCCAGGCGTGGATGATCCAGACCGTGTCCGCGACATCATTCAATCCACTTCGCGCCTCGAGGTGCATGAGGTGGCGGGCAACTCGGCCGGCTACGCCAGCGAACAGGAAGCTCTGACCAGCCTCGGCGGCGCTGTGCCTCCCGACCAGATGCTGCTGCACGGCGACAGCCAGGGGCTGGCCTCAGACGGCCAGGATCACATATTCCTGGTGAAACGGGTTTCGATTGTGGGCGGCAAGGACTTCCGCGACGCCAGCGCCATTGCCGCCAACGATACCGGCCGCCAGGGCGTGAACTTTGTGCTGACCAACAACGGCGGCGAACGCTTCTACGACTACACGTCAGCGCACATTGGCAGCTACATGGCCATCGTGCTGGGCGACCGGGTCAAGAATGTGGCCGTCATCAAGGGTGCCATCCGCGACAACGGGCAAATTGAGGGCCAGTTCAGCAAGGAACAGATCGACGCACTCAGCTTTACCCTGCGTACCGGCGCACTGCCGGCGAGCCTGGTGGAGAAGGAAGTGCGGACGGTTGGTCCCTCGCTCGGCGCAGACTCGATCAAGCAGGGTGTGATTGCGGCGATTGCAGGCATGCTGGCCGTGATGGCCTTCATGCTGTTCTACTATCGCGGCTCGGGCATCAATGCTGACCTTGCGCTGTTCCTGAACCTGGTGATTCTGCTGGGCTTCATGGGATTCAGCCACGCTACGCTGACGTTGCCGGGTATTGCGGGTGTGATTCTGACGATCGGTATGGGCGTCGACTCTAACGTGCTGATTTTTGAGCGCATTCGAGAAGAAATACGCGCAGGCAAGGGGCCAGCGCAGGCCGTCGACCAGGGCTTTGCGCATGCCTGGATCACGATTGTCGATACGCACGTCACCACCATCGTCTCAGCCGCCATTCTCTTCATGTTCGGCACCGGCCCTGTCAAGGGCTTTGCCGTCACGCTGGTGTTTGGTTTGTTGGCAAATCTGTTTACCGCAGTGTTTGTGTCGCGCGTGATTTTTGACTCGCATGTGAACCACAAGCTGGCAGGACAGAAGCTTTCGATTTAATGAGGCAGCAGCATCGCACGTTTGTCTGGAGTCAGGTCAATGGACCTGCCTCCGGGCCAATAGGGAAGGTACAGAAATCGTGGAACTATTTCGCAATGTAAATGTGGACTGGCTGGGGAAAAAGTGGTACTTCCTCGGCTTCAGCTTGATCTTCAGCGTGGCCGGAATTATCTCGATGGGCGTGCACTGGGCGCAGATTGGCAGCCCGGTACCGCTCGGCGTCGATTTCCGTGGTGGAACGCAGGTGCAGGTGCAGTTCCAAAATGCACCGGACGTGAATGGCATTCGTCGTGCCACCGAGGCCGCCGGCATCAAGGACGCGCACATCGTGGCCTATGACCAGGCGGAAAAGCGCGAAATGCTGATCAGCCTGCCGGAACAGTCAGACGAAGTGACGGTAGACGCAGGCCGCAAGCAGATCGTCGACGCGCTGCACGCGAGCTACAACAACCCCTTCACTGTGCGCAATGTGCAGGCGGTCGGCCCGACGGTCGGCAAGCAGCTCGAAAAGCAGGCGGGTCTCGCGACCCTTTACTCGCTTCTCGGCATGCTTGTGTACCTCTGGTTCCGATTCGAGCTTATCTATGGCGTGGCAGCTGTTGTAGCCGTCTTCCATGACACTCTGATCACCGTTGGCTTCTTTGCTTTGACCAATCAGGAGATCAGCCTCACTGTCATCGCGGCCATTCTGACCCTGGTCGGATACTCGATGAACGACACCATCGTCGTCTTTGACCGCATCCGCGAAAACCTGCGCCTGACGCGCCGCGAGGGCCTCACCGACGTGGTCAATCGCAGCATCAACCAGACGCTGAGCAGGACCGTCCTCACCTCCGGTTTGACATTCCTCACGGTACTTGCGCTATACCTGTTTGGCGGCCAGGTATTACATGGATTCTCGTTTGCATTGGTGGTGGGCATTTTGATTGGAACGTATTCGTCGATCGCTGTAGCGGCACCGATGCTGGTGGCGTATCAGGATTGGCGCGCAAGCAAGGGCAAAGCGGCTGTATTGCCGGCAGCCAAGCGTACCAAAGCCTGACGAACAGGGTTTGAAGCATCGGCGGGGCAATTTCGAGGAACTTCGCCCCGCGCAATGCACTACAAATGCAACATGTTTTGCGGAGTACGGGTGGTTCTGATATAGGTTGTGCACACTCTTAGAGGCCCAAAATCGGGGGCCAAAAAAGCCGGGAACATTCTTCACGCTGCCGGTGTCTAAAGTGAGAGAAATCCAAGAAAAGATTCGAGGTCGGCCATGTTTGAAGATTCAACGTTTGAATCCAGTAATCGAATCAAGAAGACCAACTGGTGGATGATCGTTACTGCGATCATCAACCTTTCCATTCTTGCGGTCATGATTCTGATTCCGCTGCTGTATCCGGAAGCGCTCCCGAAGGCCGCGATGACCACGTTGCTGGTAGCTCCGCCTCCGCCGCCTCCACCGCCTCCACCGCCACCGCCAGAGGTGCATGTGGTGCAGGTCAAGCCCCAGATGATGAACAATCAGCTGACGGCCCCTACCAAGATTCCTAAAGACATCAAGATGGTGGCTGAGAAGGAAGCACCCCCCTCGTCTGGTTTCGGCGTCTCCGGCATGGACATGGGCGGTGGAGCTTCCGGCGGAGTCATTGGCAGCGTCTTCGGTTCGGGCGCCCCCAAGCCGATCGTCAAGGCTGAAACGCCCAAGAAGATCGCAATCTCGTCCGGTGTAGCGGCAGGTAACCTGATCCAGAAGGTGCAGCCCATCTACCCGCCCATCGCCAAAGCGGCTCGCCAGCAGGGCACCGTCGTTCTGCATGCGACAATCTCCAAGTCCGGGACCATTGAGAACGTTCAGGTCATCAGTGGCAATGCCATGCTGCAATCGGCTGCTTTGGATGCGGTCCGGAACTGGCGATACAAGCCCTACCTTTTGAACGGCGAACCGGTGGAAGTAGATACGACCATCAACGTCGTCTTCAACCTGGGTGGTTGATGCCCATCTGGATGGTTTCTCGCATCGAGCGAAGATCGTCTACGTAAAAGTCTGAGTGGGTCTGGAGACAGTCCCACTCCCCAGCAGCAGTACAAATACTCACGTACTACAGAAAGCATCCCCTCAGGAGGAACGACTCAGTGATTCTCGCTCAGCTTGCACATTTCGCCTCGCACCCGGCCAGCCTGGCCATGTTTCAGGACCAGGGTGGTACCGTTGACTTCAGCCTTTTGGGCCTTTTGAACAACATGGGATGGCCGGCACGTATCATCGCCTTC
Source organism: Acidobacteriota bacterium (assembly GCA_025359885.1). Lineage (GTDB taxonomy): Bacteria > Acidobacteriota > Terriglobia > Terriglobales > Acidobacteriaceae > Acidicapsa. Next base: position 46,107 of record JANYDG010000077.1, read on the forward strand.
ATCCTGTTTGTGATGTCGATCTGGTCTCTCGCGGTCATGATCGATCGCTACTTGTACTTCACGGCTGCCCGCAAGCAGTCCCGCGAATTTGCCCCCAAGGTTGCCGGCGCCCTCAAGGACAGCAAGCTGGAAGAGGCGATCAAGATCGCCGACCGCAGCAAGAAGTCTCACCTTGCTGAAGTCGTCACCGCTGGTCTGCAGGAGTTCCGCTCGACCGGTGGCGTGGTGAACGAAGAGACCATCGAAAGCTCCAAGCGCGCACTCGAACGGTCTGAAGCGATTGTTCATGCCAAGCTGAAGCGCGGCCTGGGCGTGTTGGCCACCATCGGTTCCACGGCACCCTTCGTCGGCCTGCTCGGCACGGTTATCGGTATTCTGAACGCCTTCCAGCAGATCGCCACCCAGAAGTCTTCGGGTATCGGTGCAGTTGCCGGTGGTATTTCAGAGGCTCTGGTTACCACGGCATTCGGTCTTCTGGTTGCCATCCCCGCAGTTATGACCTTCAACTACTTCAGCGGTCGCGTTGAAGCCTTCGACGTCGAGATGGATAACTCCTCCAGCGAGCTGGTTGACTACTTCATCAAGCAGAGCCACAAGCGCTAGTCGCGCGCGTGCACTGCCGCAGGCGCATGGGTAACGGGCGAGTCGGCGAGTCCAGGATGGTTGGCAGGGGAGTAAACCCTGCCAACCATCCATAGAATCAGACCCGCTTCGACACTCCTGCCAAGGCTGCCCACGGCTTGCTCGGATAAAAGCCACCAGGAAATCGATCAGCGAAGTCATACGCGCGGAGCAGATATATGGGAATTTCAGTACGTAACGAAGGCGCCAAGGTCAACTCCAACATCAACGTCACGCCGATGGTAGACGTGATGCTGGTTCTGTTGATCATTTTCATGGTCATCACGCCGATGCTCCAGAACAAGGTTCAGGTGGATCTGGCCAGGACCGACAACCCTACCTCCATGCCGGACGCTGACAAGGAAGATGCCATCGTGGTCGCGGTAACGCGCAGCGGTGACTTTTATCTTGGACAGGACAAAGTTGCACCATCGCAGCTTGGCGGCAAGGTTCGCGACAAGCTGACCGACAAACCGGGCAAGCAGATCTTCGTACGCGCCGATGCACGTGCACGCTATCTCGACGTTGAGAATGCCATCGATGATGTGCGCACCGCAGGCGTTGATTCGGTTGGCCTGTTGACCGAAAAGCGTCAGGGGCCTGGCGAATAACTTGCAGTTCTCGACCGGCGCAGCATAACCCGCAACTCAGTCGGGACAAATCAGGAGCTGAACATATGGCAATGACAAGTAGTGGTCCCGGGGGCATTTCCTCCGACATCAACGTAACTCCGCTCATCGACGTGCTACTGGTATTGCTGATCATCTTCATGGTGATCGTGCCCGTAGCTCCCAAGGGCCTGGATGCACTTGTACCCCAGCCGCCCAAGGAAAAAAATCAAACACCCGACGATAGCCGCACCATCGTTGTTTCGGTCATTCATACTGCCGGGACGCAGGTGGCTTACAAGATCAACCAGGACGATGTGGCCAAGGGTGATCTGCTGGCTCGTCTGACGCAGATCTATGCAAACCGCGCCGAGCGCATCATGTTCATCAAGGGTGATGACGACGTGAACTTTGCTCAAGTTGCTGACATCATCGATCTGGGTCACTCAGCAGGCGTGGATCACGTCGGTCTGATTACACCTAAAATCGCGGCTGGACAGTAGTAGCCTGACGTTTGGGACAATGCCGACTCTTGTCCCTTGCGCTACCCTGCCCGGCTGGAGTACAAATGCGCAGGGAAGCACAATGGAACAAGCCGCATCGGTGGAATGTTTACGGCTGAGTGCGGCGACTCCTACTGCATTCAACCGCGCGGAAACACCAGGCGCGATAACCCTGGCGACGACTCGAAGGAGAAGGATAAGAATATGAATCGACTTGTACGTCTGCCGGTGCTCACGGCTGTTTTGGTCGCCTTGTTGTTTTCGCTGACCGGCTGCAACCAACTGCGAGCCCGCGACCAGTTGAACAAGGGAGTAGCGGCATACAAGGCTGGAAAATTCGAAGAAGCCATCCGCCATTTTCAGGACGCCAGCACGCTTGACCCCAAGCTTCCAGCAGCCAAGGAATATCTGGCTACAGCATTGGCACAGAATGTCGTTCCAGGCCTGACCACGCCCGAGAATCTCAAGACCGCACAGCAAGCCATCGACACGTTTCAGGAGGTTCTCGTCAAGCACCCTGACGACATCAACAGCCTGAAGGGTATCGCCAGCTTGTACTTCAATACCAAGAAGCTGCCTGAAGCAAAGGAATGGCAGAAGAAGGTATTGGCAATGGATCCCAAGGATCCTGAAGCGGCCTATACAGTTGGCGTGATCAACTGGACAGAGGCCCACGAAAATCTGCTGAAGCTCATCAGCCCTCTCGGCTTGAACGATGACGGCGCGGGCAATGCAAAGATGACCAAGCCGGTATGCGCCCAGATCCAACAGCAAAATGCGGCGCTCGTCGAAGAAGGCATCAAGTATCTCTCGCAGGCTATCGACAACCGCCCCGGATACGACGATGCCATGTCCTATCTGAACCTCACGTACCGCCGCAAGGCAGACGTGGATTGCGGCAACGACGCAGCCCGCAAGGACGACGTAGCCAAGGCGAACGAGTGGAGCCAGAAGGCCATGGGTACCCGCAAGGAGAACGAGGCCAAGAAGGAAAGCAAGAACGCAGGCGGCATCGAAATGGATCAGAACGGCAACATGAAGTAAGCAATATAGATAACATCGCAGTAAGAAAGGCCTTCCGAAGTGGAAGGCCTTTACTGCGTTTGCAGCCAAGAGGACGAGGCCTGCCGCATAGCCTCACCTCCTGGCAAAATTGCAGGTCAAAGGTGCTGATTTGTGAGTGACGACCAGAGAAACGTGCCCCCTCAATTCAGGCAGGCAAACGGCTGAAATACCACCCTGCGCACTGGGTACCACTGTGAATCTCCGATCGGGCTGCAAGCATATCTGTCATCTGGAAATGCTGATCGCAGCAAACGCCTGGCTCAACACGCCGGAAGGCCGGTGAGCAGGCATCGAAGCGTGGCTACGATGCGCCGTCCTTGAGTAGTTGCTCCGCGAGGTAATTGTGGATCTTCGCCTCGTTGTAGAGCATCTCCGAATAGGCATTTTGCAGCAACTGCGCGTGATTGTTCCGCAGTAACTGCCGAATGCTCTGCTGCACGCGCGGGTCGCTCATCTCGCGCTGTCCGGCAGGCCGCTTCTCAATCAGGAGATAGATTGCATAGCCCACAGTCCTGCGGCCGGGTCCCTCACCCTGAAAGATGGGCATTGTTTCGGTAGTCTGACCCGCCTTCAGCTTGCTCACTGCCTCGAAAACGTCCGGTTCGGTGCGCAGTTGAGATTCAAAGACAAATCCAAAGTCGCCGCCGTTAGCGCTGCTGGAAGAATCCTCAGAGAATCTCTGCGCAACGGAGGAGAAATCCTCGCCGCTCTCCAGGTGATTCCTGAGCATTTGGATCTTCTTCCTGGCCTCACCGTCGTTGGCAGCTTTACTGCTTTGCAGGTTAGTCACCTGCTTGCCCGGATCGCTGGTGACGACAATGCGTGCCAGATGGTATTGCGGCTCAATCAGGTTGAACTCGCTCTTATGAGCTGCAAAGTAGGCGCTGATTTCGCCGTCGGTAATATTGATCTTTGACTCAATCTCTTTGTTGACCAGCTTGCTCTGCGTCAACTGATGGCGAATATCGTGCCGTAAGCCATCGATGGTCTGGTTCCGCTCTTTGAGTTGGCGGTCAAATTCTTCCTGGGTCGAGAGCGCCTTCATGTCTGTGAGCTTGGCGTCCACTTCTTCATCGGTCGCTACCAGATTCAGCTTGCTCGCGCGCTGCTGCAGGATTTCATCCTGGATGAGCTGGTGCAGGATGCTCAGCCGTTGAATTGCGGCCTCTTCCTTGGATGGCGGCTGCGCCGTTTCCCCCAGGCTCTGCTTGAAAAGCCGGTCTACATCCGCCTGAACAATCTGCTTCCCGTTGACTGTAGCCAACACTTCAGGAGAGGGTGCAGGGTGGCACCCGACGAGCGTACCGGTGAACAGGCCGGCAGCCAGAACGACAGCCGGGAGGGCACGGTGGAAATCCATTGAGCGAATTGGTGACAACCTGGCAACCCCCGGCGATCCACCCTGAGGATGGACGCTTCACAGATAAGGATAAACCCCCACCGTGGTGATTCGAAACAGGGTGCGCCGGAAATCCCTATTGTCCAAGCGGTGGCGTGGAAACCGGTTGGGTGGCCGGGGTGGGCGGCGGTGGTGGCTCCACGCCCGCAGCCCGCAAGGCGCGGTCAATCACCATCCACACCTGCTCAGACGGAACCGCACCATAAAGGTGCTCGCCTTCGATGAAAAGGGAGGGCGTGCCATCCACGCCCAGGGACTCAGCTTCCTTCATCGAGGTGCGAACGGTGGCTTCATCCTGCTTTTGCAGGCAAGCGTCGAGCCTGGTTGCGTCCAGGTTGAATATTTTTCCCTGCTCCCGCGCGATCTTGTCGAGCACGCCAAAACTCTTCTGCAGATTTCGATCCTCTCCGGTCACATCCTGGCCGTGGGCGTGCAGGTAGTCAACATAACCCCAATAAGCCTTCTGATTCTGGTCGCCGATGCAGTTTGAATCGACCGCCGCGTGCATCGCCCAGGGGTGAATCTCGACCAGAGGGTCATCCTTGTAAATGAAGCGGACCTTGTCCTTGTAGCGCTCCAACGTATCGGGAAACAGCGATTGGTGCATCCGCGCGCAATAAGGGCACTCGAGATCGTCGTAGTTGATGACCGTAACTTTTGCCGCAGGATTGCCACGGATGGGGCGGCTATCAACGGCAATATTCTGAGAGGGAATCTGGGCAAGATCAAAGGTCTGCAGGCGTGCCAGCGACTTGTTGTCAGTAGAAATAAGGAAGTCGAACGAGTTCGTGCGTGCTCCGCGACTGAGCGTCACCGACAGCGAGTCATACCCCGGCACGGCACCCGGCTTGCGTTCACCCATGGTGAAGTCATACTCAGGGGGCACACTGAACTGACTCCGCACCAATACTTCAATGCGGCGTCGCAGGGCGGGATCATTCATCGGGTCTTTTGCGCCTGCATCCTGCGCCTTGCAACCAACGGTTGCTGCCACGATCGCTACCACCGAAAACCAAGCCAGACGATTTGAGATGAGACGCAACGGTTCACCCCTTTCTCTAAGCGTAATTATCGCAGGCATCCTCTGCGTGGCGCGAATCGCAACCGAGCTTCATTCGACGGTGCACAAGGGTGCTGAAATTTCCTACTCCCCTTGCAGGCGTCGGGGGTGCTAATCTCGGCGCATGCGCCCAAATTGTCTAACCTCACCGGCCTCCGCCACCGCAGCGTTGTTCGTCGCGATGCTCTCTTTCTTCACCGTTATGCCGGCCGAAACGCCACCCGCAAAACGCGCCATCACGCTGGAAGATCTGGCGACAATTTCGCGGGTTGGCGCTCCCGTCATTTCTCCGGACGGCACCTGGATTCTGTACTCCATCTCGCACGCCGATACCAAGGAAGACAAGAATCACGCAGACCTGTGGATGCAGCGATGGGATGGCTCCGGGGCAACGCAACTCACCTTTAGCAAAGAAGGTGCCTCGCAGCCGGAGTTCAGCCCCGATGGAAAGTACATTTCCTTCCTTTCGTCGCGACCGGGCAAGGCAAAGGGCACGCAACTCTGGGTGCTGAACCGATTGGGCGGCGAACCTGAACAGTTCAGCGAGATTGTCGGTCAGGAGATTGGCAACTACGCCTGGTCGCCCGACAGCAAGCGCATTCTGATCACCGCCCAGCCGCAATCTGAGCCCGAGGCTGAGGATGGCAAGCCGCCCGCGCCGCCCCAGCCAGTCGTCATTGACCGATACCATTTCAAGCAGGATATTCAAGGTTATCTGCGGAACGAAGACCGCGACACACTCTACCTCTACGACATTGCAAGCAAGAAGTTTGAAAAGCTCACCACCGACAAGAATGTAGATGAATCAGACGCTGCCTGGTCACCCGACGGCGCCTCGATTGCCTATGTGAGCAACCACGATGCCGACCCTGACCGTACTGACAACAGCGATATTTTCGTTGTCCTGGCCAAGGCTGGATCAACGGCAAAGAAGCTGACCACGTGGGCCGGGCCCGATGGAGGCAAGCTTGCCTGGTCGCCTGATTCAAAGTCAATTGCCTATGTGCAAGGGCTGATGCCCGAGCTGGGCGCGTACAGCCAGGCCAAACCGGCGCTGGTTACGATCGAGGGCAAGGTCAGCTATCCGGCCGCAAAGCTCGACCGCAGCGTGAGTCAGCCCTGCTTTCTGCCAGACGGCAAGCTCCTTTACCTGGTCAATGATGATCGGTCAGAGTACCCCGCCGAGGTGGAGCTCACCGGCGACGGGGCGCACCGCCTGCTGGCGGAGCCTGGCACCGCCTCAGCGATGAGCTGCAAGGGCGCAGAGATCGCCCTGGTTCACCAGGACGACACCCATCCCGGAGAGATCTCTGCGCTTGAGGGAGCTGCCCCCCACGCCAGCCTGCGCAAGCTCACCACGGCCAACGATGCCCTGCTGGCCCAGCTTGACCTTGTTCCCAGCGAAGACTTTACCTCCCTCAGCAAAGACGGCACTGAAGTGCACGGGCTGCTCACCAAACCTCTGGGATACAAAGCCGGGACCAAAGTGCCGACCATTCTCTTCATTCACGGCGGCCCCAACGGGCAGGATGGCCACAGCTTTGCTTTTGAACGGCAGTGGTTTGCAGCGCATGGATATGCCGAGATCAACGTGAACTACCGCGGCAGCTCCGGCCGCGGACAGGACTACGCCAAGGCCATCTTTGCCGACTGGGGCCATCTGGAGGTCATCGACCTGCTCGGCGCCGTCGATGCCGTGGTCAAGATGGGCGTCGCCGACCCGGCAAAACTCGGCATCGGCGGCTGGAGCTACGGTGGCATCCTTACTGACTACACGACTGCCTCCGACGACCGCTTCAAAGCCGCCATCAGCGGAGCCGGTTCTGCCGCGCCGCTTTCCTTCTACGGTTCAGACGAGTACATTCTGCAATACGACAACGAGCTTGGTGTTCCGTGGAAGGCGCGGGACCTGTACCTGAAGCTGAGCTATCCGCTGCTTGAGGCCGACAAGCGAATGCACACGCCAACGCTTTACATGGGCGGCACCAATGACTTCAACGTACCCATCATCGGTGGCGAACAGATGTACCAGGCGCTGAAATCGCTCAAGATTCCGACTGAACTGGTCGTCTATCCAGGTCAGTTCCACGGCTTCACACGGCCCAGCTTCATCAAAGACCGCTACGAGCGCTGGCTGGCCTGGTACGACCACTATGTCGCGGGTAAGGATACGCCGGCGAGCCCCGTAGCGAAAGCCCCCGAAAAGAAACCCGCTGAGCCAACCGTTCCCAAGTAGTGGCAGGCTCAAGCCTCTGGCTCGTGCTCTTTACAAAGGTGTGCAGGTAACTAACAAAGCATCCTGCACACCACCTCAGGGTCACTGGCTAAAGTTAGCCGCATGATAGGCTGAGTCATCTTCCCGGGAAAGATGGCTCGGCATGCAACTCTGGCTCCGTAAGTTTCTGCTCGGCTTTGAATTGCTAAGGCGGGCCATGGATGAATCGGTCGAGCCAGCCGGGTCACCAGTGCAGGCACAATTGCCGACTCTCGCCTAAGGCAATACCGTCGGCTTCCTCAAAGCCTTCATGAAGTTCGACTCGGCCAGGCGCGAGGGGTCCACTTCTTCTCCGGGACCGGATCTTTGCCCGTGGTCATGGCCAGGCGATCAACGTGCGAAACCTGGTGCTGCGAAGGCAGGTTGATGACCACCTCGCGGGTGCGGATGAGGTTGTCTGAGGTCTGGCCCATCTGGCCGAGGCCAAGCATCGCACTCCAGCCCAGCCACCAGACGCTCGACATGGGCGCGATGTTGGGGCTTCCGTCAGGATTAAGCGTCGTCAGCAGCGCAACCGGCGTGCCGAAGTAGAGAATGGTGGGTTCAATCGTCTTGTGCATGAACCCAAACTAATTGAGCCCGCTTTCCAGCCACATCCCGGCCCTTGCTTCCAATTCCCTGTGGTTCGGCTCGTTCCTCGGTTCATTCCTCGGCTTGTTCCTCGGCCCAACCAGGAGTCTTCGTCGCTCAAGACAGTAGAATAAAGAAGTGATGGACCTGGTTCAGATACAGACCGTTCGCCGCGCTCCGGCCCCCAAGCCGGAGTGGCTCAAGGCCCGCGCGCCCGGCGGCGAAAACTACCACGACCTCAAGCGCCTCGCCCGTTCGCTCAATCTTCACACCGTCTGTGAGAGCGCCCATTGCCCCAATATTGGCGAATGCTGGCAGCAGAAGACCGCCACCTTCATGATGCTCGGCAACCTGTGCACCCGGCGCTGCGGCTTTTGCGCGGTACCCAAGGGCCGGCCCGAGCCCATTGATTTTGATGAGCCGCGCCGCGTTGCCGAGGCGGTTTCACTGCTTGGCCTGCAACATGCCGTCATCACCAGCGTCAATCGCGACGACGATCTGGTCGGCGGAGCGCGCGCCTTTGCCATGGTCATCGAAGAGATTCGCCTGCAGGCTCCCGGCTGCCGCGTCGAAGTGCTGATTCCCGACTTCCAGGGCGATCCTGAGGCGATTCAGATCGTCGTCGATGCCCGGCCCGAGGTGCTGAATCACAATACCGAGTCGGTTCCGCGCCTTTACCGCGTTGTTCGCTCTGGCGCGCGGTATGAGCGCACCCTGCGACTGCTCGAATACGCCAAGGAGCTGAACCCCGCAGGCATCACCAAGTCTGGCGTCATGGTCGGTCTCGGCGAAGAAACCAGCGAGCTGTTGGAAGTCTTCCGCGATCTCGCGGCAGTGCAATGCGACATCCTCACCATCGGCCAATACCTGCGCCCCTCGCGCGACCATCTGCCGATGGCCCGGATCTACGCGCCCAGCGAATTTGCCGAACTCAAGACGGCGGCTCTCAAGATGGGCTTTCGCCACGTGGAGAGCGGGCCGCTGGTGCGCTCAAGCTACCACGCGCACGAGCAGGCAGCTTCGACGGGGCTAAGGGTGCTGGGGTAAGCCCTCTGCAGAAGGCATTCGACCTCATGTCACCTGCCTGTCACTCTCACTCAACCCCTTCGATTCTGTAGAATAACGATGGCATTTGAACTGTTTGGCTCCCGGCAACCGGGGCACTGGGAAGAGGAACGAGATGGCAGCTTCTTTTATGGCAGGAAATGTAGTGCTGAAGGACTTGCACGCAGACCTGAAGCGGCGGATGGACAAGGCAGTTGTAGATTTTCAGGCACACCTGGTGTCGCTGCGCACCGGGCGGGCCAACGTGCAGCTTCTCGACCAGGTCCGCGTGGACTACTACGGGACGCCGACTCCGCTCGCGCAGGTGGCGCAGGTCACCACTCCCGAGGCCAGCATGATCGTCGTGCAGCCGTGGGACGTAAGCCTGCTCAAGGAGATTGAAAAGGCCCTGCGCGCGCCGGAACACGGCTTCAATCCTTCAAACGACGGCAAGCAGATTCGCGTACCGATTCCACCGATGACCGAGGAGCGCCGCCGCGATGTGGTGAAGCAGCTGAACAAACAGCTTGAAGACCACAAGACCGCCCTGCGCAACGTCCGGCGCGATGGCAACGACAATCTCAAAAAGCTGGCCAAAGACAAAAAGCTCAGCGAAGACGAAGAAAAGCGCGCGCAGGATGAAGTTCAGAGCATGCTGAATGACGAAATTCGCCGCATCGACGAACTGGCCCGCAAGAAGGAAATCGACATCATGCAGATTTGATTGTTAGCCAGAAATGATTGAGGCAGAGAGGCCATCCGCGAGGATGGCCTTTTTTTTCTGAACGCCATTGCTGCGGCTATCGACGGGATGAAGCTGAAGTGAGCCTCTTGCGCCGGAGTGCTGCGGCAGGACGGTCCCCTTCTGCTAATCTTCGAGCGAAGCGCTGTTCTGGGCAGGCCAGAGGGAAGACAGGAGGGGACGGATGACGAATTCGCGAAGAGAGTTTTTGACAGCCGGTTCGTTGGGATTGCTCGGCGTGGCGATGAGCAAATCTGCAGGGGCGCAGACTCCCGCAGCACAGGCTCCGGTAGCGCAGGCCCAGTCCCCCACGCCGGGCGCGCCGCCCGCCTTTGGCACCGCTCCCCCGGTCGGCCCAGAGGCTACCCCAGCCACCTTTGCCGAGGCCGAAAAGCTCGTCCAGGTGGAGATGTCTGCCGCCGACCGCGCCGTGGCCGCCAGCAACTGGCGCATGCAAATGGCTCCGCTGTACGAGCGCCGCACCGGCCCGCGCAAGCTTGCGCTCGAAGCCGGCATCGCCCCGGCCTCGCAGTGGAATCCGGCCATCCCTGGCATCGCCCTGCCAACCCCCGCCACGGCCTATGCCCGCAGCGCAGATGCCCACACGCCGCTGCCCGCCAGCGACGAGGCCATCGCCTTTGCCCCTGTCTGGCAGCTCTCCCGCTGGATCGAGAAGCGCGCGCTCACCTCGACCCGGCTCACAGAAATCTACCTGCGCCGCCTTGAGCGCTTTGACGCGCAACTGCACTGCGTTATCACCCTCACCCGCGAACACGCCCTCGCCCAGGCCAAGGCCGCCGATGCCGAGATTGCCGCCGGCAAGTACCGCGGGCCGCTGCACGGCATTCCCTGGGGAGCAAAAGACCTCCTCGATACCGCAGGCATCCCCACAACCTGGGGCGCTGAACCCTACCGCAACCGCATCCCCGCTGAGGATGCAACCGTGGTCCGCCGTCTCAAGGAGGCAGGTGCCGTGCTGGTCGCCAAGCTCTCGCTCGGGGCGCTGGCGCTCAACGACATCTGGTTTGGCGGCCAGACCATGAATCCCTGGCTGCTTGAAGAGGGTTCGTCCGGGTCAAGCGCCGGGCCGGGCGCAGCGGTTGCCGCCGGGCTGGTCGGCTTTGCCATTGGCAGCGAAACCGGCGGCAGCATCGTCAGCCCCACCATGCGCTGCGGCGTTACCGGCCTTCGCCCCACCTACGGCCGTGTCCCGCGCACCGGAGCGATGACCCTCTGCTGGTCCCTCGACAAGCTCGGCCCCATGACGCGCAGCGTTGAAGACACAATTCTTGTACTCCGTGCTATTCATGGTGCAGACGCAGTTGACCTGGCCTGCGCTCCCAGCCCTCACATCACTTTTGAGGCCGCCAAAAGCATCAAAGGACTGCGCGTCGGCTACTTTCCCGGCTGGATGAAAGAGGCCCCCGCCACCGACGTTGACCGCGCCGCCCTCGAAACCGTGAAGAAACTCGGCATGGTACCCGTCGAGGTCACACTCCCCGACTGGCCCTACGACTCGCTCAATCTCATCCTCTTTGCCGAGGCCGCCGCTGCCTTTGAAGAGCTGACCATGAGCGGCCACCTCCCCGACCTCAAAGCCCAGGTGCCCGATGCCTGGCCCAACTGCTTCCGCCAGGCCCGCTTCCTCTCGGCGGTCGATTTCGTCCAGACCGACCGCTTCCGCCGCAAAGTTGCGCTTGAAATGGCACGCGTCATGGCCGATGTTGACCTGCTGCTCGTCCCCTCTTTGCGCGACGAAATACTGGTCATCACCAACAACACCGGCCACCCCTCGCTGACCATGCGCGCCGGCTTCGTCGAAGTCTCTGAAGCCCGCAGCGATTGGGCTCCCGACCCGGCGCACCCGCTGCCCCGGTTCTCTCCGCCCCGCCACGTCCCCCACGGCATCACCCTCATCGGCCGCCTCTTTGACGAGGGCACGCTCGCCGAGGTCGGCCTTGCGCTCGAATCAGCCTTTGGAGTCGTAGCCGAGCGGCCGGCTGGATTTGCCTGATTCTGCTCGCTGGTGCATCAAAGGCTTCAGCAAAGCACCAAATCTATAAAAGCCCTTGTTGTGGCGACTGCTGTCGTCGCGACGCTGCCGCGCGTTCATCGTATATTCAAAATCCCGTAAAGCTTGTTCACATTACTGTAATCCCGCATTCATTTTTCCGTCCTATAGTCCTCCCGAGTGCCTGCATCCGGTTTGTTTCTCCCCGCAAATGAATCGCGAATCAGGCCGCAACGTTCGTCGATAACGGGTCAGAGAGCGCGTAGCTGACAAAGATTGCACCCTCTCGGTCACCCAGGTCAAGGAAACGGATTTTTCAACCCGATCTTTAAGGAACAGCCCTATGAATCTGAAGAACACAGCGCTCGCCCTCTGCCTGACCGCCGCCCTCCCAGGCGCGCTTCTCGCCCAGAAGAATGCACCTCCGGCCCACCCCATCCCGCACATCGACCACGTCTTTGTGATCATGATGGAAAACCACGCCTACAGCCAGATCTTTCTCAATGCCAACGCGCCCTTCATCAATTCCTACGCAACCACCGTCAACTCCGCCAGCAACTACTACGGCGTAGGTCACCCGAGCCTGACCAACTACCTTGAGACGGTGGGCGGCTCCAACTTTGGCGTCGTCAACGACAACTCGCCTGACTGGCACAACACCACCTGCGTTTCAAACCTCTCGCTCAACGCCCCGGCCCTCGAAGGCGCACCAAACATCTGCCCCATCGCCGGCTCTGGTCTTGATGCCGCCACCCCCGCAGTCGATACCACCAACGAAGGTTCGCCCGACTCGCCGGTCTATAACGATCCCTATGCTCCCGCACAGACCACCGGCGAAACCATCGTCGATCAGCTCGTCGCCGCCGGCCTCAGCTGGAAGTCTTACCAGGAAAATCTGCCCCCTTACGGTGCCGATTGGGTCAACAACAGCGATGGACTTGTCTCCAACACCACCGCTCCCGAGCCCGGCATGCCCAAGCTTTATGCCGTGAAGCACAACCCCTTTGTCTACTTCAAAAACATTCAGGACGGCACCAACCCCAAGCTGAGCCTCAAGCAGATCGTCGGCTTTGACCGCCTCTGGGCCGATTTGAAGGGCAACTCAGTCCCCAACTTCTCCTACATCGTCCCCAACCAGTGCCACGATCAGCATGGCCGCGGCGCCAGCGAAATGGGTACCGGCTGCAACGTTGACCAGAATGACATTGCCCAGGGCGATGCCGCGCTCAAGACCATCATCTCGGCCATCAAGTCTGCCCCCGTCTGGAGCCATGGCAACAACGTGATTGTCACCGTCTGGGACGAAAACGACTACGGCACCGAGCCCAACCAGGTCGTCATGCTGGTTGATAACAACTACGGCGTGCACGGCATCAGCAGCAACATGAAGTTCAACCACTTCTCGCTGCTCAAGAGCCTCGAGGCCGGCTTCAACCTTCCCTACCTGAACCACGCAGCCGACTCGGCGACGCCAGTGATGGCCGACCTCTTCGCCCGTCACTAGACTCAACTCGCACAAAGAAAAAGGCCAGCCGGACCCTCTGGGTTTGGCTGGCCTTTTCATTGTTGAATTTTCGCCAGCGGATGATTGGCACAGGATTCCAGGACCTTGGATCACTTTCTCAAAACGCTCAAAGCTCGCCTTGACGGCTTGAAATGCATGATCCGATATAAACTGTTGCGAAGGAGCAGAAGCATGGCCGCCGCCGCTACTTTTCCGTATGTCCCCACAAGGGCTCTCAAGACCTTTGGCGCGTTGGGACCCAAATACGAGGTCGGTCGGCCACTACGACAGCTCGCGGATGGAGACTGGATGATCGAAATCCAGCTCATCGAAACCGGTGAATCCGCTGAGTACCGGCTCTCCCATATCCTCGCTGACCCCGTGGCCCGCTGATGTACGCTGTGGCCTTTGATCTCGTCGTCGGTGATACGGCTCAGAACCACCCTAAAGGTGTTTCCCAGGCCTACTCCGACATCGGCGTGATTCTCAACCGCTTTGGCTTCGAACGGGTGCAGGATAGCCTGTATGTCTCAGAGAACGAAGACATGGCGAACCTTTTTCTCGCGATCCAGGCATTGCGAAACGAACCATGGTTTCCCTCATCCGTCCGTGATCGTCGCGCTTTCCGGGTTGAGCAGTGGTCCGATTTCACATTGCTCGTCAAAGGCAGTTGAACAACGCTCAAACGGCAACCTGAAATTTCATGGGCTGAAATTCTGCCACCGTCCCGGCAACTACGGGAACATCCGGTTGAGCGTTCGCGCAAAGGGAATCGTCTCCCGCACGTGATCCAGCCCGCAAATCCACGCCACCGCGCGCTCAATCCCCATGCCAAACCCGGAGTGCGGCACCGAGCCATACCGCCGCAGGTCGAGGTACCACTGGAAGGCATCAAGCGGCAGCTTGTGCTCTTCAATGCGCGCCTTGAGCAGGTCATAGCTGTCCACACGCTGCGAGCCGCCGATGATTTCGCCGTAACCCTCCGGCGCAAGCACGTCAACGCACAGGGCAAATTGCGGATCGACCGGGTCCGGCTGCATGTAAAACGCCTTCACGTTCGCCGGATAGCGATGCACCATCACCGGCCGGTCAAACTGGCTGCTGAGCCACGTCTCATCCGGCGAACCAAAGTCATTGCCATATTCAAATGGATGATCGAGGGCGCCGTCCTGGTGCGCCTGGTTGAGCATCTTGACCGCCTCGTCGTAGCGCAGGCGCGGGAAAGGTGCCTGAATCGCTTCCAGCTTCGCGATGTCCCGGCCAATCACACCCAACTCCGGCGCGCGATTCTTCACGACCGACTGCACGATATGGCTGAGGAAGTTCTCCGCCAGTTCCAGCAGACCGTCGAGGTCGCAGAAAGCCACCTCCGGCTCGATCATCCAGAATTCCGTCAGGTGCCGCCGCGTCTTCGATTTCTCAGCCCTGAAGGTCGGCCCAAAGCTGTACACCTTGCCCAGCGCCAGCGCCGTTGACTCAATGTAGAGTTGCCCCGACTGCGTAAGAAAAGCCTCTTCGCCAAAGTAGTCCACCGGGAAGAGCGTCGAAGTGCCCTCACACGCCGCGGGAGTCAAAATCGGCGGATCCGTGCGTGTAAACCCATTCGAATCAAAATACTCCGCCGCCGCCCGCATGATCTCTGCGCGGATGCGCAAAATCGCCGCCTGCCGCGACGACCGCACCCACAGGTGCCGCCGCTCCATCAGAAAATCAACGCCGTGCTCCTTGGGAGTAATCGGGTACGGGTCTTCCTCCGGCACGCGCTGCACGATCTGTACATGCTCAATATCCAGCTCAAAGCCGCCCTGAGCGCGCTTGTCTGCCCGCACCTTGCCGGTCACGATGACGCTTGATTCCTGGGTCAGGCTCTTCAGCGCCTCAAACACCTCGGGCGCAACGCCAGATTTATGAGCCACTCCCTGGATCGTCCCAGTGCCGTCGCGAAAGATGGGGAAGACCAGCTTGCCGCTCTCGCGCATGTTGTACAGCCAGCCGCGCAGGGTCACCAGTTGGCCCTCATGCTGGCCAATTTCGGCAATCGTTGTCACAGGAGCAGGCGTATTTACAGATTCAGACATCGTCAGACCGCTTTCCTTCCTTGGCTTCCTTGAATCGTTTGACTCTTCAGCATAACGCGCAGAGCAAGGCGCATGCGCGCCGTTCGCGGTCCAATTACCAGCGTGTCTGGGCAATTTTTAATCTCATCGACGACTCAGGCCGATGACTAAGAGGAAACCAACAGTCGCCAGCGCCTTGTCTAGAGACAGACCGCGTACGGCCAGTCCAGGTTTGGTTCCAGTTTGAAGGGAAGCCCATGGCTCCGCCTCGCACCCAGCGCAACTCAACAAGATGCGCATACCTCGTCGCTGCCCTCTTCGCGTTTACCTTGAACGGCAGCGCCCTGGCGCAGGCCCCGGTTCTCGCGCCAAACCGCATCATCATGCCCATCTCAGAGTCGGATGTTGTGACGCTGGCAGGCAACACACACCCCCTCGCGCAGGCGGAGTTTGACCGCGGCGAGCTGGCAGTCGATACCCGCCTGGACCGGCTGGTACTGGTCCTCACCGCTGGAACGCAAGCCCAGCAGCAACTCGATGCGCTCACTGAGGTGCAGCAGCAGCCATCGTCGCCCGCGTTTCACCACTGGCTTACGCCGGCCCAGTTCGGAGAGCGCTTTGGTGTTTCAGCTGGCGATCTGGCGCAGGTTTCGGCTTGGCTTCACGCGCATGGGTTTACAGTCGAGCCCGCGTCCGCTGGCCGTCGTGCCCTCGTTTTTTCAGGTACCGCCGTCCAGATTCAAGACACCTTCCACACCGCCATGCACCGGTACATGCTGAACGGTGTCGCCCATATCGCCAATGCAAACGACCCGCAAATTCCCAGGGCCCTCGTGCCCGTCGTCGCGGGCATTCTGTCGCTGCATGATTTCCGCCGAACCTCAGCCACCCG
The DNA here is from genome assembly GCA_025359885.1 of Acidobacteriota bacterium. GTDB lineage: Bacteria > Acidobacteriota > Terriglobia > Terriglobales > Acidobacteriaceae > Acidicapsa. Next base: position 62,458 of record JANYDG010000077.1, read on the forward strand.
CACGGTGCGGCGCCTGCCCACTCCCGAGTACACGCAGGGGAGCGCGCATTACCTGTTTCCCGCCGACTTTGCGACCATCTACAACCTGAAACCGCTCTATGCTGCGGGCAACAATGGCAGTCGCCAATCCATCGCCATCGTCGGCCGCAGCAACATCAGCCTCAGCGACGTCAGCAGCTTTCGCAGCGCGGCAGGCCTGGCCGCAAATGTGCCCGCAATCCTCCTCGATGGCCCAGATCCCGGCCTCATTCCCGGCGATCAGGACGAGGCCACCCTGGATGTAGAGTGGTCAGGCGCAACAGCTCCCGGCGCAGCAATCAAATTTGTGGCCGCCGCCTCCACAACGACCTCGGACGGCGTCGATCTCGCAGCGCTCTCCATCGTCAACAACAAGACCGCCCCCGTCATGAGCACCAGCTTTGGTAGCTGCGAAGCCAACATGGGCGCCGCCGAGCTGGCCTTTTACAACAGCCTCTGGCAGCAGGCAGCCAGCGAAGGCATCACCGCCCTGGTCTCTTCGGGCGACAGCGGCGCGGCCGGCTGCGATGGCGGCAGAGCCATCACCGGCTCCCGTACCGGCGTCAATGGACTGTGCAGTTCGCCCTATTCCACCTGCGTCGGGGGCACGGAGTTCAACGAAGAATCAGGCGGCTCAGGTATCTGGTGGGGCACATCCAATGGTGCCGGCGGAGGTTCAGCGCTTTCGTACATCCCTGAAAAAGTCTGGAATGAGAGCGGTACTGGCGGCGGGTCGGGCCTGTGGTCCTCTGGCGGCGGCATCAGCATTGCGTATCCTCAGCCAGCCTGGCAGGCAGGTGTGCCTGGAGCCAGCAGCAACGGCATGCGTGCTGTCCCCGATCTTTCGCTCGCCGCCGCCAGCCACGACGGCTACCTGGTCTGCCTCAATGGCAACTGGTATGTTTTCGCTGGAACCTCGGCATCCTCCCCCGCCTTGGCTGGAATCATGGCCGTGGTCGAGCAGAAACTCGGCGGTGCAGCCCAGGGCAACGCCAACCCGACCCTTTACGGCCTGTTGAATGGAGCCACCAACCCTTTCCATCCCACGCCTACGGGTAACAACACAGTCCCGGGCGTAGACGGTTTTGTCGCCAGCGGTGCAGCCTACAATCTTTCGACAGGCCTCGGCTCGGTCGACGCCAACCTGCTGGCCGCCAATTGGCCGGCCTCGGGAGGCAGTCCCGCTCCCGGCATGACCCTCACCGCCTCCATCGCGAGCCTCGCTCTGCACACGGCCAAGACCGGCTCGTTCACTGTCACTCTCACCGGCACCGGCGGCTTCTCCGGGAAGGCCGCGCTCACCATGTCAACGCCCCCTGGCGTATCCGGTGTCTTCAACCCGAAAATCCTGCAAGCAGGAGCAAAATCAACCGTAACCCTCACCGTCGGCAGCGCTGCCGCCCCAGGCTCCTACAAGGTCACCCTCACCGCGACCAGCGGTGACCTGGTGAAAACGGCGATCGTCAGTCTCACCGTTTCCCCAGCACCCACCCTCAGTGTTTCAGTCGCAGGGGTTGTCAAAATCGCCCAGGGCAAGAGCGCCAGCGTGTCCGTAACCACCAGCACAGGAGGGAGCTTCTCTGGAGCTGTCAGCATGAGGGTGAACGGCCTGCCCAACGGTCTGACCGCGACCTGGAATCCGGCCACATTTACCGCCAGCGGCTTCACAACAACCAAGGCGACGCTGACGTTGAAAGCAGCAGCAACCGCCATACTGACCTCGACCAGCCTCAGAATTACCGCTACCGGCGGGGGTGTAACGGGTCAGGCCACGTGCACGCTTCAGGTGACGAAAGCACTCAAAAAGGTGCTCCACGCGACCACTGGCAACAACTCGAGTGAATTTACCGTTTCGGGTCAGGTTTCAAGTCAGAATTCGAGTCAGAATTCGAGTTCAGCAGCAGCCGGAACGCGGCCTGTGCCTTCTCGGTAACCGCCGCAGGCGTTTGCGGCTGCGCATACTGAATCTCGAGCACGCAGGCGCGCGGCCTGGGCAGCTCCAGCAGGGCCGTCATGGTCGCGTCCCAGTCAATCGTCCCCTCGCCCGGCCACAGATGTTCGTCCTTGACGGCATGGTTGTCATGCACGTGCACTGAGCCGATGCGGCTGCCCAGGGTGTTGATCGCCTCAGGGATGCCGACCGTCATATGCGCGTGGCCCAGGTCAAGGCAAACGCCGATGCGGGTCAGGTGGCCGAGCGTAAGCGTCTCCATCAGGTGCTCAGGCGTTGTCGGCTCGCTGACCAGGTTCTCGGCCAGCAGCTTTACCCCAAGAGGCCGCGCAAAGGCATCCAGGTGCTCCAGCGCCGTCAACGCATGCTCCTGCGATCGCGGCGACCAGGTGTCGGTTGCTTCACCCAGGTGCAGGATGAGGTTTTTGAAGTGGATATGCTCAGCCGACTCGAGTGCGCGCTTGATTTCATCCATCGCGTCGATGCGGCGCGACTTTTCCGGGTGGATCAGGTTCACTGCTGGCGCTCCGGCGCGGCCCATCTCGCGGTCAGGGAAAAGCGGCGCATGCATCGACCAGGGTTCCAGCGGATTCGAAGCAAACCACCCCGCCAGCTCCTGCACATGTTCGCGGCTGGTGTAGTCAAAATGCTGGCGGGCGGCAAAGATCTCCACCGCCTGCGCACCGCTGCGACTGGCCAATTCCAGTAGTCCAGGATGCAGCCGTTCCTTGAGAAACAAGTGCGTCGAAAGACATCGCAGCATGGTTGAGGATCCCCCGGCCCGACTTGACCAATCCGGCGCTACTCATATTGTCGCATCCGTAGGGCATTTGCCAGAAGAGCCGCCGGTATATGAGACGGATAGCCCATGGCGAGAGGTTTCAGTATCCGGCAGCCTTGCCGTAGTGGCTGCGGTGGTCCTGTCCCCCGAGTAGCTCGCCCGATTTTGGATCAATCGCAATGCATTCGCCGTTCGACCAGTAGCCATCCTTGAGATCGACGACATAGCCCAGCGCCTGTAACTGCTTGATCGTCTTCCCTGAGAATCCCGGCTCCAGGTACAGCGTGTCCGGCAGGTACTGGTGGTGAAAGCGCGGCGCATCCACCGCCTGCTGAATATTCAGGCCACCCTCCGCAGCAGAGAGGAAGATGTTTGCCACCGTAGAGATAATCCGCCCGCCACCGGGGGAACCCAGAACAAAGCGCAGTTTGCCATCCACGAGTCCGCCCTCCAGCACAAGCGTGGGCGTCATCGCCGAAAGCGGCCGCTTCAGGGGTGCGATTGCGTCTGCCGGGCCCTGGATGAGGCCGTAGAAGTTGGGAGTATTCATCTTTGCGGCAAAATCATCCATCTCGTCATTCAGCAGAAACCCAAGGCTACCCGCCGTCACGCCCGAGCCGTAGTCATTATTGAGCGTCGTCGTCATCGCCACCGCGTTGCCCTCCGCGTCCACGATGGAAAAATGTGTCGTGTCCGGAGACTCCCTCCGCTTTCCCGCCGAAGTTGGCGCAGCAGGCAAAAAACCCTCCGGCCGATGCAGCCTTGCGCTCGGCGTGGCCTGGTCTGTGATGCTCGCCCGCCAGGCGTCGGCGTACCGGGTACTGGTCATCTCGGCTGCCGGGATATGGTTGTAATCCGGATCACCCATATACTCGCTGCGATCCATGTACGCGCGCCGGTACGCCTCGGTAATCAGGTGAATCGATGCAGGTGATCTGTCGCCCAGTTTGGCCAGGTCATACGGGGCCAGGATATTCAATGTCGACAGCAGCACCACCCCTCCAGAGCTCGGCGGCGGCGCGGAGATGACCGTGTAGTTATGAAATTTCCCGGTCAATGGCTCTCGCTCGACCACCCGGTATCGCGCCAGGTCCTCCAGCGTAATCAGCCCACCGCCCTTCTCGAGCTCTGCCACCAATTCCGCCGCAAGCTTGCCGTGGTAAAAGTCCGAGGGGTCAGCGGCAATCCGCTGCAGCGTCCGCGCCAGCTCCGGCTGCCTCAACACTTCGCCTGCAGCGTAGAACTTCCCATCCCGCTGAAATATCCGCTTGGAATCTGCAAACCGTGTCAGTCCCGGGTCGTGCAGCTCCTCAGCCTCTTCCGCCGAAAGCACAAACCCCTTCTCTGCCAGCTTGATCGCCGGAGCCATCGCCGCCGCCAGCCCCAGCTTGCCGTATTTCTTCTCCGCGTACGTCAGCCCCGCCACTGAACCCGGCGTAGCAATGGCGCGATAGCCCGTTAGGCTTGACTGTAGATTGTCCTCTGGCAGCACCTTGCCCTGCGCATCCAGATACATGTCTGCCGTTGCAGCCAGGGGCGCCTGCTCGCGAAAATCCAGAAACGTCGCGTGCCCATCGTGCGTCCGCAGCAGCAGAAACCCTCCGCCGCCCAGGTTCCCGGCAATCGGATGTACCACCGCCAGCGCAAATCCCGTCGCCACGGCCGCATCCACGGCATTGCCGCCGGCCTTGAGCATCTCCAGACCCGCATCCGCGGCCAGATGATGCACGCTCACCACCATCCCATGCCTGGCACGCGTGGGCTGTTCATGGCGGTAGGCAAGCGCCTTATCTTCCCAAGCATGGACCTCACTTGCGAAAACACACAGGATGCCCAGAAGGGAGCACGGAACAAAAGAGTTGAAAGGTCGAGGAAATCGCATCGGATTCTTCAGATCATACCGCGCAGCGCTCTCAGCGCCCTAGCCTTTTCAGGCCCGGCGGAGCGTAGTTCGCGTCCCGCTGCGCGACCACCTTCGGCAATTGCCGTACCGGAACTGCCGCAGGATTCCCTGCCCCAACCACCAGCGGCAACAGCAGCGCCGCCACTCCCGGCAGCATCAACTGCCCGACCCAACGAATTCGCCGGTTCATCCCTTCCGCCTCTTGCATGACGGGCCATTGCAGGTTTCCTGCCGCGAGGGCCGCAAACTCATACCCGACCTTCGCTGAATCGCAGAACGCCCCGTCCGGCGTAAACTGAAACCTCTGACATGCCCACCACCGTCCGCTCGCACGCAAAGATCAATCTCGGCCTCGGCCTCGGCGCGCCCCGCCCAGACGGCTTCCATGGCCTGGTAACCGTCTATCAGACCCTTGAATCGCACGACCTCGTCACCGTGACCGCCCGCGCTGCCGCCAAAACGGAGCTCAGCCTCACCTCTAACCACCCCCGCGTTCCCACCGACCAAACCAACACCGCCTGGAGAATGGTCGATCTGGCGCTGAAATCCCTCGGCCAGACTGCCGCTGTCCACATTCACATCGAAAAGACACTGCCCGTCCAGGGCGGGCTCGGCGCAGGTTCGGCCAACGCCGTCGCCGCGCTGGTTGGCCTTGAATCGGAACTCGCCATAGCCCTCGTATCCGACCCCGCAAAGCGTCTCGCCTGGCCAGCCGAGCGCCTGCGTCTGGCCGAGCAGGTCGGCTCCGACGTGCCCCTGTTTCTCGTCGGCGGCACCGTCCTCGGCCTCGACCGCGGCCAGTCCGTCTTCCCCCTGCCCGACCTCGAATCCACCCACTGCCTCGTCGCTCTGCCTGAAAAAGGTGTCTCCACACCGCAGGCTTTTCGTGACTGGGATGCCCTCTGCGAACAGGGCGGTTTGACCGCAGACGCATCTACGGCTAAACTAAAGGAGTTGAGTCGCGCCTATGCTGCCTCCTTCACAGGAGTTGAAGCTTCGGTCGGCTCCTCCGGTGTCCTTGCCTTGGGCGAGGACCTGGCCGGACCCATGGTGTCCGCGCTTGTCCGCACCGGGATAGTGAACGACTTCGAACGTGTTGTCTTTCCGCAATATCCCCTTCTCAGCGAGATCAAGCGCGTCCTTGCGTCCTCCAGTTCCCCGGAGGCAGCCCTCCATGCCTCATTGTCCGGGTCCGGTTCAGCACTCTTTGGGCTTTACCGAGCCCAGGGGGATGCAGAAGCAGCCCGTGAACGGTTGCGGCAGATGGGCGTTGAGAGCCTCTTGACACGCACCCTTCCGCGACCAGAGTACTGGCAGAAAATGCTTCTCAAGTAAATGATTTGACAGACGTTGCAGCGGAGAGAGACACTCGCTGCCGGTTATCAGCAGGGTTTCGTTACTGGGCGATCGACTAATGGTAGGTCAAGTGCCTTTGACGCACTTTGTCTAGGTTCGAATCCTAGTCGCCCAGCCAGCATCTCCGGCGCAGAATCCGGCGTCGGCAGAAGGTATCGAAAAGGGTCCACGGGGCAAGCAGCCCTATCCAATGCCAACCAGCATGGGAGGAACTTGAGCAATGAAGTCAGAAGAGCAGGCAGTGGAAGAAATCGTCGCGGCAACACCCGCAGCACTCGAAACCGGCCCCAGGATGAAAGAGGTCAAACTGGCCTCTGAACGCAAACGGAGCCGGGGATTGGCCGAGGACAAGAGCTTCAAGCTCTTCTCCGGTACGGCCAATCGTCCCCTCGCTGAGGAAATTGCAGGCTTTGTTGGCGTCAAGCTGGGTGAGAGCAAGCTACAGCGTTTTGCCGATGGCGAGGTTTACTTCCAGTTGCTCGAAAATGTGCGCGGAACCGATGTCTTTCTCGTTCAGCCCACATGCTTTCCGGTGGATCAGCATCTGCTTGAGCTGCTGATCATGATTGATGCACTCAAGCGAGCCTCGGCCGCGCGCATTACGGCCGTCGTTCCGTACTACGGGTACGCCCGGCAAGACCGCAAGGATCGTCCCAGGGTCGCCATCAGTGCCAAGCTGATTGCCGACCTGCTGACGACAGCGGGCGCCAACCGAGCCTTGTTTGTGGATCTGCATGCGGCGCAGATTCAAGGGTTTTTCAATATCCCGGTGGATCACCTGTTTGCCAGCCCGGTGCTGGTCAGCCACTTCCGGGAATTGAACCTGCCCAATCTGACGGTCGTTTCGCCAGACGCAGGTGGTGTCGAAAGGGCAAGATTCTTTGCCACCAAGATGGGTGCGCCCCTGGCCATTGTGGACAAGCGGCGTACGGATATGAACGTGGCGGAAGTGATGAATGTGATCGGCGATGTGCGCGGGCGTACCTGCCTCGTTATCGACGACATCGTTGACACCGCCGGCACGCTGGTCAAGACCGTCGATGCCTTGCTGGCCAACGGAGCGGCTTCAGTACACGCCTGCGCCAGCCACGCCGTGCTTTCGGGCCCGGCCATTGACCGCATCGCCAACTCTCGCATGGAGCAGTTGGTGGTGACCAACACGATTCAACTGCGTGATGCTGCGCAGAAGTTAGGCAAGATCAAGGTGCTTTCCATCGCCGGGCTGTTAGGCGCGGCTATCGAGAGCATTCACATGGAGACCAGCGTCAGTTCGCTGTTCAACTAACCAGCCAGGGAACAGGGATCAGGGAACAGGGATCAGCCGAAAACCGAAGCACCGCAGCTGATCTCTGACCCTTGGCCCCTTACCCCTGGCCCCAACAAAGGGAGCGGCAATCCAGCACAAACTGGCCCGTGCCCGAGAAAGCAAGAAACGAGAGAGAAATGCCTGAAGTAGTCGTAGCAAAGCCCCGTGTGGTTCCGGCCAATGGCAAGTTCAACAAAAATGCAGCACGGCGCGTCCGCGTAGCCGGCAAGATTCCCGCTGTCGTCTATGGCGCTGGCCTGGAATCTGTGGCCGTCGAACTCGACCCCAAGCAGATTCTCCGCATTCTGCACTCCGAGTCGGGCCACAACACGATTTTTGATGTCAACATCGAGGGCCACGGCGCCGTCAAAGCGATGATCGTTGACTGGCAGTACGAGCCCATTCGCGATTCGCTGCTGCACATCGACCTCAAGCGCATCGCCATGGACAAGATGATGAAGGCCAGCGTTCCCGTTCGCCTCATTGGCATTGCGACTGGCGTCAAGAACGACGGCGGCATGCTCGATCAGGTACTCCGCGAAGTCGAAATCGAGTGCCTCCCCTCCGACATCCCCAGCCACATCGATGTCGACATCACCTCGCTCGCCATGCATGGCGTCCTTCGTGTCAGCGATCTGCCCCGGTCGGGCACGATCAAGTTCCTTGACGCGGCCGATGCTACCGTCGCCCACGTGGTTTCGATTCGTGGTGAAGCGGAGCCTGTAGCCGCCGCTGCCACCGAGCCCGAAGTCGCCAAGAAGGGCAAAGGCGATGCTGCCGCCGCTGCTCCCGCAAAGAAGTAAACAAGTCAGTGTGGAGTGTGAAGTGTGAGTGCCCCGGAAAATGAAAATCTCTCACACTCCACACTTCACACTTCCCACTCAGCAATGGAAGAAGAAGCTCACAAGCCGAAAGCCGAAGCAAAACCCACTGGACCGGTCGTTGTGGTGGGCCTCGGCAACCCCGGCCTGGAATACGTTTGGACGCCGCATAACGCGGGATTTATGGCCATTGACCGCATCGCTGAACAAGAGCGCACCGCGGTCCAGAACCGAAGATGCAAGGCGCTGACCGGAACCACTGGTATCGCCAACCGGGAAGTGATTCTGGCCAAGCCGGAAACCTTCATGAACCTGAGCGGGCTTTCCTTAGCCGCTTTATTGAAGGAATTCGACATCGGACCAGAAGACCGGCCGCAGAGACTGATTGTGCTGTACGACGATCTCGACCTGGCGCTGGGCACGGTCAAGATCAAAGAGCGGGGATCACCCGCCGGGCACAACGGCGCGCGCAGCATCAACGGGGCCTTGAATAGCGATGAGTGGTTGCGGATCCGGATTGGCGTTGGACCGGATTTCTCACCCGAGCAAATCGCCGCCGGGGCCAGGCAAATGGGCGGGCAAAGGGGCGGGAAAGACTATCTCCTCTCCCCCATGCGCAAGGCGGATTTAGCAGTATTGGACGAGGTTCTCGATAAGGTTGCAATCGCAGTTCGCATGATTCTGACATTGGGTCCGGCGGCGGCGATGAACGAGTTTAACCGTAAGACAAGGGACTAGGGAACAGGGAACAGAAACGCAAAAACCGCTATGGTCAGGTGCAAGCTGGGCCGGCGGGTAGGTCTGAAACCAAAGTTTCAGCGGAAAGAGTCAAAAGATGGATCGTTTGTATGAAGTAATGTTCATTGTCCGCCCCGACGTGGTCGATGAGGAACTGGACAAGCTCGTGGCAGGCTTTGAAGGCACCGTCACCAACGGCGGCGGCGTCATCAAGGCAACCGAAAAGCTGGGTCGCCGAAAGCTGGCCTACACCGTCCGCAAATTTAACGACGGCAACTACATCCTGCTCACCATCGAGGCCAATGGCGTCGTCGTCGCTGAACTCGAGCGCCGCCTGCGCGTGACCGAGCCGGTGATCAAGTTCATCACCGTCCGCATGGACGAGGAAGAAAAGCGTCTCGCCAAGATCCGCGCCCACCGCGCTACCCACAAAAAGCGCAGCGCTGAACCCGTATTCCACGCGCCCGCTCAGGCTGCTCCTGTGCCGGTCGCCCCGGTCGCCGCTGCAGCAGTTGCTGAGCCGGTCGAAGTCGCCAGCGTTGAAGTCGCGGAACCAGCCGCCGTCAGCGCCTAGTTTCCCTGGTTTTTCAAGGATCGCCACGCGACAACCCTTTTTTGGGGCGGCCAGTGGCATAGCACGTAGGGCTTCATAGGCGTTCCCGGCAAACCGGCCAACGCGAGAGGAAAAGGAAACATATGTCCGACGAAATTCAAGTCAAGGCACCCGAAAGCGGTGCATCCTCCGGTCCCGGGGGGCAATCCGGTGGCCATCAAGGCGGCGGTCGTCCAGCCGGCGCGCCCCGTCCTGCAGGTGGCCCCGGCGGCCGCGGCAAGTTCTTCCGCCGCAAAAAGGTCTGCAAGTTCTGTACCGAAAAGATCGATGCGATCCCCTACCGCGACGTCCGTCTGCTGCAAGGCTTTGTAGCGGAGCGCGGCAAGATCGTTCCCCGGCGGCTCACCGGTGTGTGCACAACCCACCAGCGTCGCCTCACTCGCGCCATCAAGCAGGCCCGGAACATCGCCCTGTTGCCCTTCGCAGCGCGTCACTAGGAACCGGAGCGGTACTCTGAAGGCCCCGATTGGCAAGAAATTGCAGGTTTTTAAGAAATCTGTAACCCTGCATCTTTTGTGGAGTTGTCAGACTATCGTTGTATGGGCCTATAATCCGTCGCGGCGCAACCCCTGGCCTTAACCCGTGTCTAAAAAGACAACGAGTCAGCAAGACTAAGGGACCGCCCGCAACACTGGAGAGTTTCAAATGGAAGTCATTCTGAAAGAAGACGTAGCAAATCTTGGCCACCGCGGAGACGTGGTAAAGGTCGCCGAGGGCTACGGTCGCAATTTCCTGCTGCCGCGCAAGCTGGCTCTGCAGGCCACTACCTCCAACAAGGCCGTCATTGAACAGATGAAGGCCGCTGCTGTGCGCCGCTCCGCTTCGGAAAAAGTCCTCGCCGAGTCCCTCGCCGCCCAGCTCGAACCCCTCTCGCTCAGCTTCACACGCAAGTCTGGCGAAGAGGGCCACCTGTTTGGCTCGGTCACCTCGGCAGACATCGCCCACGAGCTCGAATCCCGCGGCTTCGAAGTCGACCGCCGCAAGATTCAGCTGGTTGAGCCCATCAAGTCCGTCGGCGAATTCTCCGTCGCCATCAGGCTGCACCGCGAGGTCACGGCGCACGTCAAGGTAGCTGTCGCTGCCGAAAGCGTCGTCGAGCACGAAGCCGTCGCCGTCTAGGCACAACTTCCCCTCTCGAATGGATCTGGAAATTCACACCCATCCTGCGCTACAGCGCGGGATGGGTGATTTGCGTTCCGATGTCCCTTACCCTCGATTGAGAGCATTTTCAGGAATACAGTGAAGTGTCGAGCTTTCGCGAGGATGGATTTTTCTTGATGAAAAATCCAGTCAGCGGTGCGGCCTCCCTCTATACCATTCCTGAAAATGCTTTGGACCACCGCCAGCGGCTTCTCCCGGTCCGTCCGCACTCCAATGGATGGCCACGATGCCCCAAACTCTCGATGCCAACTTTGCTCGGGTAAGATTGGCGTAAGGAATTCAGGCATACAATGTAAGGAAGGAGGTTCCATGCCCTCAAACTCCACCGACACGACTGCCACCGTCGAAGCCACCGTAACCTCCAAGGGACAAGTGACGCTTCCCAGGGAATTGCGGCTTCGCCTGGGGCTCCAGAAGGGCAGCAAGATCCGGTTCCATCTCTCCGACCGCAGTCCGGTCACGGTTGAGCCGGTGCTTTTGGAATTGGATGATCTCTGGAGGCTGGCAGATCAGGACAACACATCCCAGCCCGTCCTCAGTTTTGAGGAAATGAACGCCGCCAAGTCTCGGAGGCAATGGTAATGCTCGCTGCCGATACCAACGTATGGGCTCGGGCCTACCTCAACGACGATGCCGCGCAGGCATCCCAGGCGCGCGCCGCCCTCGCCAGGGCAAGCTCCGAGGAAGGCGTCTTTGTGCCCTTGCTCGTCCTCGCAGAACTGTCCTGGGTGCTCCGCAGCCGCTGGGAGAGAGAAAGAGTCCTCAACACCATCGAAGGACTGCTTCAAACCCGGGGAGTCTCCGTCGAGCACCCGGCCTTGGCCCGTCGAGCCTTGGAAGCCGCTCACCAGGGGCGCGTGGGATTTGCCGATCACCTGATCGCGGAGGTTGCCTTCGAACTCGGCGCACGCGAAATCATCACTTTCGACAAAGACTTCGCTCGCAAGCCCCACGTCCGCCGCTTGAAGTAACTGGCGAAACTAAACCTGTTCGATACAAATGAAAGGGATCGTCGTTACCCCGGTTCCATTTCCCGTCATTCCTTTTCCCGGTATCCATGACTCAAGAGACCACCGCCAGCGGCTTCTCCCGGTCCGTCCGCAGCGTCGGCACCGCCGCCAGCAGGCTCTGCGTGTAGGCGTTGCCAGGATCGGTCAGCACCTGCTCCGCCGACCCCGCCTCCACTACCTGCCCCCGCCGCATCACAGCCACACGGTCAGCCATCTGCCCCACTACTGCCAGATCATGGCTGGTAAAAATCATCGCCAACCCATGCTCCCGCTGCAAGGTCTTCAGCAACTCCAGCACCTGCGCCTGCACCGTCACATCCAGCGCCGTCGTCGGCTCATCGGCAATCAGCAGCTGCGGCTTGTGCACCAGCGCCATCGCAATCAAAATCCGCTGCCGCTGCCCGCCTGAAAACTGGTGCGGATAGTCCCCAAACCGCCGCGCCGCCTCAGGAATCGCCACCGCCTCGAGCGCCGCAATGGCCCGTTGCTTCGCCTCTCGCCCTGACATCCGCTCATGCGCCTCAATCGCCTCAGTCATCTGCCGCCCCACCGTCATCACCGGGTTCAGCGCCGTCATCGGCTCCTGAAACACCATCGCAATCTCCCGCCCGCGCATCGACCGCATCTCCTCATTCGAGAGCCCGATCATCTCGCGCCCCCGCCACCGGATCGAACCCTCCACCCGCGCCGCCGGCCCCAGCAGCCCCAGCACCGCCAGCGAAGTCACGCTCTTCCCCGAACCCGACTCCCCCACCAGCCCCAGCACCTCACCAGCTCGCAAAGTCAGGCTCACCCCGCGCACCACCTCCGTTGCACCGAACCAGATTCTCAAGTCACGAATCTCAAGGACGGAGTCGGTCAGGCGGCCAGATGGGTTCGGCGGTTGGGCATCCAGTTGCATACCTTATGCTAAGTCAGCGGCGCGGAGTGCTTTAAGTGAGCATCTGTACACTGACGCTCAGGACGGTGGCAGAGGGCACAATAGTTGAATCCGGGTTGAACGGAGTCTCGTGGGAAAGGGGTTCAACTTTAAGGTTGACCCATCGGCAATCGGGTCCGAAAGGACCTTTGGCAGGGATATCGGAGATTGCCGGGACGAAGGCGGTCAAGGCGAATGGTTGGCTCGGCTGGTGTCACCACCAGGCCCTTATCGCCCCGCGATTGTCCCCGGGGGCACCCATCCGGTCGCGGGAATACCAACCCGGAGTGTGGAACATCACCCGTGAAACATCACAAATTTGTGATGGGCAAAAGCCGTCAGTTGCCGATGCACAAAACCCCATATTTCCCCGCAAACCCAACACCAACGAACTGAACATCTTACAAAAAATCCACTTGACAGTTTTCAGGTCGCAGCCCCACCGCAAAATGTCCCACGTGTGACATTTTCAAGCGCACACCAGTCCCAGCCAGAAAATGGTGGGCCCACAAGGACTTGAACCTTGAACCAACGGATTATGAGTCCGCTGCTCTAACCAATTGAGCTATAGGCCCTGACGAAGCCGCGCAGGAGCGCCGCCGTCTCGATTCAGTGTAGCGGAAATCCTATGGATGCGGCTCGCATTTGCGCCCCGCACCCAATGGAGTGGATACTGACTTGCGATTCGCAATCCCCTTCGCCTGCGCTGTACCAGAAAGGTCTCTCCGATGAAGCTGCGCCATTTTGTCCCCGCCACACTGTTCGCTCTGGCCCTCGCTTCGGCGCAAGCCGCCCCGCCCATTCGCGTGGTCATCGTCGGCCTGGTGCATGACCACGCGCGCGGCCTCTTTGGCCCGCTCGCGAAAAACGTCAACATGCAGCTGGTCGGCATCGCCGAGCCCGATACTGCGCTGGCCGCTCGCTACGCCGCCCAGTTCCATCTCGACAGCAAACTCTTCTTTACCGATACCGCCGCGATGCTTGACCAGACTCATCCCGACGCGGTGCTGGTTTATACCTCGATCGCGGATCATCGGAAAGTGATTGAGGCAGCCGCCCAGCGTGACATCGCCTCCATGGTTGAAAAACCTCTTGCCACCAACATCGCCGACGCGCTCGCCATTCGCGCTGCCGCCCGTGCGCATCACATACAGGTGCTCGTGAACTACGAAACCACCTGGTACGCCAGCAACGCCGAGGCCTACCGTTTGGCATCGGGTGGCAAGCTTGGCACGCTGCGCCGCGTCGTTGTGCACGATGGCCATGAGGGGCCTAAAGAGATTGGTGTCAGCCCCGACTTTCTTGGCTGGCTTACCGATCCGGAGAAGAACGGGGCGGGGGCCATGTTTGACTTTGGCTGCTACGGCGCGGACCTGATGACCTGGCTGATGCACGGTGAGACGCCCTTGAGCGTGACGGCCGTCGCACTGACGAACAAGCCTGAGACTTATCCAAAGGTTGATGACGACGCCACGATCATCCTCCGCTACGCCGGCGCGCAGGCGGTGCTACAGCCCAGCTGGGACTGGCCTTTCTCTCGCAAGGACATGGAAGTTTACGGCGCAACTGGCTATGCGATTACTGAAGCGGCTGACCATCTGCGGGTTCGGCTAGCCGGCGAAAAGGCAGAAGCTGAAGTCGCCGCTCCCGCACTTGCCGGGCCGCAGCAGAACTCGCTCGACTATCTCGCCGCAGTTTTGCGCGGCCAGATCACGCCCAACGGCGATCTGTCGTCTCTTGAAACCAACATGGTCGCCATGCAGATACTCGACGCTGCGCGGGAATCTGCCAAGACCGGGCGGACGATTGAGCTGAAGCCGCTGCCCCAATAACTACAACGCCAATGATCGCGGTGCCGATAACTCATGCACCAATAACTGATGCGCTAACAGCCTGGATTAAACGACCTTCATCGCGACCGGATCCCAGTGAACTACCGCATCCTTTTCGTAGCTCAGATTTGAGAGCAAGGCTGCGCCAGCCGCGCGGAAGCCGAAGACGGCATCTTCGACGACAGGCCTGCGGCTCCGCACGGAGCTGAAGAAGTTGTTGAAGTGGTCATAGCTATCGCTGTATCCCGGCTCGGCGACGTACTTGTCATACTGCATTGGCGGCACGCCCAATGGGTGTTCGGGCGGATATTGCTGGCTGTACTTGCTCTCCAACTGTTGCTGCATCGCTTCGGTGTAGGTACCGACCGTCTGCCCCGGACCTTTGGGATGTGGCGATCGGCTTACGCTTACGGAGTTTCCGGCAATCTCCATGGTGCCTTCTGAACCGGTGAATACAAGGCCCTCGCTCTCTTCGCCGCCGTCTACGAAGTTCACGCGCAGGGAAAGGTTAAAGCCCTCTGCGTAATCGAAGATGCCCAGCATCACGTCGGGCGCATCGCGGCCATCTTTCCAGTAGCGCAACGCTCCGGAGGCGACGGCGCGGGTTGGACCCTTGGCGCCGGTGATGAAGTGAGTTCCGCTGAAGAGATGCACGAACAAGTCGCCGGCCACGCCCGAGCCGTAGGCCTTCCATTTGCGCCACTGGAAGAAGTGTTCGGGGTTGAATGGGATTTTCGGTGCGGTGCCGAGAAAGCGGGGCCAGTCGCAGGTCTCTTCCGAGGCGTCGAGCGGCACGGTGTAGTTCCAAGCGCCCATGGACGAATTGCGGTCCCAACGCGCGTTTACCAGATTGAGCTGCCCAATCGCACCTTCTGCCAGCAGTTGCTTTGCCTTGGCGTAGACCGTCGAGCTTACGCGCTGACTGCCTACCTGAATGATGCGCCCGGTCGCCCGCGCCGCCTCAATCATCGCTGGGCCATCGGAGTAGAGATGGATCATGGGCTTTTCGCAGTAGACGTCTTTGCCGGCCTTCATGGCATCGACAGAGGCCTGCTTGTGCCAGTGGTCTGGTGTGGCCACGATGACGGCGTCGATATCAGGGCGCGCAAGCAATTCTTCGTAGTGCCTGGTGGTGAAGATGTCTTTGCCCCACATCTCTTTGCTGTGATCGAGTCGGCCCTGGTAGCAGTCGGCAACCGCGACGAGCTTCACTCCGGGAACCTGCACCGCGGTCCGCGTGTCGCCCTGGCCCTGAATTCCAGCACCAATGAGCGCGAGCTGGATGTTGTCGTTGGGCCCGATCCTGCGCGGTTCGTCTGCAGCGGGCCGGGCGAGCGCATGGATCTTTGCTGCGCCGAGGGTACCGGCTGCGGTGGTGATTGCGGCTTTCTTAAGAAAATTGCGGCGATTGAGTGTTTTCATCGGGATTTCCATCCTTTTGCGGGCCGTCTTTCGACATGACTTACAAAGCGTATCTTTACCCTGCCAGTTGCTGCGGGGAACTAGTCAGGAGGTAAGTGCTGCCTCGCCCGGAACGGCAGGCTTGGAGCGGTCAGAAAATGTCACCAGAAAGAGGAGCAGAATGACTACGGACATCACCGCTGGAAATAGCCAGATGGCATGCCAATCGTGGAAATTGTCACCGTAACCGAAGCGCTTGACGGTGTTGCTCTCAACAACGGCACCGGAGAGCCATGAGCCGACGAACATGCCGGCGCCGTAGGTGAGAAAAGTCATGAGCCCCTGGGCTGCGGCGCGCAGTTCAGGCCTGGCTTTGCGGTCGATGTAGATTTGCCCGGTGACAAAGAAGAAGTCATAGCAGATGCCGTGCAGGAGGATGCCGGCCCAGAGCATCCAGACTCGCGAGTCTGGATTGCCAAAGGCAAAGAGGACGTAGCGCAGCGCCCATGCGCTCATGCCTGCGACGAGCATGTATTTCACGCCCAGTCTGCGGAAAAACCAGGGAATGAGGAGCATGCACAGCAACTCTGAAACCTGCCCGCCGGCCATCTTGCTGGCGGCATTGTCTACGCCCAGTTGATTCAAAAAGAGGTTAGTGAAGGCGTAGTAGAACTGCAGCGGAATGCAGATGAGGAAGGACGCAATGGCAAAGATGGCCATGGAGCGGGTGCCGAGGAGCTTCACGGCTTCGAGGGGGAAGATTGATGCAACGGTGACCTTGGCCGCTTTCCCAAGTGGGGGCGTGTGGGGCAGGGTGAGGCAGTAGATGGCCATGAGCAGGGAAGCGGCGGCGGCGATCTGCATGGGCATTTTTGTTGACTCAATATGCAGGTTGCCGATCAGCAATCCTGCGACGATCCAGCCCAGGGTGCCGAGTACGCGGATAGGTCCAAACTCGGTCTGCGGCTCCTTCATTTGCCGGAAGGCGAGGGAATTGGTGAGCGCCATGGTGGGCATGTAGCAGAGCGAGTAGAGCAGAATCACGACGTAAAACGGCACAAAGTTGGCTTGCAGCGATGCGAGAAAGAGCAGCAGCGCTCCCATACCGTGCATGACCGCCAGCAGCCCCTGTGTGGCAAAGAGGCGGTCAGCGATGAGGCCCACGAAGAACGGTGAAACCATGGCTCCAATGGTCGTGACGCCGGCGGCAAGGCCAAGCTGGGTGCCAGAAAAGTGCAGTGACTGCGAGAGCCAGGTGTTGAGGGTGACGTACCACGCACCCCACATGAAGTACTCCAGAAACATCATCAGGCCGAGACGGCCCCGCATCGCAAGATTCATTCAGCCTCACCCAGCCCCATTGAATAGCTGCAAGCCAAGATATACCAGCAGACGTGGGTTGGGTAAGTGAAGTGGTGAGGCACAGGGCTCGCGGGATTCGCCTTGCCTCCCGGGGGCGCATGCTGCAATGATGCAAGCCAATCAGAAGGCGAGGTTTTTTCCATGGCGAAGCAGTGGATTGGAACAGCAATGGTGGCCACAGCAATGGTGGCCACGGCGGTGGTCGGGGCGCTGTTTATCCAGGTAAGTTATGGGCAGGCTCCGGCGTGGGCTCCTGCTCAGGGCCATCTCACCCTGGACCTGTGGCCCTTGACGCCGCCTGATGCGACGGCAATTCCAGGGCCTGAAGTGGACACCACCGGGCCGGGGAATGACAATCTGATTGCAGGCAAGCCGCTGATTCGGTTGGGTAACGTCTCGAAACCGACGTTGACGGTCTACGAGCCGAAGGGCACTGCCACTGGCGCGGCGGTCGTCGTGTTCCCTGGCGGCGGCTATCGTATTCTGGCAATCGATCTCGAAGGCACCGAGGTATGTGACTGGCTCAACGGCGCGGGCATTACCTGCATTCTGGTGAAGTATCGTGTTCCAGGCGCGGATCAGAAGCTGGCCAGCACCGGCCCGTATCCCAGTTCGAAAGAGGCGCTGGATGATGCGCAGCGCGCGGTCGGTATGGTTCGCGCTCACGCAGCGGAATGGAAGATTGACCCTGCGCGCGTGGGCGTGCTTGGGTTCTCTGCGGGAGCGCATCTCGCTGCGGCGCTGAGCACTCATTACGACAAGCGGCTCTATGCGCCAGTGGACGCTGCGGACCAGCTCAGTTGCCGCCCGGACTTTGCGGTCATCGTCTACCCTGGTTACCTCGCCGACGCTGAACAGGGTTTCCTCGACAAGCTCGATCTGCACCCCACGGCGCAGACCCCGCCGAGCTTCATTGTTCAGGCCGAGGACGACCCGGTGCACATTGAGAACTCGACTGCATGGTTTCTTGCGTTGAAGCGGGCCAAGGTGCCTGCGGAGCTGCACATTTATGCCGAGGGTGGGCATGGGTTCGGGCTTCGGCGGCAGGCGAAGTGGCCGGTCACGACCTGGCCGCAGAGTGTGGAGCTATGGCTGCACACGATTCACATGTTGCCGTGAAGGTGCTGAGGGGAATTCGCGATATTTTACGCAGTCTGGATGAGAGCAGTCGCGCACGTTCTTATCCCCTATGAATGAAGCCCACGTCAGGCAACTGCTGAAGCAAAACAAGGTCTTCGCCGGCCTCGCCTCTGCGATCTGCGAGGAGCTACTGGTGCGCATGAGCGTGCGGGCGCTCTCGGCTGGGGATTTTCTGGTGCAGGAAGGTGACCCAGGCGACGCGCTCTTTCTGATTGTTTCGGGGAGCTTTCAGCTTTCACGCATTCAATCCGACGCTACTACGACGGAAACGGTTCTGCTTGGAACGGCGGGTGCTGGCGAGGTTTTTGGCGCGCTGGGCCTGCTGACCGGTCATCCCGCAATCCTCAGTATGCAGGCGCTTGAAGCGGGTACCGTGGCGGGGCTGTCGTCGGCCGACTTTGACGAGCTGTGCGCCGCGTTTCCCGAGGGTATGGCCAGCGCGCTGGCGGAGATGGCTGCGAGCGTGGATGCGTACCAGATTGCGTCGGCTCTGGAAGAAAGCCCCATCATGCGCGAACTGAGCGCGGAGGCGCGCAGCGCGATTGCCGGCTCGGCGGTTCGGGTGGATCTGCGGGCCGGACAGACGCTTTTTTGTGAGGGGGAGAGTGGCGATGCCATGTACCTGGTGCTCAGCGGGCGGGTGCGTTTGTTGCGGGCACAGCTGGGCGACGGCGACGCGGCTGAGCCAGGGTCGCGGGTGCTGGCAGAGCTGGGAAAAGGAGATCTGCTCGGAGAACTCTCGCTGCTCAGCGGCGAACCGCGTTCCTCGACCGCAATCGCTGCTCGCGACTCGCACCTTGCGCGCCTGAGCCGCGAGGACTTTGATCGCGTCGCTGCACTGTATCCGAGCGAGATGCTGCGGATTTTTGCGCGCCAGTTTGCTGGAAGGCTGCGCAAGCAGGATAGCCGCCACGGTGGCGCGGGGAAGCAGGCGCGTCCGCCTGTTGCGATTGCCGTTTTGCCGCTCACTTCGGCAGAGCAGGGCGGCGAGGCACATGAATTTGCGGCGGAGCTGGTGCGGCAGCTCTCAGCGTTTGGCCCGACGCTGCACCTTACGAGCGCCATCATTGAGCGGGTTTTTCGCCAAAACCGCGCCGGAGAATCGAAGCAATCGGGTTGGCAGAGTCGAGCGATGCAGCGAAACGAGGTGGCGGAAAGGCGGATGGTTGCGTGGCTTGAAGACCTGGAAACGCTTTATCGCCACATCGTCTACGACGCAGACTATCGGTCAGGTGCCGAGCTTTCCGCGTGGACCCAGCGCTGTTTGCGTCAGGCCGACGTGCTGCTGGTTGTCGCGGGGGATTCGGCGAAACCGGCTTACAGCGAAAACACGATGCTGCGGCTTACGAGCAGGGCCTTGCCTACGGTCAAAACTACGCTTGTCCTGCTGCACGAGGCCGGACCGGGCCGAATCTCGCATACCCGTGCCTGGAAGCAGACTCTGGGCATCGAGGCACACGAACATATTCGCTGCCTGGCTGACCGTGGGCTGCATGCGGGGGACGTTGCGCGGCTTGCGCGTTCACTGAATCATCAGTCTGTAGGAATCGTCCTCGGGGGAGGATTTGCTCTTGGCCTTGCCCACATCGGGGTGATCGATGCGATGCGCGAGCTTGAGATTCCTATTGATTTTGTGGGTGGCACGAGCATGGGAGCCATCATCGCGGCGGCGACGGCGCAGGAGTTCACCCACGCCCAGATGATTGAGGTAATGGACAGGGGCTGCGTCAAGGCTCTCAAGGGCGATTTCACGCTGCCGCTGCTGAGCTTGCTGACGGGCAGGAAAGTCGGCATCGAGCTGGGAAATTACCTGGAGGGCGTTGACATTGAGGATCTATGGCTGCCCTACTTTGCGATCTCAGCCAGCCTGGTCAAGGCGCGGATGGTCGTGCACCGTGAAGGCAGCGCGCTGAACAGCGTGCTCGCCAGTTGCCGGGCGCCGGGGATGTTTCCGCCCCTGGGCTGGGACGGGGATGTTTTCGTGGATGGCGGGCTGGTCAACAACATCCCCGCCGACGTGATGCGCGGCTGCATCGGAGCGGGAACGGTGATTGCGGCAGACGTTTCGCCGGAGGCTGAGTTTACGGCGGGCGCAGAGTTTGGCGCGGAAGTCTCGGGCTGGCAGATTGCGCGGCGCAATTTTTCGCCTTTCCGGCGACGCCACAGAATGGGGACCCTGGGCGATGTGCTGATGCGCCTGATTCGACTGGGCGGTGTCGGGCATAACCAGCATATTCGGGCGAGTGCCGATCTCTACATGGCAATTCCGCTGCAGCAGTTTTCCATTCGCGACTTTCAAAAGGGCGAAGAACTGGCCGCTATTGGCTACCAATGCGCCAAGCAGCAATTGCAGGCCTGGATCGTTCGAAACGGCCAGCCCTGGCGCGGCAACGGATAGCGTTACCGCGCCAATTCTGGGTGGCTCCAGTTTACGGCTGAATGACCAGATCGTCGGCGAGCTTGAAGTGCACGATGGATTCGGCTGGAATGACGAGGTCGCCATTGCCGGTGAGCCCGGCAACCGCTGTTCCAGCGCCTGCGCCTGCAGCGCCGCCAATGGCGACGCCCATGCCGCCCGACGCCACGCCGCCGATGAGCATTCCCAGCCCTGTGGCCCCGCCGATAAAGGCTGCCGACCTGCGCCCCTTGCCCTTTTTGCGCTCGCGCATGTCGGCCGTTTCCAGCGGCAGCTCGCGGCCATCAAGGGTGAGGGTGGTGAGTCGCAGCTCGAGATTTGCCGCGCCCTTGAAGTGGCCGCGCCGATGAGCGAGATCGACCACGCCGCCGACGCGCGCACCCTTGGGAATGATCGTGTTTCCGTTGCCGTCCAGCACCGGCTCAACAATCTCTCCGGTGAACCGGTCACCGGCTCGATTGCCTTTGGCGCTGATGCGCTGATCGATACGGATCGTCAGCGGCGTTCCCGCCGCTACATGCACATCGGGCGCAGGTGGTGGAAGCGTTTGAGCTACCGGCCCACTGGTGACACTGCCTGGCAGAGGAGCTGGCGCAACGGCAGCCTGTCCTGGCTGGGTCTGCCCGGCTCCGGCAGGCTGTCCGCCAGCGGCGGTCTGCGCATCGGTTCCGGCGGCCACCTTTGGCGTAACCGTGGTGGTCACCACCTGCCCGCTCTGACCCGGCACAGGCGGCTGCACGACGGTCGTCGTGGTGTTCCCATTGCTGTCAGTCGCCACGACCTGCTGCGCCTGTCCGGTGGTTGCCGCCGTCTGCTTTGCCTGCTCAATGGCAGCATCCTGCTTTGACTTGCAGCCGCCCATTGCGGTGGTCAATAGAATCGCCAGCAGAATTGCACTCATCCCACTCAAAAAACGCATCGTGACCGATTTCATCCTTCATCCTCTTTTCGAACACATCAAAATCGCGGCGCGAACCCAAATCCAGACTCGTCCGATAGCATTTTCGCTGACTTGCTGCAAAAAGTCTGTATCCAATCGCTCTTGCTGAACGACGGGCGATAGCGACTTGTCAGCTTTCCTGTGTCTCAACGCATCCTTCATCCTGTACGATGAGCCGTTGCAGAAAACCTTTTCGAGGAACACCACGTATGTTGATTTCTTCACTCCGCCTGCCTGCTATCGCTGCGCTTTTTGCCTTTGTTACCCTTGCCGCAAGCGCGCAGTCCCCCGCCGCTCCCGATGCCATGCCTACGGTGCTCTACGGGGCTGCCTACTACAACGAGTACATGCCTGCCGAGGCTGACGGACAGCCCGCCCTGCGGGCAGCGCGGCTTGAAAAAGACGTTGCAATGATGAAGGCTGCTGGCATCAGCGTGGTTCGGATGGGCGAATCGACGTGGAGCCTGTGGGAGCCGGAAGACAACCACTTTGAATACGCGTGGATGGACCATGTGGTCGAAGCGATGGGCAAGGCCGGCATCAAGGTTGTGATGGGCACGCCGACCTACTCGGTACCGACGTGGATGGCGCACGCCCACCCGGAAATTCTGGTTGTGCCTCAGGGGGGCAAAGAAAATGTCAGCTACGGTATGCGCCAGAACATGGATACGGACAACCCTGTTTACCGTTTCTACGCGCAGCGGCTTATCGCCAACATGGTGGGCCACTACAAGGACAATGCTACCGTGATTGGCTGGCAGATTGATAACGAGACGGGGTCCTACGGGGCATTCAATCCCGATGTCTTTGCCGGGTTTGTGCAGCATCTCAAGAAGAAATTTGTGACCACCGATGCGCTGAATAAAGCCTGGTTCCTCAACTACTGGGGGCAGGACGTGAACGGCTGGGAGAATATGCCGACGCCGGACCGGGCTACCAGCACCAGCTACAAGCTGGAATGGTCGCGGTGGCAGCAGATGCGGGTGACCGACTTCCTCAGCTGGCAAGCCGGACTGGTGCGCGCCAACCGTGGGCCAAACCAGTTTGTAACGCAGGATTACGGCTCGATGATGAAGATGGACGTGAACGAACCGGCGGTTGCACAGGCTCTCGACATTGTCGCGAATAACGTTTATCACGGCACCCAGGACCACCTGGACGGCGCATTCCAGTCTGAGCAGTCTGATTTTGCCCGCTCGCTCAAGCACACCAATTTTCTGATCACTGAGACCAATGCGCAGACGCTTGGCTGGGATTCTGCGGGCCAGTTTCCGCCTTATGACGGGCAGATCCGGCTGGATGTTTACACCTATCTGTCGAGCGGCGCGAACATGGTCGAGTACTGGCACTGGCACTCGATCCATGCCGGGCAGGAGACCTACTGGAAGGGGGTGCTGAGCCACGATTTGGAACCGAACCGAGCCTATGCAGAGGTTTCAAAGACAGCGCATGAACTGCAGAGGATTGGCCCGAAGTTAGTAGACTTGAAAATCAAAAATCAGGTCGCCATCCTCTACAGTGTGGATGCTGCAAACGGGATTCGCATCATGCCGTACGAGCAGCATGCTCCGGGCTGGACGCCGGGCCGCAGCGACAACAGCTATGGGGATCAGGTGTTGCAGCTTCACCGCGCACTGTATGAGGCCAATGTTGGCGTGGACTTTGTCTTTGCCAGCTCGGCAGATCTGGCGAAGGAACTGGCGCAGTACAAGCTGGTATTGGTGCCCTCGCTGTACATTGCGACAGACGAGCAATTGCGGGCGATTTCGGAATATGTGAAGGGCGGTGGCCATGTGCTGATGAACTTCAAATCAGGCTTTGCCAACGAAAACTCTGCTGTGCGCTGGCAGCGCGCGCCGGGGCCGCTGCGCGAAGCGGCTGGATTGAGCTATCAGGAGTTTTCAAACCTTGAGAAGCCTCTGGGGCTCAAGGGTGACCCCTACCACGTTGGTCCTGAAAACAAGGTCAGCGCGTGGGCCGAGTTCCTGCTGCCGGAGCATGCCGAGACAGTTGCCAGCTATGACCACCCTTTCTTTGGGCAGTGGCCTGCAATCACGCGCAATCATTTTGGCTCGGGCGAGCTGGAGTATGTGGGCACGCAGCTCTCCCCGGAGCTGGAAGCGCAGGTGGTGAGGGAGGCGCTGAAGGGGGCTGGACTTACGGGTCCGGATCAGCAGCTACCTGCGACAGTTCGCGTGAAGCATGGGACGAATCGGGAGGGGAAGAAGCTGCACTACTACCTGAACTATTCGAGCAACCTGGCGACGTTTACCTACACTTACGGGCCTGGCCAGGATTTGCTGGGGGCCAGTGGGACGAACGGAATTCAGACTAGCCAGTCTATAACCCTGAAGCCGTGGGATCTGGTGATTGTGGAAGAGGGCAAGTAGTCGGCTCGAAACCTCAGATCATTTGGGTGGGAGGAAGCAACGCCCACCCAAAACTGAATCAGCCCGCCAATCCCATCCCGGCGAGCACGCCGCGCATGTAGGCGAAGCTCTTGATCATTCCGGGCAAGGGATCATCCTCGTGAATCTCGTATTCCAGATCC
Organism: Acidobacteriota bacterium; assembly: GCA_025359885.1. Taxonomy (GTDB): domain Bacteria; phylum Acidobacteriota; class Terriglobia; order Terriglobales; family Acidobacteriaceae; genus Acidicapsa. The sequence goes on from JANYDG010000077.1 coordinate 86,677, forward strand.
ACAAATCCTTTATAGCCGATTGAGTTGAGGGCGGCGAAGATTGCGGGCACTGGTATCTTGCCATCGCCGACCGCTACCTGGCTTTCCTTGACTCGCGGATCTGCCAGGTCTTTGATGTGTACGTCGAGCAGGCGCGGCCCGGCGGCGTGAATGGCTGCGACAACGTCTGTGCCAGCCCGCGAAGTATGCCCTACGTCGATGCACAGGCCTATGCGCGGGTCCATTTTTTCAATGGCTTTGAGCACATCGAGGGGCGAGGGCCATTGCTTGTCTTCTGGCCCGTGGTTGTGGATGGCGAGGCGCAGGTCATACTCCTTGAGCAGACGCTCGACCATGGGCAAGGCCTCCCTGGTCGGGCTACCGGCGATGAGGCCGATGCCGGCCCGCTTGACGTAGGAGAGCCTGGCGCGAATGTCGGCTTCATCGGCCTTGGGAAAATAGATCACCCCGGCCGCGGTCAGCGTGACTCCTGCTGCCTTGTACGCATCGACGGCGGCCTGGGTTGCTTCCGGTGTGGTTGAGGGCAGGTGATCGTTTACGTCTTTGGCGTTGAGGGATGTTAGGTTCAACTGCTTGAGGAACTCGATGACATGGGCGCGATCGAACTTGTGGAAGGAATAACTCGCGACGCCGAGCCGGATTTTTGCCGCTGAAGGCTGCGCGAGTGCAGTGGTTTGGCTGCCCAGATTCAATCCAGTGAGCGCACAGGCCGTCGCCCCTGCGACCACGCCTGTGTGCAGGAACTTCCGCCGGTTCATTGCAGTTTGCATGGCAGCGATACTAAGATGGCTCAGCCTGGAATGTCCAATGATTCCTTGCAGGAGAAGCCATGACCGCGCTAACCCGCCGCAAATTCGTCGCTGCCGGGGGAGTCGCAGCCTGTGCATTTTCGATGGACCCCAAGCTCCTGCGGGCGGCGGCAAAGATGCCCTTCAAGGTTGCGGTCATTACCGACGAAATCTCGCCGGACTTTGAGCATGCGTGCGCGGTGGCCGCCCATGACTTTGGTATGCAATGGGTTGAACTTCGCACGCTGTGGGGCAAAAACGTCACCAAGCTTGATGATGGGGAGATCGTCAAAGCCAACGCCATCCTCGACAAATACAAGTTGCGGGTCACGGACATTGCCAGCCCGTTGTTCAAAACCGACTTCCCGGGGGCTCCCCGCTCGAAGTCGAGCCCGCTTGTGGACCATGCGCAAGATGCCCACGGGGCAAGCTTTGCCTTCAAGGAGCAGGAGGAACTGCTCGAGCGGTGCATTGCGCTGGCCAGACAGTTCAAGACGAGCCGTATCCGCTGCTTCGACTTCTGGCGTTTGGACGACCAGGCTCCGTACCGCACGGCGATCAACGCGCAACTGATGCGGGCTGCTGAGACGGCCGGCAAGCACGACAAGATATTGGTTCTCGAGAATGAGTTTGAGTGCAACACGGCTACTGCGCGGGAATCGGTGGCGACGCTGGCTGCCGTGACGAGCCCTCATCTGATGCTTAACTGGGACCCAGGCAACGCCGTTGCTCGCGGCGAAACTGATGCTTTTCCCGAAGGATTTGCGCTTTTGCCCAAGCAGCGCATCGGCCACTGCCATGTGAAATGCGCGGTTCGCAAACCTGAAGTAAAAGCGGGCTTTGATTGGGCCGCAGTGGGGCAGGGGTTGCCGGATTGGGCGGCGCAGTTCCGCGCTCTCAAACATGCGGGCTATCGCGAAGCTGTGAGCCTTGAAACGCACTGGACTGGCGGCGGCACTCCGGAAGCCTGTTCACGAATCAGCTGGGCGGGGATGAAGACGGCACTGGACCAAGGCTGAATTCACGCCAGTTTTTTCCGCATTCGAGACCTATCCACACCTGAGGAATATCCAATGAACCGTCGCAGCTTTCTCGCCGCCGCTACCACGACTGCCGCCGTTTCCCTGGCTCCCGCCCGGGTACTCGGGGCAAACAACCGCCTTCGCCTGGGCATCATCGGCGCGGGCAGCCGCGGCCAGGAAGACATGCGCGCAGCCCTCGCCCTGCCCGACGTCGAGTTTGTCGCTGTTGCTGATGTCTACTCCCGCCATCGCGATGAGGCCCACGCCCTCGCCCCCGGAGCCCAGCTTTACGACGATCCCCGCAAGCTGCTTGACCGGCACGACATTGACGGCGTCATTGTCGCGAGCCCACTCTTTCTGCACTCCCGTCACTTTCTCGACACAATTGCCAGCGGCAAAGATCTCTATTGCGAAAAAACGATGACCTGGTCAATTCCCGAGGCCATCACCTGCCGCCAGGCTGCCGCCGCCTCAAAGCAGGTGATCCAGATCGGCCTGCAGCATGAGAGCGAGGGCACGCACGCCGACGCCCAGCAGTGGGTGAGGCAGGGTCTGCCTGGCAAGATCACCATGGTCGAGGCGTGGATGAGCCGCAACAGCCCGCACGGCCAGGGGCAGTGGCTCAGGCCAATTCCGGCCGACTGCGACCCCCAGCATGTCGGCTGGGACCTCTTCCTCAATGATCGCCCTCAAGAAGCTTTCAATGGCCACCGCTTCATCAACTGGCGGCTCTTCTGGGAGTTCTCCGGCGGCAACGTCACGGAAAACATGGTTCACCAGATTGCCTGGATCATCACTGTCCTCGGCCTGAAGGAACCCCTCGCCGCCACGATGGCCGGCGGGGTTTTCTCTGAAAAGGATGGCCGCCAGGTGCCCGACACCATCGCCGTCACGCTGGAGTTTCCCGACCTCACGGTGCTTTGGCAATCTACCTTCTCCAACAGCCGCTATGGCTTAGGCGAAAGGTTTCTGGGCTCGGATGGCACGATTGAACACATCAGCGGCTCAACGAATATGGTCACGGGCAAGTCTGAATCCTCGCTCAACTTCTATCCGGAAAAGATCAACAGTCCCAACGGCGCATTGCGGAGCGGGTCGGCGAAGGGAGTTGACCACATGCAGAACTGGTTTGACTGCATGCGGAGCCGCAAACAGCAGACCAACGCCCCGGTCGAAACCGGCTACCTCTCTGCTGTTGCGGCGCACATGGCCAACCTTGCCTACCGCCAGCAACGCCGCATCACCTGGGAAGAAGCCAAGTCGATCCAGCCTGGGTACTGAGGCATTTTCAGGAATTCTGGGAAGTCTCTCGCTGGGGTGAGGTTGTATTTTCCTGATGAAAAATCCAGTGAACAGGCCCTAATTCGGTCTACACCAATTCTGAAAATGCTCTCGTTGCTGGCACTGTTGTGGCGGGAGCGATCATTACCGGAAAAGATGGGGCACGAACCGGCTGATGTTGGTGGTGATGAGGCCCTCTGACTCGCGGATACCCATGCCGGCCGGTTCGCCATCCACCAGCCAGCTGCCGATCACCGCGGTGCGGCCATCGGCCTGCGCCAGCGGGGCCAGTGCCTGGTAGACACAGGCCTCATCGGGCGTCGCAGCCGGGTTTGCCCCCTCGGCCTGCGCCCAGTTTCGAAACACCGTGATGCCCCCGCCCTCGCGCCCAAAGAACGGCTTCCGCACATAATTCTGCAGGTTGCGGGGGCCGCCCAGGTAGGTTGGCAGCAGCAGTTCGTGATTCGGATAGAGCTCCCACAAGATAGCGAGCAGCGCCTTGTTTGACCACATCATCTTCCAGATTGGCTCAATCCACTGGGTCATTCCGGGGCGGGCCTTTTGCTGCCGGGCGTTCATCGTCCCAAGGGCATGCTCGGCAAAGGACTCTGCCAGCAGCCACTCCCAGGGGTAGAGCTTGAACAGGGTCTGAATCGCGGACTCGTGCAGGTCGACAAAGCAATGCTTCTTCTCGTCCCAGCCGATCTCGTGCATCGTCAGTTCAGTGGTCTGCAGCCCTGCCTGCTGGGCTGTGTCGCGCAGATAGGTTACGGTCATCGCGTCTTCTTCTGCCCCATCATGGGCAAAGCAGACGGGCTGCGCTACGTAGGGTGCAAGGTCCTTCCACTTGGCTACGAGCTTTTCATGCAGGGAGTTGAACTGGTCTTCGCGGGGGAAGCAGTCTTCGAGCCAGTACCATTGCGCGACGGCTGCCTCAACGAGCGCTGTGGGAGTGTCGGCGTTGTACTCCAGCAGCTTGATCTGGCGCCCATCATAAGCGAGGTCAAGCCGGCCGTAGAGTGCTGGTGGCTCGCTTTGCCAGGTCTGCCGGATGTGCTCTGCGGCTGCGGCAGGAATCTGCATGCGGCTGAGCCAGTCGCGCTCCAGAATCACGTCTCCGGCAGCCAGCGCGAGCCGCTGAATCTCGGCAGTTGCGGCCTCCAATCGGTCTACTTCGGAAGCTGAGAACTCCCAGTAAGCTGATTCATCCCAGTAGGGGCTGCCGTTCTCGAGGGTGTGGAAGGTGAGCCCGACTTTTTCTACGTGTGACTGCCAGTTTGGGCGAGGAGCGATGCTGTGACGGCGCATTACTCGCCCCCGCTGTGACTGCCGCCATGGCCAAAGCCGCCCCGGCTCACGCTGCCGCCTACGACGGTGTCGCCAAATCGGCCGCCGTTCGACCCACCATACATGTAGTGGTACCCATACCCACCGCTGCCATGCCCACCACCTGAATACGCCTCACAGTTGGAGTCGGGCGCGAGGCGGTTCTGGCCGTCCACACAGTGGCGCGGGTCATCGTGGCACCCAATGGAGGCAAGGGCTACAGCGGCCAGCAAGGTGAGCGGAACTTCACGAGATTTGCGCATAAAGGGCTAACAGCGATGCTGCCAGAGATTCACGCGTAACACAAGCGAACCGCGGTATGTACGAACTGGAAAACAGCTGCAGCGCGGATAGCCTAAAATGGGTCCACTCATGGAACCAATCACCCACCTGCTCACTGGAGCCTGCATCGGTCGGGCTGGCCTGAATCGCCGTACCGCGTATGCCACCCTTGCTGCTGTTCTCGCTGCCGAGGCCCCGGATATTGACGTGGTTTGGTCACTGCGCGGCCCGGTGGAGAGCTTTGCCCACCATCGCGGAATCACCCATACGTTGATTGCCTCCCCGGTGATCGCGCTTGCCGTTACGGGCTGCGTCTGGCTGATTCATCGATTTGTACCGCTGCGCAAGAGCATGACCGCACCGCAGCCGATCAACTGGCTCTGGATTTTCGTTTCTGCGCTGATTTCATGCCTCAGCCACCTGTTGCTCGACTGGACGAACAACTACGGGCTGCGCCCCTTCTTCCCCTTCAATGCCCGCTGGTACTCGGGCGATCTTGTTTTTATCGCTGAACCAGTTCTCTGGGTCATGCTGGTCGGGGCGGTTGTGCTGCCCGCTTTATTCGGCCTGGCCGACCGCGAAGTCGGTGCGCGCCGGACTCACTTCCGCGGGCGCGGCCTGGCTACCGCAGCCCTCATTGGCATGGCGCTGCTCTGGTGCTGGCGCTGGGCTGAACATGCCCAGGCCCACACCCTCGTCGAAGCGGCGCTGGTCACTCCCACACCTGCCCGCCGCATCGCCCTGATGCCCTATCCTGGCAACCCGTGGCGCTGGCACGCGCTGCTTGAAACCGACACCACCTGGCAGACTGCCGAGGTTGACACCCGCTCTGGCCTGGTCGAGAGCGATGCGCGCATCAACTCCCTCTTCAAGCCAGCCCCCACAGCAGCCTCTGAAGCGGCTCGCCGCACTCGCCTGGGGCAGGTTTATCTTGATTGGGCCCAGTGGCCCGTGGTGCATGATCTCGGCCCGCAACCGATCCCCGGCACGGCCCCGCCGCAGCTTCCAGTGGGGCGCGCCTGGTCTGCCGTCGAATTCAGTGACCTGCGCTTTGCCTACCCGTTTCTCAGCCCTCGCATGGCCAACTCCGCCAACCAAAGCCTCGAAGACTCCCTCGCCCGGTCGGCACTCTCGGGCGGCGTTTACATTGTCGATGGTCACGAAGACGCAGGCCAGTTTCTCAACGGCAGGGAGCAGAAGTAGCCGCCCGCGTTCTTAACGAACTCTTTTTGAAATCAAGTCACAAGAAAAATTGATGCCATCAACAGGTAAAAGTTGACCCCCGCCGGTTTGCTCCGCAAAATGGAGAGAGCGTTCCGGCCATTTCTGAACGATCTTTCGAAAGTCCTCTGAGGTTTCAATGCCCGCATACCTGCTTCTGCTCGCCGCTCTACTGAGCCGCGTCGTTCCCCACTCCGGCTGGTTCGGATTCACGGCTGTCGGTGGCTCGCTGCTTTACTTTGGCGCGCGCCGCAGCTTCCGCGAGATGCTGCTGCCGATGGCCGCCCTCGCAGGCGTTGACTACTTCCTCACGACCCGCGTTTATGGCTATGACTTTGCCTGGCAGTCGTACATGGTCACCTGGGCGTGGTACGGCGCCGCTATCGTTCTCGGCCGTATTCTGCTCACCGAGCGCGCCTCTACGCTGCGCGTCGCCTCGGCTGCGCTGCTTGGCCCGACCTCTTTCTTTCTTGCCTCGAACTACGCGGTCTGGCTTGAATCCAGCCACCCTGGCGGCATGTACGCGCCGAGTATGAGCGGCCTGCTGACCTGCTTTGCCGTTGGACTGCCCTTTTATGGCCGCGACATACTCTCGACTGGTCTGGTACTCGCTATTGCCTTCGGTGTTCCGGCCACCGTCCGCCATTTTCAAACGGGTGACGCCGGTGCATCGGTATCCATCCGGTAAGCCGGGTGCCCCCTGTCTTGAGTTTGAGATGGGTGATCGAGGCGAGGCAAAGACTTATTCCCCCAACCACAGCCCAATTTGCGATACTGGTACGTCATGCCCATCGAAAACCTCCAACAAGCCGCCCAGCAGATCGCCAGCCTCCTGAATTCTGTCGTCAAGCTCGGCGGCCTCAAGCTCAAGTACCGCATCAGCGCCAGCGCCCCGCCTGAGGGTGCTGACCCGGCTCTTGTCGCAAGTGGCGCGCAGATTATCAATGTCGATCTCAGCGGAGCTGACGCCCCTCTGCTTACGCAGCGCGGCGGCGAACTCCTCCGCTCGCTCGAGCACATCGCTGCGCAGATCCTTCGCCTTGACCTTCGCGAGCAGGACCTGGTCAGCTTTGACGCGCTGAACTTCAAGGCTTTGCGGCAGCAGGAGATCCAGCTTACCGCCGATGCCGCTGCGGAGCGCGTGCGCCAATCCGGCACCCCTTACAGCTTTCCTCCGACCAACTCCCGTGAGCGGCGCATGCTGCATCTCGCGTTCAAATCGATTGAAGACGTGGAGACCGCGTCGATTGGCGAAGGCCAGGAGCGGTACCTGGTGGTCTATCCCAAAGGCCGCACCGACCTGCCGGCACCTATCCCGGTGATGCCTCAGCGCACCGGATTTGGTGACCGCGGCGGCAGACGGGACGACCGCGGAGGCCGTGGTGACAGAGGCGACAGGGGACCTCGGCGTGACGACCGCCCACGACGCGATGGTGGATACAACCGCTAGCAAGAAACAGAGGTTTGTCATCCTGAACGAAGGGAAGGACCTGTTTTTCAGACTCTACACTCGAAACTTCACACTCAAACTCGCCTTCACAGCCGCTTCCGCAGTCCTTCAACGACAAAGTAGCCAATGACCGCCGCAATCACGGCTATCCCAAAATTAATCCATGTGAATATATCCGCGAGCGCCCACAGCAGCCCTCGGCCCTGGGCCGCGCCGGAGTGGTCGAACTCGCCCATCAGCAGATTTGAATAAAACAAAAAAATGATGAAGCCGACCTCAGTCAGCGCCCGGCCAAGATTCTTGCTCATACACCCACCTTATCCCGCACTGAGCGCCGGGGCCAAACACTTTCCGCAGCAGCTTCAGTGTGCCCCGCCATGCTAACCTGAGCCAAACCCCGTGCAGGGCTCGCGCCTCAGGAGAAACGTCTTTGCAAGCATCCGGCATCCAGCTCGTCGTCGCGCTTTACCAGTTCGTCATTCTCATTTTTTCCCTCTCCTGTCACGAGTGCGCCCACGCCTGGATGGCCTCTCGCCTGGGCGATCAGACGGCGCGCATGCAGGGCCGCGTGACGCTGAACCCGATCAAGCATATTGACCCCATAGGAACCCTGCTTTTTCCGGCGCTGATGATTTTTGGCCCCGTGATGGGCATAGGCGGAGCCGGCATGATGATTGGCTGGGCCAAGCCGACCCCGGTGCTCACGCGCAATTTCAAGCACATTCGCCGTGACGACAATCTGACGACGCTGGCCGGGCCGGCCTCGAACCTGCTGCTCGTTTTCGCCTCTTTTGCCCTTCTCGTCCTGCTGATCGTTGCCATCCCCGGCGGCCACGACGCGGTGATTAACGCGACCAACATGGAAATCGACCTCAGCTCGCAGACCGCTCCCCAGGCGCTGGCCCTGCTGGGGTGGCTGATGATTGAGGTCAACATCGCGCTGATGGTCTTTAATCTGCTGCCCATTCCACCGCTGGATGGCAGCCACGTGCTGCGCAACATGCTGCCTTATAACGCACTGGCCACCTACGACCAGTTTGCCCGCTATGGATTCTTTCTCATCCTCATCCTGGGCCGCTACGTTGTCGGTTTCTTTATGGAGCCAATTCTCCACGTCGTCATCAGCGCCCTTATCCTGTTCCTCCGCATCCGGTAAGGCTGCGTATCACGGGCGCAGTCTCGACTTGCAAACCACGCCGGCGATGCGCGACTCTTGCAGGGACGCCATGCTGACCTCGCCTCGACAATCCGAGCCATGCAAATCCGGGTCTGGCGAATCCGGGCGCGGCGAGTCACGGCACATGCGCGCCAGCCAGGCCACACGCCAACTCCGCATCGCGCTCTTTCGTGCCCTGCACCAGGCGCTGCAAAACGAAGTGCTGGACCGTGCCAAGGCGACCGCGTACTCGGGTATGTTGATGCTGTTCCCAGCGTTCCTCGTGCTCACGACTCTGCTTGCCCTTGTTCCGGCTGGCTACACGCTGCTCGACGCGCTGCGCAATGCCAGCGAACAGTTCCTGCCAGCGGACACGATGTCGCTGTTGCTCTCCTACTTTCAGACGCAGCGCGCGTATTCTCTCCAGGTGACCCTCTCCGCCGGCACGCTTTCACTTTTCGCTGCACTTGGCGTGATGCTCTCGCTGATGGGCGGATTTCAACATGCGTACCAGCTTCCACCTGGCGGCAGCACGGGCGCATGGACTTTCTGGGAAACGCGCATCCGCGCCCTGCTGCTGGTGCCGATTGCGCTGGTGCCGCTTTCGCTGGCTACGGCCATCCTGATCTTTGGCCAGCCCATTGAACAGTGGATGATTGACAATTCCCAGCACGAGTTGCACGTCATTGTGCTCATTCTCTGGAGGCTTGCCCGCTGGTCGCTGGCCCTGCTCACCAGCACCGCTGTTCTTGGCGCGCTTTACCACTACGGCACCCATAGCCGCGAGGGCTGGACCCGCGTGCTGCCCGGCGCCATTACCGCGACGCTGCTCTGGTTTCCGGCAACGCTTACCTTTGGCTGGTATGTTACCCGGGTCGCGGACTACACCATCATTTATGGCTCTCTCGGTACGGCGATTGCGACCCTGGTCTGGCTCTACCTCACCTCCTTCAGTGTGCTGCTTGGTGCCCACCTCAATGGTGTGCTGTACTGCCAAAGAAACCAGGCCAACCCGGAAATTCCCGCAATGGCAGCCTCAGTCAAATCCTCGTGAATTCACGCCCGGACGCGACTCCCCTGCGCATTTCCCCGGCATGCTCTCTCGGCTACATTGCTACTGCTCTTGTACAATTGGACGGAATGGACCTCATCGCATGATTGCAGCGAACCGGCGTCAGGGACTCCGGTATGAACTCATTCGCGCTTGCCCAGGTCTTGATTGCTCAGGTCTTGATTGCTCAGGTCTTAATTGCTCAGTCCTGATTGCTTCTTTCGTTCTGAACGCATTTTTTCAGCACCACCCGGAGTGTCTCTGATGTCCACCGCTGACCTGACTTTTTCCGATGCAATCCTCAAGCGACGCGCGAAGATTGTCGCTACCCTCGGTCCTGCATCGAATACCGAGCCCGTTTTTCGTCAACTGGTCCGCGCCGGACTCGACGTTGTCCGCCTTAATTTTTCCCATGGCACCCACGCCGAAAAGCTCGCCCTCATCCAGATGATCCGCAAGGTGAGCCGCGAAGAGCACAAGCCGCTCTGCATCCTGGGCGACCTGCAGGGCCCCAAGATCCGCACCTCTAAACTCGTGGACCACAAGGCAGTGATGCTGGTGGCCGGTGAAAAGATCACCATCACGCCCCGCGAAGTCGAAGGCACGGCCGCGCTGGTTGGCACTACCTTCAAGACTCTCGCTGAAAATGTGGAGCAGGGCTCACGCATTCTGCTCTCGGACGGCTTGATCGAACTCCGCGTGCATGAGGTGGATGGCGACGATGTGATCTGCGAAATCGTCAATGGCGGCAAGCTCGGCGAAAACAAGGGCATCAACCTGCCTGGCATCCCGGTGCGCGTGCCATCTCTGACTGAAAAAGACGACATTGATCTGGAATTTGCCCTGAAAAATGGTGTGGATGCCGTTGCTGTCTCGTTTGTGCGCACGGCGGAGGACATCAACCTCGTCCGCAACCGCGTCGCTGCCTACGGCGGAGCGACCTGGATTATCGCCAAGCTCGAAAAGCCCCAGGCGATTGAACACCTGGACGCAATCCTCACGGTCGCGGACGGCATCATGGTGGCCCGGGGAGACCTTGGCGTTGAAGTGCCGCCGGAAAAAGTTCCTGCCCTGCAGAAGCTGATTATCCGTCGCGCAGCGGACCATCGCAAGCCGGTCATCACCGCGACCCAGATGCTTGAGTCAATGATCGACAACCCGCGCCCGACACGGGCTGAGGTTTCTGACGTGGCCAACGCAATCTATGACGGAACTGACGCTGTGATGCTCTCGGGCGAATCTGCCATGGGCGCCTACCCCGTCGAAGCGGTCAAGATGATGGCGCGCATCGTTGGCGAGGCAGAAGACACCATTGCCGCAGCCAAGACCGAGGGCTCCTACCTGGTCGGTCCGCGCAAAAAGACCCTCTCCGTCGCCGAAACCATTTGCGAAGCCACGGCGCACGCAGCCGAAGACCTTGACCTGCGCGGCATTGCTATCTTTACCGAGTCGGGTGCGACTGCCATCAAGCTGTCAAAATACCAGCCCGCAGCTCCCATCTACGCTTTCAGCTCCATTGAAGTGACCATCAACCGCCTCAATCTGCTCTGGGGTGTGACGCCGGTGCATTGCGCCAAGGTGCAAACCACCGAAGCCATGGTGGAGCTCGCGGAAACGCTCCTGGAGCAGCATCATTACGCGCACAAAGGCGAGATTATCGCACTTATCGCCGGAACCGGCACCAAGTCCGGCTCGACCAACTTCCTCCGCCTCCACAAACTCGGCGATCGCATCACGCGCACCTTCTTTAACCCGGCCCACTCCGCCTGACCGGAAACGCTACCGCACCCGAGAAGCACACGAACCCAGGTCTCTCCCCGGCAATCGCGGCCAGAGACCTGGGTTTTTCATTTTTCCCGACACTGGCGTATGCTTGGCCCCAATGCCGTTCTCACTCAAGCCGGTCTCGCCCAAACCGGTCTCGCAAAAGCCGGTCTCGCAAAAGCCAAGGCGCTGGCCCCGCTCTTTAACCCGCACCCTCCTCATCACTTTTGCGCTTGCCGCGGCCACCGGGTTCGCGACCTACCTCGTGCGCCACGAGCAACCGACGCGCATCGGCTGCCCAATCGCCGACGAACGCTCCTCAGGCAAAACTTTCACCTTCCTGGCACTCACGTTCAAGGAATTTCACCCTGCTGGCAACCAGTTCTCGGGCACGCTCAGCGTTGAAGTCGCACCCAACACCGACCGGATGCAGCCCGAGGCAATCCAGAAATGGTCAGCCGACCTGAAAAAGGTCGTGCTCCGCATCAACCACTACGACGGCCATACCCTCTCCTATCAGGGAGGGACGGACTCGCCCGTGGCCCTCGCATTTCCGCCCGCCTGGGGGTCACTTATGGGCAAAGGGACCTTCATCTGGAATGCAGAAGCCGCCTCCGGACCCTTTTTCTATCCTTTTGACCGCTACACCCTCCACCTCAACCCATCCCTGATGGAGGTGACTGACCCCGCCGTCTACCCCAATGTGCTGATCGATACTTTCGAAACTGACTTTGCCAACTCCAATTTCATTCCCCACCTGAACAATATCCGCACCCAGTACCCCAACGACCCCTACGAAATCCTGCTGGACCGCCCGCTCATGCTCCGCTCCCTGGCTATCATCGTCGGCGTGCTGCTCATTTTCTGGCTCTTCTATCTCATCCGGTTTGCCAAGCCCGGCGAACAGGCTGGCCAGCTTGTCTCGCTCTTTGTCGGCGTCTTCTCGATTCGCAGCTCGCTGCTCTCGGGCGCGCCGCTGTTCCCCAGCCTGATCGACTTCTGCGCAATTGGCGTTTACCTCGCGGCCGTGCTGATCGTGCTTGTTCGCTGGACCCTGCCCGACCACGGCACCACTGAATGCCCTTACTGCAAATCTCAGATCCCCCTTGGTGCCAACGTGTGCTGCCAATGTACGCGTCCCGTCAACACGGTACCGCTGCCCGACTGACGTGTTTGCACTCAGAACAGGGCACAATTTACCTACCTACGACTTTAGTACCCTCATTTTTACGCCGAAGTACTATCGAGGTTTCCCTCCCGATGGTTTCAAGTTAAGTGCGATAGCCGAAAGAGCTGCGGCCTGCCCTGAAAAGCCTGCAGCGATTGGCCCCTGGGAGACTCCATGATCGCGCGTACGAATTTGAAGGCCCTGCTGCTTGCTGCACTGGTTGGGTTCACATTCACCTCTGGTCCCTTTTCAACCTTTGCCCAGACCTCATCCCCTGCCAGCCAGGCCCATGCGGCGGCCAGTTATGGCAAGCTCCCGCTCAGCTTTGAGGCTTACTCAGGCCAGGCGGGGGCAGGCGTGCAGTTCCTTTCGCGCGGCAATGGATACTCCCTCTTTCTTACCGGTCAGGATGCCGTGCTGTCACTGAACAGCGATGGATGCGCTCAAGCCAGCGCAACCCGGGCTCAGAAAGCAACCGGGGCTCAGAAAGGGACCGGGGACGCGCTCCGCCACTCTGCTTGCCCACAGCCTGCGGCCACATTCCGCATGAGCCTTGCCGGGCAGCCAAACACAGCCGCGATCGCCACGGGGCAGGAGCCTCTTCCAGGCAAAGCCAACTACTTCATTGGAGACGACCCGGCGCGCTGGCAGACGGGATTGGCCACCTATGCTCAAGTCCGTTACGCCGAGGTTTACCCCGGCATTGACCTGCTCTACCACGGCAACCAGCGTCAGCTTGAATACGATTTCGTCGTCGGGCCGCGAGCCAATCCGAGGCAGATTCAGCTGCACTTTGAGGGGATTGAAAAGCTCAGAGTGGACGCGCACGGTAACCTTGTACTTTTTGGAAAGCGCGGCCAGATAGCCTTCCACAAGCCTTCGATTTACCAGCAGATCGACGGGCGCCGCCACGCGGTCGCGGGCAGCTTCCTCGTGCAGAACCACCATACCGTCGGTTTTGCCCTTGGCCGCTATCGACTGGCACAGCCGCTCATCATCGATCCAGTTCTGGCCTACTCGACCTTCCTTGGTGGCACTTCGACTGGCGGAGACTCCGCAACGGCCATCGCAGTCGATGCGTCTGGCAATGCCTACGTAACGGGTCAGGCCAGTTCGGCCAACTTCCCAGTGACTGCGGGCGCGTTGCAGCAGACCAATGCCGCGGCAGCGAACAGCACCTTTAACGCCTTCATCTCGAAGCTCAATCCGGGCGGCACCGCACTGGTGTACTCCACTTATATCGGCGGCAGCCTCAACACGCGCGCCAACTCGATTGCGCTCGATAGCGCGGGCAATGCCTACATTACCGGCTCTACCTTTGCCAGCAACTTTCCTACGACGGCGGGCGCTTTTCAGACGGCGAGCAAGGCTAACGCCAGCGGATTCAACGCGTTCGTTGCCAAGCTCAACGCCCAAGGCAGTGCGCTGATTTACTCGACCTACCTTGGCGGCAGCGGGAGTGGCAGTGGAACGGGCGACATGGGCAATGCAATCGCTGTGGATGGCTCAGGTGACGCCTATGTGGCGGGGACTGCCTACTCGGCAAACTTCCCGACCACGGCTGGCGCCTTTCAGACGACCAACCATGCCGCTGCCAACAACTCCTACGACGCCTTTGTGACCCGTCTCAACTCGACCGGGACCGCGCTCGCATACTCCACGCTTCTCGGCGGCAGCGGAACCGGCCTCAATGGTGAGGGCGATGCGGCCTATGCGCTGGCGCTCGACGGCGCTGGCAACGTATACGTAGCAGGTGCAACGGCTTCCGCCAACTTTCCTACGACTGCCGGAGCTTACCAGGTAACCAGCCTCTCAACGCCACTCACGCAGACTTCGGTCTTTGTGACCAAACTGAACCCTGCTGGCAGCGCGCCTGTCTACTCCACCCTGATTGGAGGCACGAGCAACTCTGGCGGCTACGCGCTGGCTCTTGACGTCTCGGGTGACGCGTACGTCGCCGGAGCGGCCAGTTCCAGCGACTTTCCTACTACGCCTGGAGTCTTCCAATCGGTGAATAACGCGGCAGCCATCTCCGCCTCAAACGCCTTTGTGGCCAAGCTCGATCCGACCGGGTCCAGGCTCGTGTACTCAACGTGGCTCGGCGGCAGTGGCCTGCAAAAGACCTTTTTCATCAAATCCGGCGACACCGCCGATGCGCTGGCAGTGGATGCAGCTGGCAATGCCTACGTCGCGGGTACGGCCTTCTCAACAAACTTTCCCGTCACCGCGGGCACCTTCCAGGCGACCAACTACGCTGCCGCAGATAAGACATCAAACGCGTTTTTCGCTGAATTGAACCCGACAGCAAGCGCCCTGGTCTACTCCACCTATATCGGTGGGGCGGGAGCCCCGGTGGGTACCTCGGGCAACTTCGCTGGCGACAATGCTGCGGGCATCGCGCTCGACGCCACTGGCGGCGTCTACATCGCCGGCCTTGCCGAATCGACCAACTACCCGGTCACGGTCGGAGCCTTTCAGATCTCAAACCACGGCGCTGGCACCGCTGCGGCCAACGCCTTTATTACAAAATTCTCATCTGCGGCGACCACCATCACTTCACTGGCGTCTAGTGCTAACCCGCAGAATGCAGGCTCCCCAGTCACTTTTACTGCTACCGTTTCGCCGACCTCCGGCACCGCCGTGCCAACCGGAAACGTGGTGTTTCTGGTGGATAGTTCCAATGTGGCCACGGTCAGCCTGAACGCCTCTGCGCAGGCGAGCTATTCAACCTCTGCGCTGGCTGCAGGCACGCACTCGGTTGTCGCCCTCTACGGCGGCAGTTTGAGCTTTGGCGGCAGCACGAGCACGACCCTGACAGAGAGCATCAAGTCCGCGATAACCCAGGCTGCTGTTCCGACGTTTACGCCCGCAGCCGGCATCTACACCTCTTCCCGCTCAGTCACTCTGGCGGACACAACGGCGGGAGCGACCATCTACTACACCACCGGCGGCGCAACCCCAACGACCTCTTCACCGAAATACACAGGGCCAATCGCGGTGAGTAAGACCACTACGGTGAGAGCGATCGCGGTCGCAATGGGATACACCAACAGTGCGGTCGCGAGCGCCACCTACACGATTGCGGTTGCGCCCACCGTAGCGTCGAAGGCTGCAACCGGCCTGACCACCTCAGGAGCAACCCTCAACGGAACTGTGACGGCGAACAACTCTGCCACTCAATACTGGTTTGCCTACGGAACCAGCCAGACATCGCTGACCAGCACCACAACCAAGACGGGCTCTCTCACCGGCACCACCCCAAGCTCGGTCACGGCAACGCTGACCGGCCTCAAAACCAAGACGAAGTACTACTTCAAGGCGGTCGCTTCGAACGTCGTCGGCACCAAGACAGGCTCGGTGCTGAGCTTCACAACGAACTAGGACGTTTTTGCCTTGGAGCGTTTTTGCCTTGGAAGACACGATCGATGTTGCATGCAGTTGCCTGCACGGCCCGCGCCAACCCTGCGATACTGTGAATTCATGGGTCGCATACGCATTCTGCCCGATCACGTAGCCAACCAGATCGCCGCTGGCGAGGTCGTCGATCGGCCCGCTTCGGTTGTTAAAGAGTTGCTGGAGAACGCTTTAGACGCCGGCGGCACGCGGATCAAGGTGGAAATCGAAGCTGGCGGTCGG
The DNA here is from genome assembly GCA_025359885.1 of Acidobacteriota bacterium. Lineage (GTDB taxonomy): Bacteria > Acidobacteriota > Terriglobia > Terriglobales > Acidobacteriaceae > Acidicapsa. The sequence goes on from JANYDG010000077.1 coordinate 102,822, forward strand.
AAGCTGATTCGCATCACCGACAATGGCCACGGCATGAACTCCGACGATGCCCTGCTGGCCTTTGAGCGCCATGCTACCTCGAAGCTCCGCACTGCCGATGACCTGTTGAGCATCGCAACGCTTGGATTTCGCGGCGAAGCGCTGCCCTCCATTGCCTCGGTATCTCGTTTGCTTCTCGAGACTTGTGAACCAAACGGCGGGGTTGGCACCCGCCTTGAAATCGCGGGCGGAAAGATTCTCAGAGTCGAAGAAGCAGCCCTGCCCCAGGGTACGGCCATCACGATTCAGGATCTTTTTTTCAACACTCCGGCCCGCCGCAAGTTCCTGCGTGCCGAATCGACTGAACTCTCCCACGTCGTAGCCCTGGTGACGCACTACGCCCTTGCTCACCCGGAAAAGCACTTTGAGCTGCTCTCAGCGACCCACACACTGCTGCTCGCGCCGCCTGTAAACCGTTCAGCAGAAAGAATTTACCAGATATTCGGTGCGGACACCCTGGCCCAGTTGCTGCCCCTGGCTGCCGAGGCACCACTCGACCGCCCTGGTCTGCCCGAGCCTCCACCGTGGAAAAAGGACCCCAACGAGCCTCTCCGCGCGCCCGGCTACCTGCGCCTTACCGGTTTCTACTCCAAACCAGAGCTACAAAAGCTCAACCGCAACTCCATCTATGTATTTGTCAACAAGAGGCTTATCCGCGACCGCCAGGTGCTGCACGCGGTCAGTGAAGCCTATCGCAACATCATTCCGCCGACCAGCTTTCCTGTCGTTCTGCTTTTCCTTGAAATGCCGCCCGAGGAAGTTGACGTGAACGTGCATCCGGCCAAGACTGAAGTTCGATTTCGCCAGCAGAGCGTCATCCATGACTTTGTCCGCGACAGTTTGCGGGCGGCTCTGGTCAAAGCTCGGCCCGCAGCCGGCTTCCTCACCGCGCTCGACAGCGCACCTGTCGCCTCGCCCTCCCTGCTGCCACCGGTCGCCCCTCACGTTCCCGACCTGCAGGAGGGCATACCCGCTCACGGCACGCCTCCCTTGCAAGTGAATGATTCTGAGGACATTTATCCCGCTGAATCGGCCTTCCAGCTCACGCCGAAGATTCCGACACCGATACCGGGGAACCTGCCTTTTCTGCCGCACGAAAGTCCGGGGCGCTTTGATCCGGTGCAGCAGAACTGGCAAGCTGCCGCGGCGGCTCTTTTCCAGGCGACGGACCAGACCGCCATCCCCTCGTGCGGTGAGGAGGGCGACAAGGCGGCCGCTTTCGTGAGCACGGCACAAGCCACGGCGAGCGTTGAGAACCAGCGCGAGCAAACCAACCTCAACGGCCTCGCCACGCTGAAACCGCTCGGCCAGCTTCGCGACTCGTTCATTCTTGCCGTGAACGATGAGGGCCTCTGGATTATTGATCAGCATGTGGCCCACGAGCGCGTGCTGTTTGAAAAGCTGCTGGCGAGCCGCGATGTGGAGGCGGTACAACGCCAGCGCCTGCTTATGCCGTTGCTTGTCGAACTCCAGCCCTGGCAGATGGCCGTCTTTGCAGATTTAGCCGACGAACTTGACCGCAACGGGTTTGAAGCCGAACCGTTTGGCCCTCGCACGCTGGCAGTCAAGGCTGCCCCGATCGGCCTCGAAGGGCGCGAGCTGGAGCGGATGCTGGCCGAAGTGATCGAACAGGCCACGGTTACGGAGGGCGTCGGCGTGGACACGGGTCAGGCCTCAACCCGGCGAAACGACCTTCGGACTCTCAGAGGACGCATTGCTGCATCGATCGCCTGCCACTCTGCGATCAAGGTTAATACGCCTTTAGAATCCCAAAAAATGGAGTGGTTACTAAAAGAATTATCAAAAACTGAATTTCCTACCAGTTGTCCCCATGGACGACCAATCGCTTTGAGGTATTCTTGGAGAGAGATCCAGCGGGCCTTCCAACGAATCTGAGATCACAAAGTCTAAGATTTGGTGCGAGGTGGCGCTCCTGCTCCCGAGGGAGAGGGGTTGCCCGGCAAGTACGCCAGACCGCTCGTGTTGTCTGCCTCACCCATCTCCGGCAGTTCTCCGGCCCCTCTCCAGAGAACTGATTTAACCGGGCACGGGGTCAGGCTGTTTACAGCGCGCGCGTTTCAGCCTGGAAGTGAGGTTTTCTTTGACAGCAGAGCAGTTGGAAGCAGCGCGCGCCGAAAGGATGCGCCAAAACGGACACGGGGCCATCACGATTGAGGATGTCCGCACCTGGATCGAGGAAACGGGACTTTGCATTTTCCTTCCTCGTTCTGCGCAAGCAGGATTTACTGCTCCTACCTTTGTTGAAGCCGTAGCTGGCGAGCGGACGACCGAGCCTACCCTGGAGCTGATTGCTTCGGCGGAAGAGCTTTTGGTGCGTCTGGAAGCCGAGGGAGTGGCGGTCCGCCTCAATCTGTCGGGTCAGCCTGGCGACCAGCCCGATTACGTCGTTGCCGGCTGGGTTCTCCCCTACATCTATGCTCTTCGCGGTGACCGTGACTGGCGGCGTTCGCCCCAATTGACGGGCTCGCGCCAGGTTTCGCAGCTTGCCGTATTGGCGGCCAAGCAAATTGACTCAGCCAACATGACGGCCGCGCAAATCCGCGACGCATTAGGCCGTGAAGTGACCGAGACGGCCGTTCTGCGTGCACTTCACGAGCTGTGGAAGCAGCTGCGGATTATTCCCGTGGTTCCCGAGGTCGGCGTTCCGGCTCTCTGGCAGCCGCTGCGTCAGCGATTTCAGAAGGCCATTGCCGAGGGTGCCTCCACCTCTCAGGTCACCGCGATCTCGGTGCTGGCCTCAATCTACCTGCAGGCCGTCATCGCCGCTTCGATGGAAGATGTGGAGATGTTCCTCTCGCCATTGACCGCACGCAGCAAGATCCGCGAGGTGGTGCGCGGACTGGCCGCGACCCGCCAGGTGCACAGCACGACGATGGGCACTTCGCCCATGTTTTACGTCGCAGGCACGCTGCCGGAGTTCCCCGCAGTCCCGACATTCCAAATCAGCGCGGCGTATCCGCCCTATCGCAATTCCAATTACCGCAGCTCTGGCAACCGCAGCACCAACCATCGCGGTTCTGCGTACCCGGCCTCTTACCTGGACGAGACTCATGATGAAGAGCTTCCGGTGTCGCTGGCAGCCAATTCTGACGAGGTTCATGTGGAGTTGACAGCCACAGCCATGATTTCGGCTGAACCTGACAGCTTTGAACTGGCGGACCCGTCGGCGCCGCGGAAGATTTTTGCACGCCCCGCGGTCGCTGCTGGTGCCGTTGCCAACGGGCGTCCTGCGGCCAAGTCTGCTGCACCGCCCCGGCCCAGACCGACGCGCAGTGGAAGCAGCGTTCACCCTCGCGATCCGAGAGATCGCAACCGAAATGGTTCCAGTTCAGCTGAGTCGCGCCCGACTGCAGGCGGCGATCGGCGGCGGGCACCTCAGCCGCGCACTGGCCAGGCTCGGCCGTCGCAGCCACGCAATGGCAGCAACGGCGCTCGAAGTGAAATCGGCACCACTGCCGGCTCTGGCAATGGGTCAGCCCGCCCCGTACGTCGCCCACGCAGTGCTGCCGACGGCCCCGGCCGTGAGCCAGCAGCGACCAGCGCCAGCAAACGCTTCAGCTTCTCTGGACAGGGCAAGTCTGCACCGAAAAATGGCTCAAATGGCTCAAATGGCGCGGCTCCTGGCGCACCCCAGCGCAGCTCAAACGGATCACGTCCCTCTGACGCCAATCGACGCGGATGATTGCTGAACAAATGAATTCAGCCATGCCCGCAATCGCTCCCTGCCATGCAATCTCAGCCTGCCGAGCCATCATCGCCATCGATGGTCCGGCGGGTGCGGGAAAAAGCACCATCGCACGCCATCTTGCCCGCTCATTCAACTTGCTCAATCTCGAATCGGGAGCCATGTACCGCGCCTTTGCCTTGAAGGCTCTTGCATCTGGCATTGGATTTGAAGATGTCGCCGCACTGCAGGCTCTTTCGCTCGAGACAGGCATCCACCTGGAACCAACCGCAACCGGCAATCGCGTGATCCTCGATGGTGCTGACGTCACCACCCAGCTTCGCGAGCTGGCTGTGACCGATGGCGCGTCGCGGGTGAGTGTGCATCCGCAGATTCGGGCTTGGATGGTTGACCTGCAGCAGAAGCTTGGCGCGCAGGGCGGTGTGGTGATGGAAGGCCGCGACATCGGCACGGTCGTCTTCCCCCATGCGGACGTAAAGATCTTTCTGGATGCGGCACCGGAAGTTCGAGGCCTGCGACGGTACGAGCAGTTAGACCCGGCGGTGGCGGTGGAAATCCAACCTGAAGAGGTAGTGGATGAGTTGCGTGCCCGCGACGAGCGGGACCGCAACCGTGCTGATTCGCCCCTCAAACCAGCTGCAGACGCAGTCCTCCTTGACTCCACCCACATGACCCTGGACGAAGTGGTGGCTCGCGCGGAAGCCATTGTGGTCGAAAAACTCAACCTCTGACCTGAGCAACCAACGCTATTTCTGAACAACAGAAAAGGCCGGCTCCTCGTACAGAGGTTGACCGGCCTTTTTTATTCCCTGTTCCCGGTTTACTGCGCGACTGGTTTGGGCGTCTCGGCTTTTGAAGGCTTCAAATGCGGCACGCCTGGAGCAACGGGTGCTCCCTGGAGGGCGGGTGCAGCCGCTCCCAAACAGGGCCATTCCAGCAAGCGCGGCTGCGGCATGAATGAAGGTCGGCGTCTTCATGGTGAGCGAGTGTTTGCCTGAGTTTTTTGTTTTGAGCGGGCGTGAGCGCCAACCCCGAAAA